>DATLSS010000072.1:0-6199 GCA_035534035.1 Candidatus Acidiferrales bacterium | reverse complement strand
AAGGCCGGTCGTAGACTACGACCTTGATAGGCGGGAGGTGGAAGCGCAGCAATGCGTGTAGCTTACCCGTACTAATCGGCCGTTCGGCTTGACCATAAAACTTTCCCAACACGTGATGATCCGTTCAGGATCGTCACTCCTGAGCCGCAGTTTGGCGAAGGGTCCGCAATAAAATGCGGAGCGTTTGGAAAGCGACCTCTTCACTTTCACTACTCAAGATGAGTTTGTGGATTTCGCCCGCTTCCTTCAGTTTCAAAGTTCACGCTCGACTTTCGACTGTTGACCGTGACTTTCATAATTTTCGGCTGCGCTTCTGGTTCTTGGTTTTTTCTAACTTCTAACCTCTAGCTTCCAGCCTCCAATTTTCTGGTGGTCTAACCGCGGGGGTCACACCCGTTCCCATCCCGAACACGGCAGTTAAGCTCCGCAGGGCCGATGATACTGCGTTGGTAACGACGCGGGAACGTAGGTCGCCGCCAGGATTTAATTCTAGCGAGAAGGGCTCCGAGAAATCGGAGCCCTTTTTATTTGCTGGTAGACATCTTGGGGTCTTGGGGAAAGGGCGAGCGGGCATAGAGACATAGAGTCACTGCTTCAAAGCTTCGAACCTTCGAACTTCAAACCTTCAAACAGCAATTGCACTGGCAAATCTGGCGGCGGAGTCAGCTGTTTCTATGGGAACTCCATCGCGAAGCGCCACAATTTTCCCAGAATTCGCCGCGATGCGATCGCCCGGCAATACGATTCCCACGAAGTTCAACGGATCAGCCGCGGATACAGTTACGACCTCGCCGGAGGGCTCAGTCTTTCTTATTGCGCGCACAGACTCGATGGCCACGGGCAACGCAAATTGCTCGCCCAGAAATCCGCTCACAAACCGTCCGCCGCGTATTTCGCCTCGGTCTTCGAGCCGCCGGAAAGCAATCAGCAATTCACGCCAGCGCGGAACGATACTTTCTCTGGCGACAATTTCGCGAAACACGACGCCATATCTTTTGAGCAGCATCCAGCAGGTAGCTTCCACGGTTCGCGCTCGATCGGACACTTCGGTGGCATACAGGAGCGACCACCGGCCGAGACTGTGACGTGGGCGCGCGTTGTGGCCCCTGCCGTGTCCCGAGCGGCGCTTCGGGTCGATCAGCGCGCGAATATTGTCGAATCCATCGGCCGTGAGCAACCCTGCCGTCACCAATTCCCACAACGCCGTTTCCACTTCAGCCTTCAGCTTTCCCGTGCCCCGCACGATGTCCGCAAAAAATGATGCTCCATGCTGGCGCAGATACACCAATATGTCTCGCGCGTTTCGACTAAGCCCGCGTGGTTCGTCGCTATCAACAGGGCCGTCGCCAGTCGCGTTCCGCAGAATCATCCACTCCGCGTCATCACGAATGAAAAATGCCACGGGTGCGACGCTGGTGGGAATCACACGGCGATTCGTGCCTGTTTGTTCCGTCAAGGTCGCCGGATGGGGCGACAGTCGTCCCCAGCCGACCGCGCCCGTCAAGCAGAGCTGATCGAGCACCTTCGGATCGTAGTTCGCGATCCGCCGCGCCAGAATTTCGCGTTCCCAGGAATTTGCGGGCGCCTCGAATCCTTGAAGCTGCTGCAAAACTTCCAGCGTGCCACGCTCGCCGAAAACTTGCGTGCCTTGCGCCACATGCTGCCAGCGTAACAGCCAGCGCATAAATTGCGCTGCCGTCACGGCTTGGATTTCTTTGCGCAACGCGCCGAGCGTCAGTCGATGGATGCGCGCGAGCAGCCTGCGGTCGCACCACTCTGTTTGGCTGCCCGAAGCGCCCGTGAACTGTCCCCGCAACACGGAGCCGCTGGCCTCCAGGCACAGGAGGGCTTGCTCAATTTCCTGACTCGCGATTCCGAGTATGTCGCTGAGGATCTGCGCCGTCAGTGGACCGCTGTGCGCCATCCAGCCCGTGACGCAAGCGACCAATACTTCTTCACGCGAAAGCGCTTCCGCGCTTACGTCATTTTGAAAATCGGGAGGCGTCGCATCGAAAAATGCGGACGGGAAAAACGTTGAGAACATCTTCGTTTTTTCCGCCGCTACCCAGAAAACGCGACCGCCAGCGCTCGCGCAAGCAGCTCGGCGGTTCGCTTGCAGAGCGGTAAAATAATCCTTCCATTCAGGAATCGACTTGCCGAGCATTTGACCGAGCGCGGAGGTGCCATCCGAGGATTCTGGCAGGGCGACGAGTGTCTGGAGCGCGTCGTGAAGTTCGTCCGCATCGCGTACATCGGGCCACGCCTCTTCGCGCACTTCCGCAATGGCGGCGGGATCGAGTCGGCCAATTTCCGACAGAATTGCTTCGGGCAACATCCGCCGCATTTCGACAGCCCGGGCACGACGTTCTTCAAGCGGCGCATCATCGAGGTACGCGTACGGATTCGCGTTCAGAATCTCGTGTGAAAATTGCGACGGCACAGGCGTGTCGACGGCAATACAGCGAATTCGTCCGGAAGACATCGCATCCAAGACGTTCTTCAGACCCTCGACGTCCATTGCCTCGGTAAGCGCATCTTTCATCGTTTCGCGCACCAGCGGATGATCGGGAATCTCGATCTCGCCGGAGATATTCTCCTGGCATGCCAATGCTTGCGGGAATACGCCCGCCAGCAAATCATCCGAGCGCATGCGCTGGATTTGCGGCGGCACTTTTTTGCCTCCCTGAAAGCGCAGTAATGCCAGCGCGCGCCCGGCTGTCCAGCGCCAGCGCGTGGCGAAGATCGGCGAAGTGAGCACGGCTTGCGAGAGCAAATCCTCCACGCTGGCCGATTGCAGAAAATGAAAAACGTCGGCGAGAGGAAAGCTGTGCTGCTCGCTTAACGAGATATTCAGGCCATTGTCGGTCGCCGCAGCCTGCAACTCGAAATTGAACGAACGGCAGAAACGTTTCCGCAGCGCCAGCCCCCAGGCTTTGTTGATGCGCCCTCCAAATGGGGCGTGGATCACCAGCTGCATGCCGCCGCTTTCATCGAAGAAGCGCTCTGCGATAACAGTTTGCTGCGTCGGCACGGCTCGCAACACGGCGCGGCCCTCGACGATATATGCCACCGCCTGTTCCGCGCCCGGGCGGTCCAGCCCGCAATCCTGCATCAGCCAGTCGACCGGCGCAATAGCTTGCGACGCATCTGCTCTCACGATATTCGGCGAAACATTTTCAGTCAGTGAATTAATTTTCTCCCGAACTTCGGCGACCTGCTCGGAAAGCTCCGCGGTGCGCGAAGGCGCTTCGCCGCGCCAGAAGGGAACGTTGGGCGGCGCGCCTTTCGCGTCCTCCACCAGCACCGATCCTGCCTGCACTCGCCGGATCTGCCACGAGGTATTGCCGAGGAGAATGATGTCGCCGCGTAAACTCTCCACCGCGAAATCTTCATCGACCGTGCCAATGGTCACATGCTCCGGCTCGGCGATCACGGTATACAGCGAGTTGTCCGGAATCGCCCCGCCGCTCGTGATTGCGGCCAGCCGGCCTCCACGACGCGCGCGCAGCCGATGATTCACGCCGTCGCGATGCAGATACGCGCTGTATCGGCCGCGACGCGATGCAATCCCGTCCGCGAGCATCGCGATGATTTCGTCGAATTCCTTTCGCGAGAGATTGCGGTAAGGATAGGCGCGGGTCACAAGCGCGAATAAACCATCTTCCTGCCATTCCTGCGCCGCGCACTCGGCCACAATTTGCTGCGCCAGCACGTCCAGCGGGCATTCCGGAATCATGATGCGATCGAGCAAACCGAGCCTTATGGAATGCACGAGGGCCGCGCATTCCAACAATTCATCGCGCGTGGTCGCAAACAGGCGGCCTTTAGGAATCGCTCCGCGCCAGTGGCCCGCGCGTCCGATTCGTTGCAAGCCGGTGCCAATCGCTCGAGGCGAGCCGATCTGGCAAACCAGATCCACTGTTCCAATGTCGATTCCCAATTCGAGCGATGCTGTCGCGACGAGCGCGCGAATTTCGCCAGCCTTCAGCTTGCCTTCCACCGCCAGCCTTCGCTGCCGCGATAAGCTGCCATGATGCGACGCGACCGCGTCTTCGCCGAGCAGTTTTGCCAGATTGTGTGCCACGCGCTCCGCCAGCCGTCGCGTGTTCACGAAGATCAGAGTTGATCGATGCTGCTGCACCAGTTCCGCAATGCGGCCGTAGATCTCCTCCCACATTTCGTTCGACGCCACCGGCCCAAGCTCGCTTGCTGGAACTTCGACAGCCAGATCGAATTCGCGCCGCTGCGCGATTTGCACGACCGTCGGTGTGGGCCGTCCGTTTCCGGCAAGAAACTGCGCGACCAATTCGATTGGCTGCTGCGTGGCGGAAAGCCCAATGCGCGAAGGCCGCGGGGATGTAAGCGCGTCGAGCCGCTCGAGCGAAAGCGCAAGATGCGCGCCGCGCTTGTCGTCGGCGACCGCGTGAATTTCGTCAACGATCACCGTACTCACGTTACGCAGCAGCTCACGGCTCTTCGCTGCCGTCAGCAAAATGTAAAGAGATTCCGGTGTGGTCACCAGAATGTGGGGCGGCCGCTTCTGCATCGCGCGCCGCTCGTGCATCAATGTGTCGCCCGTGCGCACGGCCGCGCGGATCTCCGGCATCAGGAATCCGCGCTCTCCGGCAAGTTGTAAGATCTCGCCCAACGGGATTTCCAGATTTTTTTGTATGTCGTTCCCGAGTGCCTTTAGGGGCGAAACATACAGGACTTCCGTTTCGTCCTGAAGATTGCCCGCGAGCGCTTTGCGGACCAGTCGGTCAATACAGGCGAGAAAAGCGGCGAGCGTTTTTCCGGAGCCTGTGGGCGCACAAATCAACGTGTCTTTTTCCGCGAGAATATGCGGCCAGCCCTGCTCTTGCGGTTCCGTAGGCGTGCCGAACTTGCCCTCGAACCACTCACGAACGAGCGGGTGCGCCCATTCAAGCGCGGCAGACGACGGGAGATTCACAAGGGATGGGTTCACGGCATGACCTGGAGGAGCGTCCCTTATATGATATGGAAACTCTTCTATTGTCCCGAAATTTTCGCCCAAAAGCAAAACCTGCTAAGAAATCACTCGCGAAATCTTTTTCAGGTCCGCGATGAATCGCTTCATTTCCTCGTGACGCGTTTCCGCATCTGGAGCGCGCAATATTGACGACGGATGCACGGTCGCCATCACGAATGGGGCCAGCGGCGATTTAAGGAATTCGCCTCGATGCAGCGTGACGCGAAAGTCGCGCCCAAACAATGCCTGCGCCGCCGTAGCTCCCAGGCAGACAATCACTTTCGGTTGCAATGCGGCGATTTCGGCATCGAGCCACGGACGGCATGCGGCGATTTCCGTGGCGTTCGGTTTCTTGTGGATGCGCCGCTTTCCGCGCGGCTCCCATCTGAAATGTTTTACCGCATTCGTCACGTAAACTTTCTTTCGATCGATCCCGGCTTCCGCCAGAGCGCTGTCGAGCAGTTTTCCGGCAGGCCCGACAAACGGCTTGCCCTGCAAATCTTCCTGATCGCCCGGCTGCTCGCCGATAAACATTATTTTCGCGCTTGGCATTCCTTCGCCGAATACAGTCTGCGTGGCGTTTTTCCATAGATCACAAGCTTTACAACTTTTTGTGATTTTCTGCAGTTCCGCAAGCGATGCCTCGAGCGGAATCAGCGTTTTGCTAGCATCCCTGGGCAGGCGTTTCACCATGAATTTAAGATGCGCGACGAATTGGCAGCGGCGTTCCTTCCTAATACTCACAAATCCATTCATCCCTCACAACATTTCCCTACTCCATCATTGACAACGCCTCTCTCCTTGCCCATAATCTCATATAGGCGAAGAAAAAGCGAAAATATATTAACCCCTCCTCGCCTCAGGATTCTGTCATGGCCCAGAACCTCGCCGCCCTTCGCGCCAAAATCGAATTCGACCTTCGTGGACGCGCCTCCGCGCCTTTTGACTATCACGAACGCAAATTCGCCGAAACCGCTTACATCGGCATTCCAGAAATTGATTATTGGACCGGTGGCTTACCTCGCGGCGGCTTTACGGAAATTTGCGGGCTTCCTTGCTCCGGTCGCACCAGTTTTCTTCTTTCCGCTTTAGCTTCGCGAACGGCTCATGCGGAAGTGTGCGTCCTGGTCGATGGCAGCGACAATTTCGATCCTCATTCCGCTCAGGCGGCCGGCGTGGAACTGAAACAATTGCTTTGGGTTCGCTGCC
>DATLSS010000071.1:0-4236 GCA_035534035.1 Candidatus Acidiferrales bacterium | reverse complement strand
GTCCTCCCTTTTCCCCATTGCTCTCTGACGTCGGCTTACGCCTATGCGCCCATAGTACCGGTGCGCAAAGGTCCGTTCGGCTTCTAAGTGCTGAGGATGACGCCCGAGGCCAGAGCTTTCGTGCTGACGAGCTCGAATGAGAGAGAGGTCTGCTAGCTGGCGTGAACGACGGGATTTGAATTTTCAAATCGCATACTAAGTTTCGCTGAATCTGTTGCCCTTATCCCGTCGCCCTAACCGCCTGATCCGGGGGCTGGGCCGCATCTGGCATACAGGGCGGCGCATATTCAGGTTACGGCCCGCATTAGGCGAATCCGACGCGCCGAAGCAAATCTTGAAAGCGCTGGTCCGAACGCAGCGCGTCCCACTTTGGGTCTACGCCCAGAAAAACCATGCGCACGTCGCGCTCGGTGAACCCGCGCTCCAGCCACTCGATGCTTCTTTCCGCATCTTCCAGCCCTAGATAGACGGTCGCAAAGTTGTACGGCGGCACGTAATTCTCCTTCCCCCGCGCTTCAAGTTCGCCGATCCGCTTTTCCGCCTCCGCGCGTCGTCCCAAGCGAGCCAGGAAATACCCCTCCAGAGCAATCGGCTCCGAACTGCCTCCCGCCGTCTCGCGCGCCTTCGCGGCCTCAGCAAGCGCTTCTTCGGTGCGGCCCTGCGCGTGAAGCGCCTTCGCGAGATTAATATGTGCCACCCAAAATTTCGGATTGAGTTCCAGCGCCTCCAGGAAATGGGGCATCGCTTCTTCATAACGCCGCGCTTGGTAGCGGAACATGCCACTCATGGTGTTGACCATCAGCGAAAGCGGATCCAGCAGCCGCGCGCGTCCGATCTCTTCAATCGCTTCTGCGTGCTTCCCCTCGTTCGACAAGACGTGCGCGTATCGCAAGTGCGCCCAGGCGGAATTCGAATCTAGCCCAATGGCTTTGCGACCTTCCTCTTCCGCTTTTGCCCAATCCCAGTCATACCAAAAATGCGCGGAGCACAGCGCCACGTGCGCCTCCGCCACTTTGTCGTCGAGCGCCAGCGCCCGCCGCGCTGCGGTTTTGGCCTTCGCGAATGACTCGCCGGAAGGAAAATCGCTCGTTATCGGCAGCGTGGCATAGACCATCGCCAAACCAGCATGTGCGAGCGCCGCTTCGGAGTCGATTTCAACAGCTCGCTCGAAGCATTCTGCGCTCTTCAGAAGTTCCGCTCGCGTCAGCCTATGGAACCACGAACGGCCGCGTAGATAAGCGTCATACGCCTCAGGATTCCACACGCGGGCGAGAAAACCATAGGAGGATTCGCGCGGAGTCAGCGCAACTTGCGTCTGCCGCGCGATTTCCCGGCCAAGATCGTCCTGCACGGCCAGAATATCTTGCAGCTCGCGGTCGTAATTCTTGGCCCACAAATGCGTTTGGTCTCGTGTCCGGATGAGCTGCGCGCTGATGCGCACGCGGTTGCCTTCACGCCGCACGCTGCCCTCAAGCGCATAGTCCGCGTCGAGCTCGTCGCCAATTTCAGCGATGCTTTTCTTAGTTCCCTTGTATCGCATCGCCGAGGTACGCGCGATAATGCCCAGCCGCTCCGAAGCCAGTAGACTCAGGTCCGTGATCGTTTCTTCGGTCAAGCCATCGCTGAAATATTCCTGTGCCGGATCGCCACTCAAATTTTCGAATGGCAGCACCACCAGAATCACTCGGCCACCCTCCCGCGCCGCCAGCTTTTCCACCGGCGCAAGGAAGCGATAGCCCACGCGCGGCACTGTTTCAATATAGCGGGGTTTGTCCGGAGAATCGGAAAGAGCCTGCCGCACTTTGTTGATGGCCGTGTTCACGCTGTGCTCAAAATCCACAAACGTCTCCTGCGGCCACAGCCTTGCTCGCACTTCCTCGCGCGTCACCACTTCGCCCGGGTGCTCGACCAACATTAGAAGAACTTCAAAGGATTGCCGGTGCAGTTTGAGCTTTGTGTTGTGTTTGTGCAGCTGTTTTGCGCGCGGGTCAACCTCGAAGGCGTCGAAGCGGAACTTAAGAGGGCTGTCGGGCATGGTCTGCAAAGAATCTTGTTGTTCGCTATTCTAACATAGGTCCCGTATTTTCAATTCGCTGGACTTTTACCTCCCTTGCATCAACATTTAACCTCCCTCGCATTGCAAGGTTTTCTCCTTCTCTTCAAGATGTGCCAAGTCGAGCGACCTCTCGACGCGAAAGCACAACAAGGAGACAACTATGAAGGCGAAATTCTTCGGCATCGCGGCAGCACTCAGCTTTTTGCTTTTCCTCTCGGCGGCTCCAGCGTTTGCGCAGTTTCCCACCACTTGCTCGAACGCGCTTCTCCGGGGCGATTATAGCTTTACCGTCGACGGCAAGATCATTCCCCCCGGCGGCACAGCATTCGTCGCCCAACAGGGCGTGGCCTTGCAGCACTTCGACGGTGAGGGACACTTCACGGCCGTCGATTTCATCATGACCAATGGCGCGCCGGCCATTAACCCCAGCACGGCAGTCAATTCCAACGGTTTCCGCTCAAACGAGAGTGGCACCTACACCGTCAATCCCGATTGCACTGGCTCCATGACACTCAACCAGGACACGAAGTTCTACACCTTAGCTTCCACCATCCAGATTAAATTCGTCCTGGTCAAGAGGGGAAAAGAGATCCGCGAGGTTGTGACATCCATCACCGCGTTTCCGATGGGCGTGAAGACAAACGTTCCCGCCACGATCCTCGCCAATGGCAAGAAACTCGAGCCGCTTGACGGCGAGATGGATTAGCAGCGCAGCCGGACGTGTTTTGCCAGTGTTGTGCCGCTGAGTAGCGAGGGCCCGTAATGCCCGGCAATTCGGCCCTCGCGCCTCATCCGCTCGTCCTGATTACCTTGGCGAAGGCGCGATGTATTGGTCTGCTTGTCAAACACCACCGTTATTCTTCGATGAGAAATGCGCCTTTGGGAATTGATTTATTTTCTGATCGATAGAATGGTAGGGGCGGTGGGGATCGAACTAAGAGCGACGTTGAAGACGCGTAAGTTATTGATTCTATTAAACGCGAAAAACGCCAGAAACATCGGATTCGCCCAACTGAGGTACCCACGATCGATACGGACTGGTTTGGCTCTTCGCTCGCTTCAAGGTTCCCCAGCTCCTCCGCCTGAGCAACTAAGAGGGCGAATACTCCCGCTTTGTATGGGCGGCGCAGTCAGCGGCGTTAGCCCCGCGTGCTGCAAACGCTAGACTCAATCCCACGAGCGCCACCGAGAGCAAAGAAACGCGCGCTCCACAGCGCCCGCAGTTTGCCAACTCGATCCAGGCAAAGCCTGTTGGCATGCTGGCCGACTGGTCGACGCCCGCAGTTGATTGCTATTCATGATCGCTCCTCCTGTCGATTGATCTTTGGGGAGCGGACGTTCCGCTGATTGAGCGGAGCCCGTCTCGCGCCTTTGCCCTGTTAAGCGGAAAAAAGAGGCAAAACGGCCCAGGGAATCGGAGAGTCTTTGGACGCGCCCTCATCGCGGAGCCAATTGACTTTATCTGGTGCGGAAGAGTACTGTGCGGTCAACCGGAAATGCAGAAGCACGTTCGCGCCAGAGAGGGCATATGTCCGGGGATTCGTCCGCACCCGATTAGCAAGCTGCTCGCCGATTGGGGGCGAGGAGACGAAAAGGCACTGGATGCGCTGATCACCGTCGTTTACAACGAGCTGCGCCGGATCCCCCGCCGTATCTGCGAACGGAGCGTCCCGACCACACCCTGCAGAGCGCAGCGCTCGCGAATGAGGCGTATTTGCGGCTGGCCCGTCAGCCAGCACCGCAGTAGCAAAACCGGGTCCATTTTTTCGGCGTGGCCGCCCCAATTAATTCGGCGCATTCTGCTCGATTACGCGCGGAACCGCCTGGCGGCAGAGCGCGGAGCGGGAGCGACTCGGTTCGCGCTCGATCCCGATATCGCGTCCCCGGGAAAGGCAGATGTGGATCTGCTCGCGCTGGATGCCGCGCTCGGCAAACTGAGCATCCTCGGTGCACAACAGGGGCGACTGGTGGAGCTGCGATTTTTCGGCGGGCTTTCGATTGAAGAGACTGCAGCCGTTCTTGAAGTATCATCAACGACGGTGAAACGAGAACGGATGACGGCGCGCGCGTGGCTGAAGCGCGAGCTAAAAAGGAACGCAGAGGCGTGACGCCCGAACAATGGCAAGAGGTGAAGAAGTTGCTCGCGGGAGCCCTAGAACGAACTCCCGAGCAGCGCGGCG
>DATLSS010000070.1:0-4096 GCA_035534035.1 Candidatus Acidiferrales bacterium | reverse complement strand
TCGAGACTCCTTAATCGGACTACCGCGGGGCACGCGGAAAGTAACGCGCTTGGAGATACGAGCCGCTGAAGTAAGGCGCTCGGCCGGCGAACCCGCCGAAGCCGTCTCGCAAAACCAGCGAGAGAGGCAGTAGGAATCCTCTCCATTTATGGCGTGGGAGGATGTCAATATCCCTGCAGTCGCAGCCGCACACGCTCCGCGAACATCTCCACCTGCGGCAGCGGCACAATGGTGATTTTATGCTCGTGGAAGAGCCGCACGAATTGGCGCCGCTACCATTTCGGCGCGGACCTCAACCACAGTCGCGCCCGCCGCGGGTAGCCTGATTCGCGCCGCCAGTCTTGTTCCAAGCAATTCGTTAGCCAGAATCCGCGTCCCTTGTGGGTTATTTTGGAACTTAACGACGTAGTAGTTTTCGTCCTCGCAGCGCATCAGGTGTGACTGCGCGCCGCCACGCATTCTCCGTATATGCCCTATCGCCAGCGGCACGTGCCGTTATGCTAGCCAGCGTTTTCCCTCGCAGCAAGAAAAACATTTTCAATTCGGGAATCTCCGCCGCCAGCCAGTAATTTCTCGTGATTGACTCTGTCACGCTCGCATGCATACTGAGCGTCGCCACATGCAACTGGATCCTCAGGGATTTTCCGTATGTCCCAAAAATGGAGACTGACAACATGAAACGCGTTACCAGCCTCGGCGGGGTTTTCTTCAAGATAAAAGGCCCCGGAGAAACTATACACCTGGTATGAAAAGCATCTCGGCATGAAACGCCAGTCGCCGGAAGCCTTCGTACTCCATTGGCGTGACGCGAAAAATCCGCGCCAGACCGGTGCCCCGCAGGGAGCCTCTTTTCTTCCGATTCACAATATTTTCATGCGAACTTCATGCTGAATTATCGCGTCGCCGATCTCGATAGATTGCTCGAAGCCCCGCGCCGCGAGGACGTAACAATTGACCCGAAACGCGAAGGCTACGATCATGGCCGCTTCGCATGGATTACTGATCCGGGAGGGAATCGCATCGAGCTCTGGGAGCCGCCGCAAAAGCGGGCGAAATCGCGGAAGAAAAACTCAAGAAAGAGCGCCGTAAGATCTCAGCGGACGAACCGCAAGCGGGAAAAGAGGAAAAACCGTTAAAACTTTTTCGGTCAGGCAAAGCATGTGTCCTCGCGTTCGATCCGTGCCTGGGCGCGCCTAGACCTTCAGTCCAATCCAGCGCATCAGTTCCAGAGCATTGCTCTTCGGCACCACGCCGTCTCTCAACTTGTAATCGAAGCTCATCTCGCCATTCGCGATCTGGTCCTCGAAATGAACGTTGCGGGCCGAGCCGTTGAGTGCTGACGCCACTTCCGTGAGCGCCAGATCGTGCGTGGTCACCATGCCGATCGCGGCGCAGCCCATGAGCGCACGCAACAAAGCCTCCGCGCCGACCCGGCGGTCGTGCGAATTGGTCCCTTCGAGCAATTCGTCGAACAGAAACAGCAGCGGCATCTTTTGTGCCGCGAGCGCGAACACTTGCCGGATACGGAGAATTTCCGTGTAGAAATTCGACCGGCCCTCCTGCAGCGAATCGGTGCTGCGAATGCGCGTCCCCAGCGCCAGCGGCGACAATCGCAGCGATTTTCCCCGAATGGGCGCGCCAGCCATCGCCAGCACCAGATTGATTCCCACCGTTCGCAGCAGCGTGCTTTTCCCGGACATATTCGACCCGCTCACCAGCAGCACGCGCGTTCCCGAGTCCAGCCGTACCGAATTCCGCACGCATCGCGCCGCGGCTATCAACGGGTGCCCGAGTTCTTCCGCTGAAAAATACACATCCGCACCTTCCGCTTCGGCGATTTCCGGAAAAGAATCGCTGGGGTGCTCGTAAGCGCAAGCCGCGAGGGACACCAGCGCCTCCATCTCGCCGACCACAGCGATCCAAGCGCGAACGCTACGCCCCCATCGCCGCCGCCACGCCTCAGCGATGAATCCCACCTGCAGCGTGTAGAGCACGGGCAGTTCGATCAGCTTCATAAAATAGCTGTCGCGCGCGTCGATCCACGTGACCATGTGCTCCAATCGCCGCATTGCGCGAGAAGCGCGTTCGATGTCCGCACTCTTCAATTCGCTCTGCAAATGCAACAGCCGCGATGAAACGAACGGCTCGTCTTCGAGACGCTTTAGAATTTCCGCGAAGAGTTTCAGTCCGTCTTCATTGCATCGGAAACCCGTTATCGCCGCGACGGCCCGCTTTTTCAGCCATGCGTACACACCGAGGTTCACCAGCAACGCAATAAAAAATGGAAGAACATCGCCGGTCACCGCCCACGTAACGACCGTCGCCACACAAATGATTGCGAGGGCGACGACCAGGCCACGCACGAAAGGATTGGCGAGCGCCGCCGCGCCCTCCGCCCAGGCGGCCAGCGCTCCTGGGTCTAGTTCGGCGCGCAGACCTTCCCCCTTCAGCGCCACATCCTCGCGCAAGTCGATTTTTTCGCGAATTTCTGCGATGAGCTCTTGTCTTTCATGAATCGCTGCGACGGTCGATGGCGCCAGCAGCCACCGCGCCAACCACTCTTCGCCCATCGCCGTTCGTGCGGAACACAGCAACTGAAATAATCCTCCGCGTCCAAACAAATCAAGATCTTCCGCGTAGACGTGCTTCGCATCGCGGAACCGCTCTCCCGTTTCGCCCGTTCCGACCCAGCGGTCCTCAATCCGAGCCAGCCCGCGCTCGTAAAAAGCTGCCGCCCGCTCCGCTTGCGTGCGCGCTCGAATCACAAGCTCATGCCAAACGGCAAGAGCTACATAAACGGCAACGGGAGCAATCAGCCAGTAAACCGGTACAGAGCGCTTGAACAACGAAAACCACGCGACGATAAGGCCCGCGAAAATCACCAGCAACTTGAAGTTCCCGATGCGCAGATGAACGCGTTCCCGCTCGGCGCGGACCTTCAGCCGCGCATTCCGGCGCTGTGTATATTCATTCGCTGGCGAACTCACTCTAATTTCTCGCGTCAAGCCGCACCAGTCTACATCGACTGCCGTCAACACGGGTGTGGAAGCCTGCCTTGATGTTCAATCGAAAAGGGTACGAAAACGCAGCAGGAGATAATGTTAGTGCTGCAGCCTGCGTCATTGACCGCGGAGAGGTGGCCGAGAGGCTGAAGGCGGCGATTTGCTAACGCTAAATTCACCTTTTGGTAACTAACGGAAAATTCAACTAAATCCCTTTGCCAGCCGTCAGATAGCGCCGTTTTCAATTTTCTGGAGTTTGCTGATTTTTGCCTGTTTTATGCCGTTTAGTGTGACAATTTTGTGACAGACGGTTGATTTTGCCCTCTCGCGCACATGAGTGTAACAAGCTCAAGCTTCTAAGAGCTCGCATTGTGGCACTCTTTGGCCAAGGCGCCGCAGCCCGCCGCGTCGGAACGTTGTGATGATTCTGCTGGACATTCGACGTGGCACGCTTATTCACGGCGGTAGTTGCGACTAGGCGATACATTTTTCTTCCAACAGGTCGCGATAAATTTAGATAAAAAATCTGAGTAATCTGCGGCATTTATCTTGCGAACGTCCAAACTTTCGTCTGGAAGCCGCTACCCCCAGCGAGAAAGAATTCAGGTACCCGTAAAACCCATTCCCCCAGAACGACGTTGTGCGCAGCGACTTCGCCAGCAATAACCACGGCACAGCATGTGCACAGAAAATGCTTCCGGCTGCATCTAACTTGTGTCAAAAATGGAATGAAAATCCTGTGAATAAATTTCCCAGATCTTTCGGCCTTCGGCCCAGCCAGGGAATCAAATTTCGATTTGCCCAGCGATACGACAACACATCAAGCGGGAGGAACGATCGTCATGCAGAGGATATGTAAATCCGCGCTGTCTTACCTGGCAGTTTCCCTGGTGCTGTGCGTAATCGGCGCGTTGGCCGCGCCAGCTCGCGCCTATGACGATCCGTCCGCGCGAGTGGCGCGGCTGAACTTTATCCAAGGGGAAGTTACGTTTCAGCCCGGCGGTGAAAATGATTGGGTCTGGGCAAGACTGAACCGGCCGCTCACCGATGGAGACAGCCTTTGGACGCAACCCGGCGCCAGAGCCGAGCTGCAC
>DATLSS010000069.1:0-11328 GCA_035534035.1 Candidatus Acidiferrales bacterium | reverse complement strand
TAGAAACGCCCCATAAGATGTGTCCTGTGGCGGGATTCGTCTAGTAGTACCCACACCAGCATATCGAGCACAATATCCTGAACGGGGGTGAAACTGCGTGGCGGAAGTCGTAATTCAAGAGGGCGAATCTTTGGAGAATGCTCTGCGGCGCTTCAAGAGAAAAGTCCAGGGTGAAGACATCATCAAGGAAATCAAGAAGCATAGCTACTACATGAAGCCCGGAGAGAAGCGGCGGGCCAAAGAAGCTCTTTCACGCAAGCGTCTCCGTAAGAAGCAGCGTCGGGAACAGGATTAGACTAGGCGGGCGAAAACAGTGGGTGTTTCCTATAAGCTTTATTCCGCGCTTCGCATGCTCAATGCGGGTAGAGGCGGGAGTCCCATCGATTTCCAGCATAATCTGATTCCGGGAGAAGTGTGCCCGAACGTGTCCCAGCTACGACCGGGAGCAACCCATGGAATTCCACGATAAGGTTTTGAAGTGCGCCGAGTGCGGTGCGGAATTCGTCTTCACCGCCGGCGAACAGATGTTTTTCGCTGACAAGGGTTTCAAGAATGAGCCGAAGCGCTGCAAGGCGTGCAAGTCGGTTCGTGCGCAGGGCGGAGGCGGGTCAAGCTCTGCCGGAACGCAGCGTGTCGAAACGAAGACCATGTGCTCGCAGTGCGGCAAGGAAACAACCGTGCCGTTCAAGCCGACGCAAGGGCGCCCGGTCTATTGCCGCGAATGCTTTCAGCAGCGACGGACGATTGGCGGCGGTGCAGTGGCGGAAGCTGCAGGGTAGAGGGTAGCGCCGACTTTGACTCAGTTAAGCTCCGGCGCGCGAGGATCGTGTTGACGTCTGGTAAGGTATCTCGCCTTCGTCGTGGTCATACCGCGACGGAGGCGATTTTGCTTCTGATGTAGTGAACGTCCTTCATCGCTCTCCCTTTCACGTCACCGTGGCGTATCTTTCGATAGTAATAATAAATAATCGTCAAGCGGCGGCGGATCTTGAACCCCCAGGAACAATTTGGCGGAAGGCAGCGAGGAAAGCGCGCATCTCTTCCGGCTTGCCGACGGAGACGCGCAGGTACCTGCCCATCGAAGGAAACTTCCTGCCGACCATGATTTTTTTCTCGCGGAAGGCTTGAATCACGGGCGTGACGTCGCTGCCAATATCCACCATGAAGAAGTTCGCTTCCGAGGGAATCACGCGGTGGCCGTCTTTGGCAAGCTCGGCCGTAACCCATTTACGCGTTTCGTTAAGGCGCTTTTTGTTCAACGGAACGATTTCGGGATCGTTGAGGCTGGCAATTGAAGCCGCGAGCACAGCGGCGTTGCCATTATCGAAAAGCACTTGTGGACGCATCGCGGCAATGGTTTCCTTTTGACCCACGGCGTAACCCAAACGCATTCCCGCCATTCCGTACACTTTCGAGAAGGTGCGCGCAACAATCAGGTTGGGATGGTGCGGAATCATGTCGACGACGCTCGCATAGCGCTGATCTTCGACGAAATGGAAATAGGCTTCGTCAACGAGGACGTACGTGGCCGCGGGAATCTTGGCGAGGAAGTCGGCGAACTCGTCGCGCGTGTTGATTGTGCCCGTGGGGTTATTGGGATTGCAGACATAAACAAGACCGGCGCCATTCGAGCACGCGACAGCCATAGCGGGCAAATCGTGGTGAAAATCCGACGTCAGCGGAATTTTTACGGCTTTGGCTCGCGACACGTTCGCATAGTAGGTGACGGCCTCGAAGGTGGGCTCCGCGACGACGAGATTTTTGCCCGGGCCGACGAAGGCCGCGTCGCAGACGCGAAGAATTTCCGTAGAGCCGCAGCCAAGCGCGATATTTTCCACGCCGACTTTATGAAGCGCGGCGATGGCTTCCTTTGTGCGGGCGTATAGGCCGTCGGGATAGCGGCAGGAGACTCCTTCCGATCCCGTGATGGCGGCGATGGCATGCGCCGAAGGGCCGTAGGGATTTTCATTCGAGTTGATGAGGATGATTTCATCGCGCGAGGGAGCTTTCCGTGTTTCACCGGTGACGCCGCGAATTAATTTAGGCGAAACATATGCGGCAGCGAGCACCGCGCCCAGGGATTGGCCGAATTGGCGGCGAGTCGATTTTAGACCAGGAATTTCCGAGGACATAAAATGCCTCCTTGAAGCTGCGAAATCACGAAACTCGAAAAACGAAAATGAATTCAGGCGAATTATCCGCCTGTCGCACAGGATGCGCAAGCGGAGTGGTAAACTGGAAGAGCCGCTGCCGCTGATCTGTTTTTGGGGCTCGGCGTTTGACCTGCATTGCGAGGCGGCCTAAGATATTTGTATGAAACGCATTCGAAAAAAGAAAAATACGAGGCGGGCGGCGGAGTCCGACCCTGCGCAAGCTGCGGGGTCCAGAGTCAGGGACAAGGCGCTGCGGGAGCATCTAGTCAAATTGCTGGGTGGAGGGCATGCCTACGCAGACCCGCGTCACATTCTCTCGGAGTTGCCGGAAAGGCAGCGCGGCGTGAAACCACCTGGCGCGCCACACACGGCGTGGCAATTGCTGGAACATTTGCGCATCGCACAATGGGACATTTTGGAATTTTCGCAGGATCCGAAACACGTTTCCCCGCAATTTCCGGAGGGCTACTGGCCCGCGTCCGAGATGCCGCCCGGCGCGGACGCCTGGGATAAAAGCGTCGCTGCGGTTGAGCGGGATTCAGCAAAGATAAAAAAACTGGTGAGCAATCCGAAAACGGATTTATTTGCGCCGATCGCGCATGGCAAGGGGCAGACGATTTTGCGCGAGGCGCTGTTGATCGCGGATCACAACGCGTACCACCTGGGGCAGATGGTTTTGCTGCGGCGTATGCTGGGCGCGTGGGCGGAACCGTAAAAGTTTACACGGTAAATTGAACAAGCAGCGGGAAGTCGCAAACGCAAACAAGGAAAGTGGAATTGAAAAACAAATCTGCTGTAATCGAAGCGAACGGCATTTCAAACGAGGAACGCGAAGCCGTGTTCGATGCGTTCCGTCGCTGGGGCTATCTCGAAGCGGATCTCGACCCTCTGGGAGATTTCAAGCCGGAGCGCGTGCCGGAACTCGAGGAACTCACAGGCAAGGCGGCGGACGAAGCGCGGCGGATTTATTGCGGCACGATTGGCGCGGAGTTCATGCACATTCTCGACGGTGAACGGCGGCGATGGATTCAGGATCGTCTGGAATCATCCGCGCCGGTGACCGATTGCGCCCGAATCCTGGAGCGACTGGTGCGTGCGGAGCTGTTCGAGCACGTGGTGCAGAGCCGCTATCTGGGGAATAAGCGATTTTCGCTGGAAGGATTGATGTCACTGATCCCATTGCTCGATGAAGTGCTCGAAACTGGCGCGGAGAATGGAGCGGAAGAGCTTGTCATCGGAATGAGCCATCGGGGGCGGTTGAACGTGATGGTTCACATCGTGAATCGGCCGGCGGAAGATATTTTTGCGCGCTTTGAGGAAGTGGATGCGCGCAGCGAGTTGGGTGGCGGCGACGTGAAGTATCACATCGGGGCGGCCGGCGAGTACACGACGCGCAGCGGGAGCGTGATTGGCATTCATTTGGTGTCGAATCCCAGCCACTTGGAAGCCGTGGACCCAGTCGCGCTGGGGCGCACGCGCGCGAAGCAGACGCGGCGCGGAGAAAACGGAGCGGCGCAAGTGCTGCCCGTAGTGATCCATGGCGATGCTGCGTTTGCAGGCCAGGGGATTTGGGCGGAGACGCTGAATTTTTCAATGATTGATGGATTTTCCGTGGGCGGCAGCGTTCACATCATCGCGAATAATCTGATCGGGTTCACGGCCGTGCCGAGCGAGTGCCAATCGTCGAGATTCGCCTCTGACATCGTGAAGCGCCTACCCGTGCCGATTTTTCACGTGAATTCCGAAGATCCCGATGTGGTGGTACGCATCGCGCGGCTCGCAGTCGAATACCGCTACGCATTTCAGAGTCCCGTGCTCATTGATCTGATCGGTTACCGGCGGTACGGGCACAGCGAGATCGACGACCCCACTATCACTCAGCCGCTGCGCTACCGGAAAATTCAAGTGCATCCGCCGCTGTGGAAATTGTACGCGGAGAAAACTGGCGCGAACGCGGCCTCTACTGTGGAAGAAGTGCGCGCGGAGTTCGAGAAAGCGCAGAAAAATGCCGTCGGCTTCGAGAAGATTCCGAAAATGTGGCGGCTTCCGCCCTACTGGGACAATTTCGAAGGCGGAAGATACAAAGCGGAGTTCGACGTCGATACAAGCGTGCCGGCGGAAAAGCTGCGACAGATCGCCGCAAAGCTAACTACATTTCCAGATGGCTTCGCGATTCATCCAAAAGTGAAAAAACTACTCGAACAGCGCGCGGCCATGGGGGCGGGCAAGAGTGTGGTGGATTACGGAATGGCGGAGGCCCTGGCGTTCGGCTCCCTAATGATGCAAGGCGTACCCGTGCGGCTGAGCGGCGAGGACAGCAAACGCGGGACGTTCAACCAGCGGCACGCGGCGCTCATAGACACTCAAACGGAGAAGGAATTTATTCCGCTGGCGAATTTGTCCCCCGACCAGGCGCGATTCGAAGTGTTTAACACGGCGCTTTCCGAAGCTGGAGTGATGGGATTCGAATACGGGTTCAGTCGCGATTTTCCCGAGGCGTTGGTGCTGTGGGAAGCGCAGTTCGGAGATTTTGCGAATGGCGCGCAAGTCATCATCGACCAGTTTATCGCGGCGGGCGAGGATAAGTGGAATTTGCTTTCGGGGCTGACACTGTTGCTACCCCACGGTTACGAAGGACAGGGACCGGAACATTCGAGCGCGCGGATCGAACGATATTTGCAGCTTGCGGCTCGGGACAATATTCAAGTCTGCCAACCGTCGAATGCGGCGCAGTATTTCCACTTACTGCGAAGGCAGGCGCTGCGACGGTGGCGCAAACCGCTGATTGTGTTCACGCCGAAGAGCATGTTGCGAAATCCCGCGGCGGCATCGCCGATTGGGGATTTTTCGCGTCCGCGATTTCAGATGGTGCTTCCGGATACGGAAGTGCCGCAGGCGGAGCGAGTGCTGTTCTGCACGGGAAAAATTGGCCACGAGCTGGCAGCTGAGCGCAAACGGCGGAACGACACGTCGACGGCGATTGTGTTTCTGGAACAGATTTATCCTTTTCCGGAAAAGGAATTGGAGGCGGTGCTCAGCGCCTACGCATCCGCGCGGGATTTTGTGTGGGTGCAGGAAGAGCCGGCGAACATGGGTGCCCTGAATTTCATGATGCCGCGATTAAAGCGCGTGCTGCGCGGGCACTCGGTGCGCTCAGTGAAACGCTCGGGGAGCGCGAGTCCGGCAACCGGGTCGGCGAAGGCGCACGAATTGGAGCAAAAGACGCTGTTGGCGCTCGCGTTTGGGACGGGGAAGAACTAAGACATTCAAGGCGCCCTTCCCGTTGGATAGTCAGCCACAGAATTGTCAACGAGTTGCTTTGGCTGGCATGGGAATCCTTGGCCTCTGTGACGAGAAAATTCGCTAGGTTCCAGTCATTCCCATCCGTCGCTCACCAAGAACTGGTGGAGTGGTCGTAACCCCCGAAATACCAGCGCACTCCGATGGTGTTGTAAATTCCGAGCGGCTCCTTGTTGGGGCCGGAATCGAACGCGCCGAGGCTCTTGTCGAATGGGCTGAACGAAGTGACTCCGTGATTGGTAACGCGCAGCTCGAAATGCTTGGGGAGCTGGATGGCGAGGCCCATGGTCCGCTCGAAGGCCAGCGGAGCCATCGAATACGTATATTTGACCTGGGGAATGTTGTTGCCAAAGAAAAAATTCGGCTGAAAGAAAAAATACGCGTGTTTCAGCGGCGTGCGCGCGAAGGGCTGGAATTCGATGTACCCGCCCATGATGTAACGCGCGAAAGCCGTGCAGGTTGGCTGGGGTTGATTGCAGCGGCCCAGATCAGGCTCGTTGTGCGGCGGCGCGACTTCGAAATCGCCATAGCCCCGCAGGAAATTCTTGCCGAAGAGCAGCCGGCCCTGGTTGTAGTCTTTCGACGAAGAGATTTGCGGAGAAGCTTGCGGAGATGACTGCGACGTCAGTTCCTGCGCCTGAGCGGGAGTTTGCCCGGGAGCCTGCGCTGCCGCGGTGCCGCAAAAGAGCAGTGTCACAGCCAGTGAAAACAAGAATAGGCGAAAAGCGCTAACGGGCTGGCAAAGCGGCGGCTGTGAGGTTCGCATGGAAACTCCTTTTTTCGACGAAATGAATTTGTATTGCAGGCGCGGCACTATGCCCGAGCCGAATCGCAACAGGCAAAGGATCAGTGCAGACCCACGGACCCGCGCACGGATTCGATCAATTTCGCGGAATCGTAGCCAACCCCGTCCTTGAAAACGAGCTCGGTTTTTTCGATGTCGCTGATCTTTGTGGATGGGTCGCCAGCAATGACGACGATGTCCGCTTGCTTGCCGGCAGCGAGCGTGCCGATGCGATTATCGTCGCCAAGGAAGCGCGCTCCGTTTTCGGTGTAAATGTGAATGGCTTCAGCGGAAGTGAAGCCAGCTTCGACCAGAAGCTCCAGTTCGCGCTGATCGCCAAACCCCGCAAGATCGCCTCCGTAGCCTGTGGGGTCTTCGCCAGCCAAAACAACGCCGCCAGCTTTCACGAAGTCGCGCTCGAACTGCATTTCCTTTTTGAGCAGCACGGGCCACGGAGAATTCGCGTCTTCGGCGATATGGGCGCGCGTATTCAGGTAGGCGATGGCGGCTTCGGGAAGCAGAGCGTCCAGGACGCGCTGCTCGAGCGGCGGCTGATTGGGAGCGAACGTCTCAAAAATCACGATGGTGGACGTCACCGCGACGTGATGCGCCACCAAGTCGCGTATGGTGGATTGCACGGCCGTGCCCTCAATGTCGATTCCCGCCAGCGTTTTTGCGGTGAGTTGCTGCGAAGGGCAAACGTCGGGCGCCTTGCCCGGATCGAATTCCGTGTCAACCATCAAGCCGTGCTCGAGATCGTCGATGCCCAGCGCGGCAGCTTCCTTGAACCCGATCGAGCACAGGTGGCCGGTAACCTTGATTCCGCGCTTGTGGGCTTCCGCGATGGCGGCAGCGAGTTCCGCGCGCGTGATGTGCATGTAAGCCTTGAACGAAGTGACGCCTTCATCTGCCCAGTAGTCGACGGTTTTCCGCGCGTCATCAGGGCCCGTGAGTTCGTGCATTTGCGGAGTGAATGAGCCGGCGCCTTCGAGGTATGGTCCGGTGACGTGGATTTTCGGGCCTGCCAACTTGCCGGAATCGATCAGTTTCTTCAGTTCGAGGTCCGTGTACGGCTCGGTGCTTCCCGTGGTACGCATGGATGTCACACCATTCGCAAGATACAGTCGCGGAAAACTGAAGCCCATTTCGTTGTACATGGCGACGGCTGTGCGCCCTCCCGCGGGATAGAACATGTGCTCGTGCATACCGACGAGGCCCGGAATGACAGTCTTTCCCGTGAGGTCGATGACTTGCGCCCCTGCGGGGACGGAAGTGCTCGCCGAATCGCCGATGGATTGGATTTTGCCGCCCGAAATGATGATGGTTTGGTCATTGCGCGCAGCCGAGCCAGTGCCGTCAATCACGCGTGCGCGCGTCAGAGCGATCTCCGGCGCGCTGACTTTGACGAATTTCCGCACGCCGGGCGCAAGAGAGCCCGCGGTCTGCGCGCGAACCGGAGCCGCGGCACAGAAAATCACACCCGTAAGCATCGCTGCGAACGCGAATCGTTTCATTTGTTGTGTCCTTTCAATGCGCGCGTCATTTTGCTCCAACACGCCCGCAGTGGCAAGCAGTGTAACAACGCATACGCGCCGGAGTGGTCCGCAAGCGCGTTGGTTGACTTGACGTTGCGCGCGGAATAGGCTGGCGTGATTTTTGTGCGAGGTGCGGAATGAAGATTGAACTCTTTGAGCTGGAGCGATGGCAATCGGTGTGGGAGAACCGCGTCGAGCTGAATATCGCGGAAAGCGGCGTGGAACCGTTGAGCGTGCGCGAACTGATCGAGGACGCCGCGGACCTCGGGCGCGTCCTCGATGCACGACTCGGATATCCGCAGACGAATGGCAGCGAGGAATTGCGCGGGCGAATCGCGGCGCTCTATCCGGCGGCGAAGGCGGAAAACGTCCTGCTGACGTGCGGTGGCGCGGAAGCTAATTATGTAGTCACATGGGGACTGGTCGAGCGCGGCGACGAAGTGATTTTCATGCAGCCAAACTATATGCAAGTCGCCGGGCTGGCGCGGGGATTTGGCGCAAACGTGAAGCCATGGCGGCTGCGCGAAGAGTTGCAATGGGCGCCCGATCTCGATGAGTTGAAACGACTCGTGTCGCCAAAAACGAAGCTGATTGCCGTCTGCAATCCCAGCAATCCCACAGGAGCTGTGTTGAACGAACACGCCATGGACGAGATTTGCGCGACGGCGGGAAAAGCGGGCGCATGGATTTTGGCGGATGAGGTCTATCGCGGCGCGGAGTTCAACGGCCAGACGACGCCGAGTTTCTATGGCCGTTACGAACGCGTCCTTTGCACCGCGGGCCTCTCGAAAGCGTATGGATTGCCGGGGCTGCGCACGGGATGGTTGGCAGGACCCGCCGAAATGGCGGAGAAATTGTGGGGTTATCACGACTATACGAGCATTGGCCCCTCGATGCTCACGGACCGTATCGCGTCGCTCGCGCTCCAGTCGCAGCGGCACGCGAAGCTGCTCGAACGGACGCGGCGAATTTTGCGCGAAAATTATCCGGTGATGAGTGAATGGCTTCGCAAGCACGAGGATTTGTTTACGCACGTGCCGCCGCGCGCGGGCGCGATTGCATGGATTGGCTTGCGCATGAAATGGAATTCGGCGCAGGTCGCGGAGGAGCTGCGCGCCCAAAAAAGCGTCTTGCTTGTTCCGGGCGAGCAGTTCGCCATGCCGGCGTATTTGCGCGTTGGATTTGGAGAAGACGCAGGGAAACTGCGCAAGGCCCTCGGAAGAGTCGATGAATGGATCGCCCAGCGAGGAGTGCGTGCTAAAGGCGATGCCGCGTGAAAGGCCCGAAAAGCGAAATACGAGCCTCGAAAATAAGAACAAATCCACGGTGAATTGCACTCGTACCCTTCCGCGGCTTGGTTCCTTGAAACGCTGACATTCCCAAGCGCGTCGAATTCCCTAGTGATCGAATTCTGAGGCGAACAGGGAGGGCACTTCCATGACGGGAGGATCCAATAAACGCCGGGGGCCGCTCTGGCTGGCGATTATCGCGGTCGTGATTATTGTGGCATGGGTCACTTTGCCGCCGACGCGGCGGCTGACGCAGAGATTCTTTGGCTCCCTGCGGATGCAGAAAGTACAAGCCGTGAATGTGAATCTGTCGAGTTTTGTCGGCCCGAACGCCAATTCCACACTGCAACAGATGGTCACGCAGATGATTTCCGACAAAGTGACCGTGACGGTGAACGAAAAAGCGCAAACCGCTCCCAACGCCGCGGCAGCAAGCAATGTCGCTGGCTTTCACGTTCAATTGCCCAGCAAGCGAACGGACGCGCCTGTCCTTGACGTCGCGGGCATCCATGTATTTGATCTCACCGTCGACCGCGCGCGCTTGCAGGCTATTCTGAAAGAAGCTGGCCGCTCGGACCTCTCGTTGCCCAAATCGATCGACGGCGCGGTGGTCGACGTGAAAATTCCGCGTCGGGTTCGCGCGCGTTACGGCACTTGCCCTGGACGACGCAGCGCCACGGCGAATGTTGCAACTCCCACGCCCTCGTCGATGCAATACAACGACTGCGTGATTCTGACCGAGGGCCCTAGTCCCGAAGTCAACGTTCCCGCCGGTTTGGATATCCGGCAGCTTGCCGAAATTGGCCTGGAGCTTGCCGGAATGACTCCTGCGCAAGCGCGGCAATTCCTGCATACCGTCGATTGGAAGTCGACGCTGGGAATTTCCATACCGCGCTTTATGCGCTCGTACGAAGCGGTGAAAGTCAATGGAGTCGAAGGCACGCTGCTCGATATGGCCGGCAGACGCGGGCCGACATACACGTTAATCTGGGCGAAAAATGGAACGGTCTATTCGCTCACAGGATTCGGAAATTCGGGCGACGCCGTTGCTCTGGCGAACTCGGTCGAATAAATCGAGGAGAAGCCACTGCCCGCGTCGAATCAGCACGCCATACAAACTACGGAATTGCGCAAGGAGTTCGGGAACAAGATCGCGGTCCGCAAGCTTTCGCTGACCGTGCCCCGCGGGTCTATTTTCGGCTTCCTCGGACCCAACGGGGCGGGCAAAAGCACTTCCATCAAAATGCTGCTCGGTCTTGTCAAGCCGACCAGCGGAGAAGCATTCGTCCTCGGCGAGCGCGCCGGCGATGTGGCAGTGCGCCGCAAAATCGGTTTCCTGCCTGAACATTTCCGGTTTTACGACTGGCTGACCCCTGCCGAGCTTCTCCGGCTGCATGGCCGCCTTTGCGGCATGGCGGCGACAAAGTTGCGCGAGCGCATTCCCGTGATGCTCGAGCTTGTGGGCTTGACGCCGCATCGCGACAAGCGCGTCCACGATTTTTCCAAGGGCATGATGCAGCGAATCGGACTGGCGCAAGCCCTGATTCACGAGCCGGAAATTATTTTTCTCGACGAGCCGACCTCCGGCCTCGATCCCATGGGACGCCGGCTTGTGCGCGACGTGATCCGCGCGCAACGCGAGCGTGGCGCGACTGTGTTCCTGAATTCTCATCTGTTGAGCGAAGTGGAAGTGACCTGTGACAACGTCGCGTTCTTGAAGGATGGCGAAGTCGTCGCCGCGAAGGATTTGCACGCGCTGGGCGAAGCGGAAATCCACGTCGTCGTGCGCGCCCGCCATCTTTCGCCGCAAGCTGTGGCCGGGCTCGCGCCTTGGACTACGGCGGCAACTGTCGAGGGCGAGCAGCTTACGATGACCGCGCGCTCGAGCGACCTGCTTCCTGACGTGGTCCGCCATTTGGCCGCTTCCGGTGCGGACATCTACTCATTTATTCCTGAACGCGCGTCGCTCGAGGATTTGTTCGTTCGCATCATGGGCGAAGATCGGGGATTGTGAATGGGCTGCTGGGTGATGGCGGGAATCACGTTTCGCGAAGCCGCGCGAAAAAAAATCCTTTGGACGGCGCTTCTCGCCGGACTCGGCTTTCTGGCGCTCTTCGGCATCGCTTTGCACTATCAGATCGAGGATTTCGGCGCTCATTCCACGGCGCCCTTCATTCGGTATCAAATTTTGAGCGCCATGCTGATGGTCGGCCTTTACGTCGTCGATTTGCTCGCCGTGGTGATGACGATTTTGACCTCCGTTGATA
>DATLSS010000068.1:0-9117 GCA_035534035.1 Candidatus Acidiferrales bacterium | reverse complement strand
ATCGATCTGGCCGATTGCCGGCCACCAAAGATACGCGCGTACCAGGGAAAGCGATTCACCACGGCGGGCGACATGGCGATTCCCGTAAGAATCGCCAAGGGGCCAAAGACAAAGACGACCGTGAAATACGCTATCTGTTGCAATGCGTTATAGCCGTAAAACCCGTTCGGTTCGGGCGGAAGGTGAAATGTTGCGTAGTGCACCCACGTGTTCCATGCCTGCAAGAGGACCAGGGCCGAGGTCGGCACGATGCGCCGCCACTGCTCGGTGTCAAAGAGCATGGCGACGAAGAGAATGCCCGTGATGACAAAGCCGTGAACGTCGATGAAGTGCCAAACCCGCGCAACACCAATTGTGTGCCGGTAGCCCGGCGTTCCGACTAACGGCGAAATATAACGTGCGTCGTCTTTCGCAGTCCAGAGGCGGTCGCGCGGCACCTTTAACGGCGTAAACCGGATCCATTCGCTGCCCGGCGTACAGCCATCATTGAAATACAAACGAGGATGATCCACCAGGATGGACAGACCGCTGCGAATCAGCATCATCACAAAAAGGAAATTAAAGAAGTGGCAGTAACGCACCCAGACCGGAAACCCGTGCGGTCCTACGAAGTTGTTCGGGTATATCTGAGGAACCGCTGGAACATGAGGCAGCCCGGCAACGGCGACCTCGATCCAAGACACCGCGATTACAGAAAGGATCGCGATACCGATTCCGATCAGGATGGAAGGTCGAATCCAGATGCGAAATCGATGATCGGGCGGATAGTGGACGGCTCTGTGTGCAGGATCGAACGAGATCATGTTGCCTCTCCGAACTGCCCGGTCAAACTTTAGTAGCGTCTTCCGGCCCAGCGTACGGCCACTCCGATTGTCCACATCGCCCAGCATGCCCATGCCGCACCGATGGCCGGCTTCGTTGCGCCCCTCAACTTCGGAATCGCGTAGAAACCAATACCCCGAATAAAACTTCCTATCCAGCCGAACACCTGTGCATGTCCGTGAGCCTGTAACCTTGCGGGCGAAATGGACGCAGCGCTCTCGCGCCCGCTGATCTGGAGGAGATTCCACACTCCGAGGAATGTGCCTGGCAGCAACATGAAAACAAGTCCAGAGCTGACATAAGCCATGAGAAGGTGCGAAAGAGACCGCTGTCGATTGTAATACTGATTCGCTTGCATTCCTCGTCGGCGCAACTCGGCACAGATCCGTCGATAGCCATAGCGCCGGCGATGTTCCAGGGCAATCTGCTGAGTCGTAGACCGTACCTCCGTTTCTTCCTCGGCTGGTCGCTGCGCCTGCAGCGATCGGTAGAAGCTCGCTCGACTCACTCGTGCCACCTCACACATGCGCTCGACAGTCATGCTGCCTTGCAATGACATCAGTCCTCGGATTTGGTTGCAGATGCCGTCTCGCCAGAAACGCTGCTCTTCTGGCGTCGAGCCTCGACTTTTTGCAAGGCACCCTTTAAAAAATCCACCTCCATCACCTTCTCCCCCAGGAGGCGCTTCAACTGTTGAACTTGCTTGCGGTAGGATCCTTCGTGCGTGCTCGGTCGAGCCGACTCTTCTCCGGGCTCCACGAGATCGAGCTTAGCCCGCCACTGTAGAGGCATCTTGGTCTTACCCCCCGGCTCTCGCGCCAATTCCGTGACACTTTCACAAGTCCTCATACGCTCTACAGCCATCCGTTGAAACTTTCGAGAGTATCTCTTCCGTTTCACTTTGCAGTTCCTTTCTCCGCAGAGTGTGCCCATCTGGCGTGTCTCAATTCCAGGGTTCATTCCAAATTTGGGGTCTTGTGGGAACGCCGTCGTGTGTTGCGCGATGTGGCTTCTCACCGTCCCAAGTCTTGGCTAGCGGGTAAACAATTTCTCAATGGTCTTCATGGGATAGAAGAGACGATTGGGTTGCGTAGGAAGCGGTATGAAATCGTGGCGTAAATAGAATCCACGCGCCCGTTCGTCTTTCGCGTCCACAACAACGACTGCCGAAGCGACTTCACGGGTATTTCCGAGAGCGCGCTGGAGCGCATCCAAGAGCAACAATTCACCGATTCCCTGACCCCGGAAGTTTTCACTGACAGCCAATCTGCCCAGGAGGGTCGCGGGCACGTTCGGATAGCGTGGGAGTTTCTTCGCAACATTTTCCGGGAGATCAGCCAGATTCACCAGATGAGCGGACAGCGTGTAGAACCCTGCGATTATTGTGCCGTCGGGGGTGATGACAAAAACAGCCGCTACACGCCTGCTTACATCCTGTCCGGCCTGTTTTTGTAGGTATCGATCCAACGCTTCCACGCCACAGGAAAAAGCTGCACGATCGTGCTTAACGCTGAGCAACTCGATTCGGTAGCGAGTTTCGTCGTAGTTCTTGCTCACAAGGTGCCCAGCCGTCTCTTGTAGCGTTGCGCCGCAGCCTTCATGCGTGCGCTAGGCGCCGGAGGATTCAGCAAGGCCCGCACAAACAGATCACGGTCGCGGCCCGCAAGAGTCCAGACTTCGTGCTCCTGAATGGCGCGCGCGGCGGCATCATCAGCGCTCAACACCATGAAATCCGACAGGGACGTGCCTTTCAGTCGAGCCGCATACTCAATACGGCGCTTCTGCTCGGGATTCAGACGCGCTTCGATGCGCGCGATCTTCCTTTGGTGTCTCTGCTGCTTCAGGCTTAGGGACATATGATCCTCACCTTGAAAGTGTACGGTAAATTGCCGTACAATACAACCGTGCGGCGAAGACTCGCAAGACCTCGTGCGCGAAAGAGACCCGTTCGAAGACCTTCTTTGAGCAAGGCCCGGCTTAACGCCTTCGTTGAGGAAGCTACAACTGACGCTTACAACGAAGGTGAGCAAATCGCGGGATTCCTAACACTGATTGACGACAACCTCGCGACGCCCTTTGAAACTAACGTTCTGGGAGTAAATGTGACCGTGGAACGAGTGGACTCGACCGAGGGAGATGAAATCGCAGCTATTTGCAGGCGAGCCGGCAAAAGACTGAAGGTTCCCATCCTCGACCTTCCGCTTCCCTTCCCGCCTCCGAGGGGAGCCGAGTGGATCGCTGCTTATCGTTATTGGCGGACGGGACGACGATGAGCGAATTTCAATATTACGAATTTCGAGCGTCACGTAACTCCGCAATACTGGCAATACTGTAGGGTTGGTACGATTAGCCGCTTGCCGAACCCCGTGATTCGGACCTAAAGCTCGCGAGTGACTTTCTCAAATCTTCCGTAACGCAGAGCCAGCGTCGGAAGGACGAGCAGGTTTAGCACAGTAGAAGTCAGCAGACCACCGAGGATAACGACCGCCATAGGGCCTTCGATTTCGCGGCCAGGATCGCCGCTTCCCAGAGCGAGAGGCAGCAGGCCCAGCCCGGTCACAAGCGCGGTCATCAAGATAGGCGCGAGGCGCTCACTCGCGCCCCGAAACGCGGTTTCCATACCCCAACCCATTCCTTCCACGTCTACAAGATGCTCGTAATGCGCAATCATCATGATGGAATTCCGCAGCGTGATGCCAAACAGAGTCACAAAACCAATCAGCGATCCGAGCGACAGCGTGCCGCCCATGATTACGACGGCCAGAACGCCTCCCACAAGCGCAAACGGCAGGTTCGCAAGAACGAGGAGCAGGTTCCGGTAGTTTCCCATCACCACCGAGAGCAGGAGCACGATTCCCAGTCCCGCCAGCAGCGAATGCACCAGCAAATCATGGCGAGACTGAGCCTGAGCAGCCGCTGTTCCCGCGAATTCCACATAAGTTCCGGGAGGAAATGACAGTTTGGAGATGCGGCTCCGGGCTTCGTTTACAAAAGAAGTGGGATCGCGGCCCTGTACGTTGCAGGTAATCGTCTGCACGCGACGCGCGCCTTCGTGCAGAATGATGTAGCGCCCGGACGTTTCATAAATGTCGGCCAGTTGCCGGAGCGGCACGTAATTACCGTCAGGTCCTCGCAGCGGCAGCGCGTCTATTGCTTCCACGCTATTGCGTTCATTCGGCGCGAGAATTACGGAGACGTCGAACACGCGGTTGCCTTGATAGACTTGCCCAACAGTGTCTCCGCCGAAGGCGGTTCGCACGACGTCAAGGACATGCACCGCGTCGAAGCCCCACCGCGCGAGATCACCCTTCCTCAAATGGACAATCACCTGCGGCATCCCCGGCGGAGACTGGAGCTGAACTCCCGTCGCGCCTTTGATACCACTCAAGGTGTGCGTGACTTCTTGCGCTTCCTTATCCAGCTGGTCGAGATCGTTGCCGAAGATATTGACGACGATTCCGCCGGTGTAACCGGAAAGCGTCTCGTTAATCCGCTCCGTCAGGAAGCTGTTTGCCGAGAAAGACGCACCCGCGAATTTTGTCAGAACACTGCGGATGTCTCGCTGCGCGGCTGCTGCTTGCGATCCATTGAGAGCCTTAAAACTCAACTCAATCTCGCTCGATTGTGTCCCCGAAACGTCATCGCCAAGTTCGGCCCTTCCCACGCGCTGAGCCACGGAACGCACGCCGGGAACGCGCAGGAGAGCCTGAGTGACGCGATCGCCCAATCGCAAAGATTCATCGATGGACGTGCCGGGAACCGTCGTCATGTGCACCGTCAGGTTTCCTTCTTGCAGACTGGGCAGAAAGGAACCCTGCAGGAAAGGCAGAATGGCCACTCCGATAAGAATCACGACGCCCACGGCCGCAATCACGAGCCGCGGCGATTTTTCAACTCCCACCAAAACCTTCCGGTACCTGCCCCTTGACCAGCGGACAACGGGGGATTCCTGCGGCGGGAGATCGCGATTACCGAGCAAAAGAAAACAAAGGGCGGGCGTCACGGTCAACGCCACGATCAAGGACGCCAGAATGGCAAGAATGTACGCCGTGCCGAGAGGAGCAAAGATGCGCCCCGCGAGGCCAGACATCGTAAGCACGGGAAAGAAAACCAGAATCACGGCGAACGTGGCATAGACGACGGCGCTGCGCACTTCGATGGAAGCGTCGAACACGACCTGGAACGCTGGGCGCGGAGACTCGGATGCTCGGTTCTCACGCAATCGCCGATAGATGTTCTCCACGTCAATCACCGCGTCGTCCACCACCTCCCCGATGGCAATTACCAATCCGCCCAGCGTCATTGTGTTCAGGCTGAAGCCGAGCTTTTCGAGAACGATCACCGCCGCCAGCAGCGAAAGGGGAATCGCGGTGCAGGAGATGGCCGCCGTTCGCAGGTTGAAAAGAAACAGGAACAGCACAATCACAATCAGAACCGCGCCGATGAGCAGGGATGATCGGACGTTGTGCAGCGCCGTCTCGATGAAGTCTGCCGGGCGAAACACGTCCGGATGCACAGTGATTCCCTGTTTCGAAAGCGCGGGACGAAGTTCCGTAAGCGCCTGATCGAGCCCCTGAGTGACTTCAAGTGTGTTCGCGCCGTACTGCGAGGAAACCATCAGCATTAGCCCGCGCTCGCCTCGAATCGACGCTGCGCCGACGGGTGGAGCAGGCGCAGCCACCACGTGGCAGACGTCTCCTAACGTGACATTCACTCCATTGCGGTGCAGCAGAACCACGTTCGAGAGTTCCTGCGACGTGATCGATTGCCCCTCGGTTTGAATCACGATCCGCTGATTCGGCGTGTCCACAAAGCCCGACCCGCGAATGCCCGTTGCCTGGCGCGCTGCGGCAACAAGCTCATCGACCGTCAGCCCGTATTGAATCAACTTCCGCGGCTCGAATTGAAGCTGGATTTGTCGAGGCTCTTCGCCAAAGATTGCGATTTTCGCCACTCCCGGCACAGCCAGCAGCCGCTGCTTCACTGTCCAGTCCGCCACTGTCGTCAAATCCATCAGCGAATGCTTCGGCCACGTAAGTCCGATCGCCATCACGATGCTTGTGGAAGAAGTGAGTGGCGTCATGATCGGCGGATGCACTCCCGTTGGCAGCTGCCCGGTGAGTGTCGACAGGCGTTCCCCGACAACCTGTCTGTCGAGGTAAATGCTGCTGCTCGGACGAAAAACCACCGTAATCACCGAAAGCCCCTGGATCGAGCCGGACCGAAGCGAATCGATTCCCGAAACGCCGATGATCGCGTTTTCGATTGGCTGCGTGACGAGCAGTTCCACCTGCTCGGGAGCCAGGCCCGGCGCTTCCGTCTGAATTACCACCTGGGGCGGCGCAAACTCCGGGAACACGTCGTACCGCGCCTGCGTTAGTGAATACAGACCATAACCAAGCAGCGCGCAAGCGAGCGCAATAATGATGCCGCGGAAACGAAGCGAAAATCGAACGATGGCTGATAGCATAAACGCCCGCTAGTCCTCTGGCTGAATTTGTGAACGAAACTCCTCGGAGAGAAGCGCCTGCGCGCCTCGAACTACAATTTTGTCTCCGGACGAAAATCCAGTGGACACGAAAATCCCGTTCTCCAGCGGGGTGTTTGTCGGGACCAGCCGGCGGGCAAATCGGCCCGGTGCCATCTGCTGATACACCCATGCGTTTCCCTGCCACCATAAGATCGCGGATTCTGGGATCACCACTCCGCGTATCTGCCGTCCGGTCGGTATATGAGCCAGAAGATTCAGGCCCGGTGCAAGGCCCGAATGGTTGCGCACAATATAAAGCAGGCCCACGCCCTGAACGCGCGGATCCACTTGCGGAAATGGCGATATCAATCTCGCCTCGATTTGAGTCAAGCCCGCGATTTCAAGCGTGATTCTCGCGGGAGGACTTGACTCCACGCTGGCAGGCAACGTGACCTGCACCAGAAACTCGCTCTGGCTGAAAACGCGATTCAATGACGCAGGATTCGCGGCGACCCATTTCGCGATCACGCCACCCCACGTCTGGCGCACTGCATCTGCCTGCAGCGCCACAGCTTGCTGCGCGCCTTCCACATCTGCTTGGGCGGACCGCAAAACACCCCACGCGGCCTGCACGGATTTCTGCGAAGCGTTCTGCCGCCCTTCGTACAATATTTTCAGCCGGTCATATTCTTCTTGATCGACGTGCACGCTCACCTGTGCCTTTTCCAAATTAATCTGCTCGGCCGTGTAACTCGCGCGCGCGCTCACCAGTCCCTGTGCCGACAATACGATTGCTGGCGCGGTCATTTCCCCGCGGGAAGTAACTTCCTTGAGGGGAGCAACCGTCACGCCCGCCTGCGATTGCGTTCGCGTGTCGAGCGTCAGAATTGTTTGTCCATTCTGGACGGAAACCCTCGAGGGCGGCTTAATTGCGTGTTCCGCGTCGTCGTCATCTTGATCGGCTGCAGCTTTCCTGCCTGGAACAATAAGGCGCGCGAGAATGACCGCCAGCATTAGTGCAAGACCTGCCGTGAACAACCGCTTCCAGTTTCTCTTCATCACTTTTTCTCCTTCGCATGATTCTTCAGTGCAGGGGATTCGGGGCTTAATGGCAAAATATCGCCGGGCCCCAGAGGCCGTTCCACAGCATCTTCGAGACTTCCCAGCGCGGCTTGGGCGCGCGAAAGCGCGGCAAGTTTCGCGCTGGCCGCGGCCGCACTCCCGAGCAGCTCGCTATTGACGGGAAGCGGGCCGGACTCGCCAGCCTTAAGCGTTTGTTGCGCAAACCGGACTTTGCCGCCGTGAAGTTTGAGCACGCGTTCTGCTTCCGTCAGTTCCTTCCACGCTCCCCGGTAGCGTGCGGATGCCGCTTCGCTCGCCGCGATCACGCGAGCTTGCGTCGCAAGGAATTGCGCCGCCGCTTCTTTGCGCCGCGCTTCAGCCTCCGCAATCGGCCCTTGATTTCGATTGAATATGGGAAGCGTCGTCGAAAGTCCCAGCGTGAAGAAGTTATTTCCTTCCTCATACGTATAGCCCGGGCCAATTTGAATGTCGGGATATTGCCGCGCGATTTCGAGCTGCAAACGTGCTTCGGCGGCCACATACGCCGTCAAAGCTTGCCGCACGTCCAGCCGGTTCAGCACTGCTTCCCGCTGGATTGTTCGTAGGGACAAAGAATCGGGGTTCGGCGGACTGTCAAAACCTGGCCACGAATACTCAACTCCATTGAGCGCGGAAACCGGTACGCCGATTGCGCCCGCCAGCAAACTTCGATCTTGCGCTATTTGCGTTCTCGCGTTCAGAGCGCCCAACCGCACATTTGCAAGATCGATTCGCGCCAGGTCCAACTCCGGGCGAGAAATTTCCCCGGCGGCGAGCCTTTTCCGCAGAAGCCGCGCTCTGTCGGCCAGAATTTTCACTTTGGTTTGCATTTGTTCCGCGTTGCGAATCGCGACCAAGTAGTTGACCAGCGCCGTGCGTACCGCGCTTCGCACCTGCCACGCTGTATTCGCCAAGCCGAATCGCGCCGCTTCACTCAAGTTCTTCGCTTCGAGTATTTGATAGCCGCGCTTTCCCGCCGTTTGAATCGGCATCGAGAGGCTCAGATCGAAAAGATACGGGCTGGGTATTCCCGGTCTAAGGCTCAGCGTGGGATTGGGACGCGCTCCGGCAGTGATAACAGCGGCTTTCGCCACGCTCGTCTGCGCACGGGCGATTTTCATTTCAGGGTTGAAATAAAAAGCGGCAAGCGTCAGCGACGGAAGGTCCCAGCTTTTCAGCGGCCAGGAACTTTCTGGATGTCCCAGATTTTTCTCCAGGAACACGCGCAGGCCGGCGTCCTGCAAATTCCGGCTCTCCAGACGAGCCGCGGTTTCCGATGGCACGATAGGAGCCGCCTGGTATCGGTGAATCGCGCAGCCGGCCAACATCATGGTTCCGAAAAAAGCCAGGACTCGTATTCTTGTCGCGTACATGCGGATTTACTCCATGACGGACGGAATTCGACGCAGAGGCGAATGGCCTCGCTTGAAAGTATTCGGGGCGGAACCCTAGATGCGCAGAGAAAGTGGCGGGGAGATTTCGGGCAGCACGATTGCAAAATTCAGTGCGGGCGGCGTGAAGCGGTCCAAATTAAAATAACCACAACTCAACTGTTTACGAACTAGCGCGAGAAGCGCAACCGTTAATCTTCCCAGCGCGAAGCTAAGTTCGACAAGCAATAGGAGCAACGCCAGTGTTGATCCTGTGTCGCAGCCATGCTTAAAAATAGATCCATTGAGGTGCAACGCCATCTCGCCAAAGGGACAAAGAGCGCATGCGACGAG
>DATLSS010000067.1:0-11911 GCA_035534035.1 Candidatus Acidiferrales bacterium | reverse complement strand
GCGTTTCGATACGCAGTTTCGCGTGGATTTCGATCCGGAGCGGAACCGTTTGACGGCGATCGGCTCGCTGGTGAAGATCCGGCCGTACCGTGAATCATTCTTGACGCTGGCTGATTTTTCGACGATCAACGTGCCGCCGATATCGTCCGCGAATCCGGGAATCCTTTTGCCACGATCAAATCAAGTGCGCGCGCTAGTGGGCTACGGGAGCCTGAACCGGCGCGGATGGAACACGGCGCTGGGGTTCAGCTACGACGTGAGCCAGAGCCTATTCCAGAGTCAAGTTGCCCAACTTTCCTACAACGGCTCGTGTTGCGGAATTGGATTCGAATACCGAAGGCTGTCGTTGGGCGCGGTGCGAAACGAAAATCAATTTCGCGTTGTTTTTTTGATTGCGAATCTTGGATCGTTTGGGAACTTGCGGCGGCAAGAGAATATTTTTTAAAGGCAGAGCGTGAAAGACGAGCTCGACTACCTGACGATTTCCGAGGCGGGCAGGCTGCTGCGACAGAAGAAAGTCTCGCCCTTGGAGCTTACGAAAGCGGCGCTCGAACGAATCGAAGCGCTGAATCCGCGGCTGAACGTGTTCATTACCGTGACTGCCGAGCGCGCGTTGCGCGAAGCCCGCGCCGCGGAACGCGAAATCGCGCGCGGAAAATATCGCGGTCCACTGCACGGGATTCCCGTCACCTTGAAGGACAATATTTGCGCTGCAGGCGTGCGAACAACCGCAGGCTCGAAAATCCTCGGGGAATTTATCCCGCCCGCGGATGCCGAAGTGGCGCGGAAACTTTCGCGCGCGGGCACGGTGCTTCTCGGCAAAACGAATCTGCACGAATTTGCATACGGGGTTACGACGGAGAATCCGCATTATGGCCCGACGCGAAATCCGTGGAACCTGGAATGCATGCCGGGCGGTTCAAGCGGCGGTTCAGCGGCGGGCGTGGCCACCGGGCTGGGATTTGCATCCGTGGGCACGGACACGGGAGGTTCAATACGCATTCCAGCCGCGCTGTGCGGGATTGTGGGGTTGAAGCCCAATTTCCAGCGCATAAGTTGCAAAGGAATCATTCCTCTGGCGGTGACTTTGGATCATGCGGGTCCGATTGCGAGAACTGTGGCGGATGCCGCGATCATGCTCGACGCGATCTGCGAACACGAAGAGGCGCAAGGCGCTTTTTACAAAGCGGCGCGCGGGGGTTTACAAAAGCGAGGGAAGAAAGCGTGGTTGCGGCTTGGCTGGCCGCGAGAATATTTTTTTGAGCGCGTGGACGCGGAGGTGGAACGCGCGATCGAGGCGGCGGTGAAAGTTTTCGAGAAGCTGGGCGCGCAGATGGAGGAGGTGTCGTTGCCGCATATTGGGGAATCGGTTGAACCGAGCACACAAATTGCCCTCGCGGAGGCGCTCGAATACCACGAGAGCCAGGGATATTTTCCGGCGCACGCGGCGGATTATGGCGAAGATGTGCGGAAGCGCCTGGAAATGGGAGGCGCCGTGCGCGCCGTCGATTATTTGAAGGCGCAACAAGCGCGCGAGCAAGTGCGCGCCGATTTCCGCGAGGCGTTTGAGCGGGTGGACGCGATCATCGCGCCAACAGCGCCCGTTGCTGCACCGCGCATCGGAGAAGATTCGGTCAAGATCGGCGGCGAGTCGCAATCGGTGCGCGGAGCGCTGGTGCGGATGAACCGTCCCGCGAATTTTACGGGCTTCCCTGTGATTTCCGTGCCATGCGGATTTACGCGGAGCGGATTGCCGATAGGGATGGCTCTGCATGGGGCGCAATGGGGCGAAGCGAAACTGCTGCAAATCGCGGCAAGGTATGAAGACGCGACCGAATGGCACGAGCGCCGTCCGATTTTGCGTTGATTGCCGCCGGCGACTCTCGGTTGAGCCGCAAAAACCGATTCGCTTTCAAAAATGTCCCGGGGAGGATGGGGGAGGAATTCCATTTCACAATTTGCGTCCATGCATTTCGCTTTCCATCGGCCATGCGCCGGGATGCGAGGTTAGGCGCTGTCCAGCGTGGAAACCCAAAGCGCCCGTGACGAGCCCCGCGAGAACGTCGGCTACGTAGTGGTAGCGTCCATAGACCGTTGAAACGCACATACACGTGAAAAACGGCAAGCAAGTCCAGAACAGCCAGCGGCGATAACGCCATGACGCAAGAATCGCGACGGTCGAACCGGCAACGTGTGCCGAAGGAAACGCCGCGCCGCGCACGAGCGCGTAACTTTCGATCCAGTTGATGAGATGGGTGCAGGGGCCGCCGGAGAGCCGCACCGTTTCGAGCGACGCGAGCGAGAAGTGAGGGCTTTCGACAGGTAAGAGAACAGAAATGAAATAGACGGTGTAATGCGCGACGGCGGTCGAAACCATTACGGTCCAAAATGCGCGGCGGTCTTTGGCGGCGTAGAGCAGCGCAGGAAGGATGACGAGGTAGAGAAAATACGTCATGTAGGAGAACTGCATGAAATCGTTGAGTGCGGGAGAAGCGAATTGCGCGAGCCAGACCGAAGGATTCACGCCCGTGAGTACGCGATCGAAGGCGATAAAGTAGCGGTTGAGCCGGAAGGGGAAAATGGCTTGGGTGAGTCCGTTCAGTTCTTCAAAAAGGAAAATGTAGAGTGGCAACGGATACCAGTGGCGCGCGAAGCGAAGAACTTTGGCGCCGGGATTGTGCGCGAAAGCGATGGCGAGCGCGACGATGGCAGCGGCTATGGCACAGTGCGCAGAGAAAAGAATCGCGGGAGGCGCGATATTTCCGTGGAAGATGACGATGACGGAAGTAATCCACGCGAGATAGGCGAGAGAAACCCACTCGAAGGCACCACAGGAGCGGCGAGCTTCGGCGAAAAGCGCAGCGAGCGCACGTGTGGGTTGCGCAAGAGCGAGGACACTGTTCGCGACATTTTCCGCAGTGCGGCTGACTTTGGAAGCCGCGAGCGAGTTTCGAAAAAGGCTGATGGTCATGCGTTTGCTCCCTGAGAATTCATCGCGAAGAAAACTCCGCGCAACATGGAAATGACTTTGTCGTTTCGTTACTTTCCGGCAGAACGGTCTGCGACTCGCGCCAGCGCAATATGGGCCAAGCGCGCCGTCGCGCAATTCGGTTGAGGCGATTCGAAGGATTCACTACCGCCGGATACGCAACCGTTTCGAGCATGGGGAGATCGCCGACGCTATTGCCGTAAGCGAAACTGCGCGCGAGGTCAAGGTGGTGCATCCCGGCCAGATGAACGATGGCGCGCTGTTTTGCGGCGCCGCACATGTGGTCGCCGGCAATTTCGCCAGTCCAGCAACCGTGGCGCGCGACGAGTTGCGTAGCGACAATCGTGAGTGGGGCCGGAAAATACCCGGTGATGAGTTGCGCGAGCGGAGCAGGAGTCCCAGTAATCAGGAAAATGCGATGGCCTTGCGAGAAATGAAATGCGAGGCGGCGAAGTCCGGAGGAGAAGAACTTCAGCGGATGCGATGCGAATCTCGCGGACCAGTTTTGGGCGGAGCTCGCAGGGACTCGCGAAAAATAAGCCTTATTGGCTTTGACTTCAGCGCGCTTGTTTCCCGCTATGCGGGTGAGGAATACCGCTGCGTAGCTGGCGAATTGCACGCGCCCGATCAAACCGCACGCTAAGAGATAAAAAATAAAGCGAAGTTCGAGAGACGGCGGAGGCAGCAACGTGCCGTCGAGGTCGAAGAAAGCTCCGATATTGTCGCTAGACTTCATCGGGCGCTGCTCGTGATGATTTTGGAGGGTGCTGGAGATGCGGCAGAAAAATAATGGCGTCCTTCCCAAAGAACGGGCACGGCGCGAATCAGGCAGAAAGCAACCGTCGCAAGGACGAGGGTTTCCGCGGCTGCGCGAACCCAAGCGACTTGCGCGGGAGATAAAGCAGCGGCTGGGAGCCGAATGAGGATAAGCTCCACGCCAAGATAGCAAAAACAGAGGCATTTCATGGTTCCGTAGGCTGCGCGGCTGACGCGTGACGCAACCAAGGCGCGTCCCCACCACGTTTGCAGCATGGAATTTGTGCCGAAACCCGCGCGTCCCGCACGCACGGCGAGGCTACGAAGAAAATCGGTCGAGGCACCGCGAACGAAAAAAAGAACGGGCACCCAGAGAGAGACGAGGCCTGTCACGGCAAAAAAAGTGAAGAAGAGATTCTCGACGACGCGGTCGCCGAGGATGTCGAGTTGAGCGCCAAGCGGTGTGGAGAGTTTGCGGCGGCGGGCGAGATAACCGTCGAGAGCGTCGAGCGTGATGGCGGCGATGGTAAGTGCGAGAGCCGCGACGTCGCACCAGAAGTTGCGTGCGAAGAGCGCGACCGCGGCAAAGCCCATGAGGACTCGCAAGAGCGTAATTTGATTTGGTGTCATGTGTGCCTTGGGCGGCCACGATGCGTGCAGTGGCCAGCGATGGTCTGTGAAGCAGGAGAGAAACCAAATCGTCGGGCCGGCGCAGATTGAGCGTTTCTTGCTGATTCTTGGCTGGTTACGAAGTGAATTGGCGCGACGATGGGAAACCGTGAAAGGGATTTAGTGAATGGTTGAGGCGGCAGGTGGAGGGTTTTTCCCGGCAGGATTTTTCGGAGATCCTTTTTCTTAGTGGGCTTTTTCGTGGCGTTAGTAGGAGGAGTGCCAGCTTTGAAACAATCATTGCGGGCATAAAATATTTTACGAACTCTTTCGTGGAAAGCGTATTGGAGAGTTGCGTGCGGATCGCCGAGCGGTGTGCGAAAATTGCGGAATCACTTGAAGCGCGGTGGCGCCCGTGACATCCAATGGCAGAATGAAAAGCGTAGGCACATAAGATGAATGTGACCGTATTTACGGCGGTGCTGGCCGGACTGATATCGTTTTTGTCGCCATGCGTTTTGCCGCTGGTACCCGGATACATCTCAATGCTGTCGGGCATTGGCGTCGATCAGCTGCAACAAGGAAAAGGATCACGCGGCGAATTGCTGCGTTCGGCATTTGCGTTCGTGGTCGGATTTTCGATTGTGTTCATCAGTTTTGGCGCTTCGGCGAGCGCGGTGGGAACGTTTCTGCTGCGCAACCGGAGCGAGCTGGCACCATTCGCGGGCGCTTTCATCCTGCTTTTCGGGCTGCATTTGATTGGAGCGCTGGCGAAGATTTCGGTGCGCGTAGGTTTGGTGATTGGCGCTTTGCTGGTGGCGGCTGGGATCGCGATGGCGTTCCTGCTGCAGACGTTTCCACGCGACTTCCGGCCCGTTCACGTGTTTGCCATCGCGCTGATTTTTCTGCTGGGGCCGGCGATGACGCGTTGGCTGAATCGCGACGCGCACTTCCGCAACCTGGGGGGACAGCCTGGCGTAGTGAGCGGGTTTTTGATGGGATTTGCGTTCGCGTTTGGATGGACTCCGTGCATCGGACCGATTCTGGCGACCGTGTTGACGCTGGCCGCGACACAAGACACGGTGCTGAAGGGTATTTTGTTGCTAGCAGCGTACTCGGCGGGACTGGCGATTCCGTTTTTGCTCACGGCGGTGGGAATCGGGCAATTTCTGAAGTTCTACAAAAGGTTCCGGCGGCATATTCACGTGGTGGAAATACTCAGCGGAGTGCTGTTGCTGGCGATTGGCGGGCTGATTTTTATGAACCGGCTGACATGGCTTTCGGGTAAACTGACATTTCTGAATCGTTTTTCGCGGTAAGGGGAATTTTTGATGAATCGGACTATTTCGCGATGGGGCGCTGCGGGGATCATGCTGGCGGCGTCTTTCGTGCTTGCCGGATGTAAAGGGATGGGCACCTCGGTGGCCGATGGCTCGAAGCCAACATTCATAACGAAGAGCGGGAAACCGAGCGAGCCGGATGTTACGTTTCCAGAATTGCAGGGCGGCGATTTGCCGCTGGCGAGCTTGAAGGGTAAAGTGGTGCTGGTGAATTTCTGGGCCACATGGTGCGAGCCGTGCCAAGTCGAGATTCCGTGGATGATTGCATTTCAGCAGAAATATGCGAGCCAGGGCTTCACGATTTTGGGCGTGGCCATGGACGATGATGGCGAGAAAGTGGTGGATCCGTTCGTACAAAAGAGCCAATTTGACGTGGATGGGAAGAAGATGACGATGAGCTATCCCATCATGCTGGGAAACGAGGATATCGCGGAAAAATTTGGCGGGCTGATCGGATTGCCTACCAGCGTGCTCATTTCGCGCGACGGAAAAGTTGTGAAGCGGTTCATTGGATTGGTGAATCGCGATCAATTGAAGGATGAAATCGAAAAACAGTTGGCAGCGCATTCGTAGGATTTTTTCGGCGACGCGGCGTTTGGAAAAGCATGATGGACGAGCGGGAGTTTCAGAAAAAATGTGAGGAAATTTTCGAGCGTCTCCAAAAGAGGCTTTTGGAAGTGGGTGACGAGCGTGGATTTGAGGTCGAAGGTGGAAGCGGAAAGATCGAGATTTTGTTCGAGGATGACGACGAGACGCGATTCGTGATCAGTCCGAATTCGCCGGTGCGGCAGATATGGATTTCGGCGTTGACGACGAGTTTCAAACTGGGGTGGTCAGCGGAAAAGAACGCGTTTGTGCTGGAGAAAACGGGCGAAACGCTCGATGAAGTGATGAGCCGGATTTTGAGCCAACAATTGGGCGCGGCGGTGACGGTGTGAAGCGAAAAGTAAATCGCAAAATCGGCTCAGCCATTGCGACGATTTTGATTTGTCTTGCCTGGTTGGCGTGCGCGATTCCGCTGGCGGCACAGGACGTGCTGCCGGCCGCTTCCTCCGTGGCGAGTCCGAAGGCGTATGTATCGATGGCGCCGGTGCCGCGCGGAAGCACGTTTGAGATCGGCGTGGTGGTGGGGATTATGCCCGGATTTCACATGAACGCGCACAAAGTGACGGACGCTTATTTGATTCCGACGAATTTGACGGCGAGGCCGCCAGCGGGAATCAAGGAATTGCAGACGTTGTACCCGGAAGGGATGAATCTAAAACTTTCATTTTCGGACAAGCCGCTTTCCGTTTACACAAGGCAATTCACCGTGCGCGCGAAATTTGCCGTGGCAGCGAACGCCGCGCTCGGAAAAAAGAACCTGCCATTTACGCTGCAATACCAAGCCTGCAATGACAGTGCATGCCTGCCTCCGGTGAAGATTCCGGTGATTGCGAAAATCGACGTGGCGCCAGCGGGAACGAAGACGCGCGGGATGTCGCCGGGTATTTTCAGCGGCAAGCAAAAGTAATTTCGCAGCAAATCGCAAAAAAACAGCTGCCCCGGAGAACGCGCCGCAGGTGATATGTTCAGGGCGCGGCGACGAAAGGCAACGCGCGGCGGAGACGCGCGATGACGCGCGGCTTGCCGAGAACGAGCATGGTTTCAAAAAGAGGCGGAGCGACCGCGCGGCCAACGATGGCGACGCGCGTGGCGTTGATAAGGAGGCCGGCTTTAACGCCCTCCGCTTCGGCGAGAGCGCGAAGGGCGTGATCGCAGGCATCGTGATTCCAATCGGGCAGCGCATCCAGCGCATCGGTGAGCTTGCCGAGCAAATCGGGTAGCTTTGGATCCTTCCAGAATTTCTTGCGCGCTTCGGCGTCGTAATCGAAATGGTCCGAGAAAAAAGCGCGCGCCCAGGTAGCAAAATCCGGAAGCAGGCGCGTGCGCGGGCGAAGAATGTCGACCGTGTGCGCGAACCATTCATGTTCCGCGCTGTCCCATTCTTCGCGCCAGAGGCGATGGCGCTGGAGTTCAGCCTTGACGTGCGGAAGAAGCTCGTCGATGGGAAGCTTCTGGAGATATTGGGAATTGAACCATTCGAGTTTGTCGCGATCGAAGATGCCGTTGGTGCGGCTGACGCCGGAAAGCGAAAAACGATCGATGAGATCGGTGGTGCGGAGAAACTCTTCGTCGGAGCCGGTGGACCATCCAAGGAGCGCGAGGAAATTGCGGAAGGCTTCGGGGAGGAAACCTTCGTCGGCGTAAGAAGTGACGCTGGTGGCGCCGTGACGTTTGGAGAGCCGCGTGCGATCGGCGCCGAGAATCAGGGGAACGTGGGCGAAGATCGGCGGGGTTGCGCTCAGGGCCTCGTAGAGCAACGCCTGCTTGGGCGTGTTCGAGAGGTGATCGGCTCCGCGAATGATGTGGGTGATGCGCATGTCGATGTCGTCGACAACGACGCTGAGCTGATAGGTGGGCAAGCCGGACGAACGCAAGAGAACGAAGTCCTCGATTTCGGCATTTTGGACTTCGCGCGGACCGAAAACGGCGTCTTCAAAGCGCGTGACGCCGGAGCGCGGAGAGGCGAAGCGAATCGCGTGCGTCAAACCCTGGCGATCCTTTTCCGCGCGCTCGGCGGGCGTTAAATCGCGGCAAGGACACGGAGGAACGCGCGCGGCTTTTTCCGCGCCCTCTTCTCCTTCGACGATGGCGTCCGCGCCTGCATACTGGACTGCCTTGCAATAGCACGGGAAAGCAGCACCGCTCGCGAGAAGGCGCTCGGCGGCGGCGCGATACATTTCCAGACGTTGTGACTGGAAGTACGGGCCCTCGTCCCACGGAACGCCGAGCCAGCGGAGGCCTTCGAGGATTCCGTCGACGAGTTCGGGTTTGTTGCGCTCAACGTCCGTGTCTTCGATCCGCAGGACCATTGTGCCGCCTTCGTGGCGCGCGAAAAGCCAGTTGAACAGGGCGGTGCGGGCGCCGCCGACGTGGAGATAGCCGGTGGGCGAGGGAGCGAAGCGGACGCGAACTTTCGAGGCGGAAGACATTATGTGGACGACGAGCTGAGCGGTCCCTATTGTATTCTCGAAAACGTTCATCTTAACGGAACGCGGGAGCAAAATCGAGTGGCCGGGCGGAGGTATCTGATTCGCGACACGGGGCGGCGGAATTCACTCTGAGTGTGGGGCGGCAATCTGGTAGGATGCTTTCGTTCCTCAGGATTCCGGTCCGCAGCGCAAAACGAACCGGTGATTCAAGTCTGCTCGCAATGTGGCGCGGTAAGCAATCAGGCCGTGGACGTGTGTCCGTTCTGCGAGGCGGCTTTAGTTGTGCCGCAGGCCGCGCACGCGAGTCAGGCTCGCGCGGCCGCCTCCGCTGAAGAACCAGAATGGCGCCGCGAGGTTGCGCGCCGTCTGGAAGTTTACCGCTCGCGCCGCCATCCTCAAGAGGGGGAGGAAGAATCGCAGCCGATTCTGCCCTTCAGCCACAACAATTCTGCCCGCCACAACGATTCCAGTCGCAGCGAGTTTGCCGACGTGATCACGACGGCGACGGCCCCGCGGACGCTGGCGCGCCTCCGGCCCACGCAGCGGGTTGAAATTCACGTTTCGCAGCCGCAGCTTGATTTTTCCGTGGTCGAAAATTATCGCATGCATCCGGGCGGTGCGGCGCTGCCGGTGGCCGAACTGTCGAATCGTCGGCGCGCGGGAACACTCGATGCGGCTATCGTGTGCGGCGTCTTCGTTGGCTTCCTTGGACTTTTCCGGTCGATGGGCGGGCAGCTGGGTTTCGTGCGCATGGATTTGGCGGTATATGCGGCGACGTTATTCTTGATTTATGCGATCTATTTCTGCCTGTTCACACTTTTTTCTGGCGCGACGCCAGGGATGCACGTGCGCGGCCTCTCCGTGGCGGCACTCGACGGCACTTTCCCCGAGACGCGCCAACTTCTGTGGCGCAGCTTCGGGTATTTGCTTTCTGGCGCGACCCTGATGCTGGGCTTCGTCTGGGCGCTGTGGGACGAAGACCGGCTGACGTGGCAAGACCGCATCTCGCAAACGTATATCTGTGCCGCCACCGACGACGATCTTCCCAACGAATCGTGAATGCGTAGCTCAGGCGCGTCTGCCTCGCCAAATCCAAGACGAACGCGCGGCCATCCGCGCGTGGTCGGCGAGCATCGAAAGATGCTAGGAGCGCGCTCGCAGGCGCGTGAATGGGCGCGCTGATGACGACTGATAAAGACGGCGCAGGATGCTATAATCCAAGCTTGATCAAATTGGCTGTTTACTAGCGAAACGGCAAAGCACTGGGGACGGGAAAAACATATGAGTTCATTCTGGAAGAAGATTGTCGTTGGATTGTCGTTGCTGATTTTTGCTTACGTCGCCGTCGGATACGTGAAGGGCAAGACGGGTGACGACAAGTCATACATCTCGCTGACTGTCTATAGCGAAGTGCTGCAGCGCATTCAGGACAACTACGTGGACCAGCCGGACATCCACAAAGTCACTTCCGGCGCGCTCCACGGGCTTCTGGATTCCCTTGACCCGCAATCGAGCTATCTGAGCCCGCTCGAGTACACGGACTACAAAGAAAAAGTTGCCGACAAATCAAAAGGCGGCGTCGGCGTAACCATCTCGAAGCGCTTCGGCTACGTGATCGTGGTCTCCATTCTTCCCGATAGCCCGGCGCAGAAGGCGGGGTTGCGCGATGGAGATCTGTTCGATTCTATCGCCGGCTTCTCGACGACGGAAATGTCCATAGGGCAGGCGCAAGTTTTGTTGACCGGCGAACCGGGGCAGACCGTCAAGGTGGACGTGATTCGGCGTGGCACGCAGCAACCATTCAGCGTGACCATGACATACACGAAACTGCAGCCGCCGCACGTGCTTCAAGAGCAAATGCAGAAGGACATCGCGTACATTCGCGTTGCAGCATTCGAGCCCAACACTACAAAACAGATTCGGGACAAACTGGTGGAATTCCAGCACCAGGGCGCCAAGAAGCTGATTCTTGATTTGCGCGATTGCGCTTCAGGCCCGAGCAGCGATGGAGTCGATGCTGCACAGCTTTTCCTTTCTTCCGGCACAATTGCAACGCTTCGCGGCCAGACCGTCGCGACGCAGACTTTCTCCGCCGACCCATCCAAAGCCGTTTGGAAAGGGCCAATGACTGTGCTGATTTCGGGCGGGACCGCAGGACCGGCGGAGATTCTTGCCGCCGCGATCGCGGATAATCATCGCGGTGATACCGTCGGCGAGACCACGTTTGGCACGGCTTCGCAGCAAAACATAATCCCGCTGGACGACGGTGCCGCTCTGATCCTGACTGTTGCGAACTATTTCACGCCTGACGGCAAGTCCATTCCGAAGGAAGGCGTTGAGCCCACGGTGCAGGTGAATCCGCAGGCCGTGGACGATGTTGCGCAGCTCAACCAGGACCAGCTCGCGCCGCCAGCTCCGGGGCAGCTTCCTTCCGCGGACGATCCCGTGATAAAACGGGCAATCGAAATTCTTCAGGCCCCAACCGCCGCGCCGAAGGCCGCCTGACTTTCACGTGGCGGTAAAAAACGCGCGGGCTCGACCATGTTGTTTTTCTGATGCCTCTCCGCGTTTCATTTTGTCCATACTCTTCCTGACGGTGGCGATATTGGCCGCCGGTTGTTTAAAAAAATCGCCGCACAGGTCTGAACTGCGCTCGATCACGCGGGATCTCGTGGCTGCGGCACAAAAAGCAGCGGGTCGCGACGCTGAGATTGTCATCCGTCCGGAAATGGGCGGGCGCAATGGCGAACGCGCCCAGCTCGTTGCCGACAACATCTTCATCAATCTTCCAGACTCCACAAAAGCTTCCGCTGTGGAGGACGCACTCGACCGCGCCGCCGCACGTTACCACTTGTCCCGACGGGTGCCGCGCTCAAATTCGCCCGAAGTGATTCGCTTTGACTACTTGCTGAATGGCCGCCGCACGCAGTCGATTCACATCGCCATGCCGAATTCAGCAAACGCGAATCGTGCCGGCAAAAGTTTAGCAACCGCTCCACACCTGGCTATCATCATCGACGACCTCGGCAGTGATCTCGCCCCCGCCGAAGCCCTCCTAAAGCTTCGTAATCCACTGACGCTTTCCATTTTGCCGAGCCAGCCCCATTCGACGGAAATTGCGGACGAGGCATTCCGCCGCGGCGATCAAGTGATGCTTCATCTTCCGATGGAATTTGAAGGAA
>DATLSS010000066.1:0-28226 GCA_035534035.1 Candidatus Acidiferrales bacterium | reverse complement strand
TCCTTGCCCACGGACTCGTTGCCGCCAGTGCCCGCGTCGGTGGGCGAAGCGTTAAAACTTGCCTGGTAGCCATTTGGAAGAATTAAATTGTCGAGCTTGATTCGAATTTCACCGCGCCCGTGAATGCGTCCCGGACGTTTTACTTCGGTGACTTCCCCGCTGACGTACGAGCCTGCGGGAATCAGTATGCGGCTGTCGATCACGATGGGAAAAAGTGTTTCGAGATACAGGGGATCGCCGGGTCGCGCGCTGCGCGTGGAAACCGCGTTGTGAAGGACAAGCGGAAGACGCGTGCCGGAAGGCACCGTGAAATATTTGGGAAGCGGAGCGGCCGGCGTGGCGGATGCCACGGTTGAGGCAGGTTGCGCGGGCGTTGCGGCTGACGCCAAATGCGTTTGAGGCGTCGTGCCCGTCGTGGTCCCACTCGCTGAGGAAGATTGCTGCGGTACCGGCGGATTCGTGGATTGCGCGCGCAGAACGGGAGCAATTGCCAGCGTAAAAGCAATCAAGGCAGCAGAGCAGTTCACGAAACGCAGCTTCATCGCCATCACCTCGACCGGAATTCTGATAATCCGATGCCCCACTATGCCTTCAAGGATGCTCCCGCGCGCGTGTGCGTGTCAATTGACTCCAGCCCGCGCGCCGCTTACGCTGTCACTTGGAGCGTAGAGCGTAGAACGAGGAGGGACACGGATGGCGAACCTGGCATTGGTGTACGGAATGCGACTCTTCCCGGCGACGGACCTTGAGTCGGTAGGCGAGGCCACCGTGCAGCTCAAAGACGGCCGCAGCGGCCACATCACGCTGCATTTGATTGAAGGCAGCAAAGAGGAAATTGAGAAGACTCTGAAGCAATCGCTGGATGCGTTTTTCGATATGTATCCGGAGATTTGATTGCGTGCTGCGGCCGCGCAGCGGCGCCATTTCCAAGCATGTTCAAACACGCCCACTGAGGAAAGGCCTCAAATGAGGATTACGGTTTGGCCAGTGAGATCGAAGCGCTTGCGGCAGCGGATATTCCGGCACGCGGCCAGATCGTCGACGCGAACCATGTACGAACGCGCCTTTGCGAAATGCGCGCGGTCTTCTTCGTTTGACCCGGGCGGCAGGCCGGCTTTTTTCGTGCGGACCTTCCAGCGGATCGGGTAGGTGTTCTCCTGGCGGCAATGCGGGCACGTGAGCGGGATTTGCTTTGTTTCATCTTTCTCGTCGTAAAATCTTCGGTCGTCCATGGTTCCTGCTTTCCGGCTACGACTTCCTATTCGCCGTCGCGGCGGGTGAATTCATCGCCACCGCGTTGCCTATTGCATCGAGGGTGACAAAACGCAACCCCGCATCTTTCCATCGCGCCAGCCAGTGCTCGAGCGCCGCAACTGTGTGACGGCGGTCGCCTTCGAGCACGCGATGGTCTCCATCGTGCAGAAGCACAATATCGCCACCCGAGACGCGCTGCAAGCGGCGAATCACAGGCGCAACAGGCTGCGGCTTCCAATCCCACGCCCATTTCGACCACATAGCCACGCCTGAATAGCCGAGCGCGCGCACGACGCCGCCGAGTTGCGGCCCGCGAAAACCAAATGGCGGGCGCATCCAGCGAGCTTCGCAGCCCGCAGCTTGGAAAATTGCGTCGTGGCAACGTTCCAGTTCCCCGCGCAGTTTTGCGCGCGGCAGAAAAATCAGGCTTGGATGCGTTTCCGTGTGATTGCCAATCGCATGGCCGCGCACCGCAATCTCCCGCGCAAGGGCTGGAAAAGAGCGCACGTGCCGGCCAATCAAAAAAAATGTAGCGCGCGCGCCGTACATGTCCAGCAAATCGAGGAGCGCGGGCGTCGCCGCCGGATTCGGGCCATCGTCGAAAGTGAGCGCGACGGTTGACGCATCGCCCGTCATGCACGCCGTGCGCCCGAATAATTGCGACTGCGGATACACCGCACCCCATGCGCCAATCGCAGCACCGCCAAACAGTACCGCACCCGCTGTGGCCCACGGATTCACACGCGCATTTTCTCACGCGACGCGCTGCACGCGCGCAACTTTTCTGCGCGCCGCGCTAATGCAGTTCGACTCTGGTAGGATACGGCGCGATGTGGCTGCGCGCGCCCGTAACGAATCCGAAAATCCCAAAATGGTTGGGCTGGGGCAGTTTGATTTGGCTGGCCGTGTGGGTTCCCGCTTACTGGCATACTTGGGGGGCGCAGAATTTCGCTCATCTGTGCGATATCGCCGTGATCCTCACGTGCGCGGGATTATGGTGGAGCAATTCGCTGCTACTCTCGAGCCAGGCGGTTTCGTCGATTGCGGTCGATCTGCTGTGGGACCTCGATGCGGCGTGGCGATTCTTTTCGGGCCACAACCTGATCGGCGGCACGGAGTACATGTGGGACGCACATTACCCGCTGTGGGTGCGCCTGCTGTCGCTATTTCATATCGTGTGGCCGGTTCTGCTGCTGTGGTCGCTCGCGCGCGTGGGTTACGATCGCCGCGGCTGGCTGTTACAGGCCGCGATTGCTGCCGACGCATTCGTGGTGGCGCGCTCCACGGACCCGGCGCTTAACATCAATTATGCGTTTCGCGACCCGATCCTTCATCGCGCCTGGGGGCCGGGGCCGGTGCATATCGCGCTCATGTGGATTGGGCTTGTGATCGTGATTTATCTGCCCACGCACTTTGCTCTGGCGAAACTGTTTCGCGCTCCGGAAGGCCCAGCGCGGTAAACAACGCGCGCGGAACTACTCGTCGTCTTCTTTGCGGATGGAGCGGAGGTCGATGCCGAGATGCTGGCATTTTTTGTAGAGGTGGCTGCGTTCGAGGCCGAGCGCCTTGGCGGTATTTGTCATGTGGTTGTGGTGGCGTTTGAGTTCGCTGAGAATCGTTTCGCGCTCGAAGGCTTCGACACGCTCGGCCATTCCTCCGCCCGCTACCGTGTCGACGGTCGCGCCACTGGCGTCGGCGTGCGGCAGCGCCATGCGCACTTCCGCCACATCCACATCGTTCGCCGGCGCGAGCAACAGCACGCGTTCGACAACGTTGCGCAATTCGCGGACATTGCCGGGCCAGGAATAACGCGATAACTCCTCAATGGCCTGCGACGAAAAGTGTTTTACTTTCCATCCATTTTGTTCAGCGACCTGACGCGCAAAATGTTCCGCGAGCACGGGGATGTCTTCCAGGCGTTCCCGGAGGGGCGGCAAGACAATGGGGAAAACGAAGATCCGGTGATACAGGTCCTGACGAAACGCGTTGCGGCGGACTTGCTCCTCGAGATTGCGATGCGTCGCGACCACCACGCGCACGTTGACCGGAATCGGGCGGTCGCCGCCGACGCGTTCGATTTCTCCTTCTTCGAGCACGCGCAGGAGTTTCGCCTGCATTGCCAGCGGCATGTCGCCGATTTCATCGAGAAAAAGCGTGCCGCGATGCGCTTGCTCGAATTTGCCCGTGTGCCGTGACGCCGCGCCCGTGAAGGCTCCCTTTTCGTGGCCGAAGAGCTCCGATTCCATCAGCTCCGCCGGGACCGCGGCGCAATTGAGGGTAATGAACGGCCCGCTTTTGCGTGGACTTTTTTCGTGCAAAGTGCGCGCAACAAGTTCTTTGCCGGTGCCTGTCTCGCCCCGAATGCAGACACGCGTTTCGCTGGCCGCGACGCGGTCGACTTCGACCATCAGCGCCTTCATCGCAGGACTTGCCCAAACAAGTTGATGGCGGCCAACGCGGCGGCGCAAATCGCGATTTTCGTCTTCGAGCCGCGCCAGTTTTAGGGCGTTTTCCACGGTAAGAAGGAGCTTCTCGGTCGAGATCGGCTTTTCAAGGAAATCGACGGCGCCGAGCCGCGTGGCGCGGACAGCCATTTCAATCGTCGCTTGGCCTGACATCATTACGACAGGCGACGCGATGCCCGCGGTCCTTATTTCTTCCAGCAGCGCGATGCCGTCTTTGCCCGGCATGACCACGTCAGAAAGAATCAAATCGAAATGGCCGTCGCGTGCCAGTTCTAGAGCGCGCGCGGCGTTGTCGCAAACGGTCGCCTCATGGCCCGACAATCGAAAGGCGCGGGAGAGAGAAGCAAGGGTGTTCGCATCGTCGTCGATGATCAGGATGTGGGCTTTGACTGCCATGCGACTCACGCCTTCCTTTCCGCGACGAATGTTTCGGGCTTCGCGCCGCCGGCGGACGCGGGCTCGTCAGCCGCCATACTGGGCGGACGTTCAAGAAGATCGATGCGGAAGGTGGTGCCATGGCCTGGATCGCTCGTGACGGAAATTCGTCCGCCATGATCGCTGACAACCGACTGCACAATGGCGAGGCCCAGACCGGTGCCGTGCTGTTTGGTGGTGTAGTACGGCGTGAAAAGGCGCTGGCATTCTTCGCGCGTAAGGCCTGCCCCGGTGTCCGAAATTTCCAAGCGCACACCTCCGCCATGCGCCACGGTGCGAAGAGTAAGGTTTCCGCCGTTGGGCATTGCGTCGATGGCGTTGAGGACGAGGTTTCCAATGGCGCGGTGAAGAAGCACGCTGTCCGCCTGGATCATCGGAAGCTTTTCATCGAGATGCAGTTCCGTAGTAATCACGGGCTCGCCGGGCGCGACAAATCGCGGCTCGAAGAGACGAGTCACACCGCGGACCATTTCATTTACGTCCACGGTCTCCAACTGCGGCTGGGGCATTTTTGCGAAATCGCTGAAGCGGCCGACAATCGTTTTTAAGTTATGGATTTCAGCGAGCAGCGTCTCCGTGGACTCGCGAAAAATCTCGTCGAAGTCAGCGGTATGCTGTTCGCGCGCGCGGCGAAGATTTTCGACGGTGATTTGCAGCGGGAATAGCGGGTTTTTCAGTTCATGGGCAAGGCGGCGCGCGAGTTCGCGCCACGCGGCGACGCGCTCGGTTTGAATCAACCGCTCGCGTTGTTCGGCGAGCTGCGCGGTCATCTGATTAAACGCGCCCGCGAGTGTGCCGATTTCGTCGCGCGAATGAATCGCAACGCGCGCGTCCCAATTTCCCGATGCCACTTCTTTCGCTCCCTTGACGAGCTTTCCGACCGGCCGCGTGACGCGCACGGCAGCCCACCAGCTGAGGAAGATTCCGAGTGCAAGGGCGATTCCGCCGACGAGCAACGCCAAACGACGAATTCCGCGCTCGAGCATGACTAAATTGTGGCGCGAGCTGCCGACAAACAAAATCCCAAGGAGATTTTTCCCCGGGCCAAGCAGCGGAAGCGAATGAAACACTTCATCATTCGCGGCGTCGCGCGTCCAGTGAATCGTCGTCGTGATTCCACTGGGTTGCTGGAGCTCACGAGCAACCAGCGGCGCGAAGCGGTCGGCCAGCTCCACGGGGCCATTCACACCTGTCAAATTCTGCGGCGAGAAATTCGAATGGAGATTCACATAAAGCAGGGCGCGCATTCCCTGCGGCAAACTCAGCGAAGACAGAAAGGTCTTGCCGAGCCGTTCGCCGCCCGCGGTGTAAAGATTCGAGCCGGCAACGGTGAGCACGGAGACGGCGATCAGCCCCAGCGCTGGGCCGTCCGGCGTGTCCATTTTCTGAAGGAAGGCTCCGCGCGCCGGCCAATCGGCTTTTTGGAGCAGCCAGTCCTCTTTGTAACCGAAGCGCGCGGGCCATTGCCTGGAAGAAATAATGCTGCCGTCATTTCCAGCGAATTCTAGGAAATTGAAACGGTGATCCGACGCGATGCTGACGGCATCGTGCCCGTACATGGACGGATCGATATCGTGCGCACTGAGATGAATCGCCATGTTGAGCGTCGCTTCTGAGTTCGAAATGTCCTGTACGCCGCTCACGATCGACTGGCGCCGATTCTCAAACTCGCGTTGGAATTGCGAGACGATAGCGTCCGTGTGGGAAGCGTCGAGCTGGTCGAACGCGCGGCGCGTGTAAGCCGTAACGCCCAGGCCCACCACCGCGACCGCCGCAACAACGACGAGCGGAAACAGCACGAACATCTTCGCGCGAAAACTCATTGCGATGCCCCGTCGAGCCAGACGTCCGCAAGCCGCCACGCGCCCCAGCGCGCGGGCATCCAGTCACGCACGCGCGCGCTCAGGCCCACCACTTCGGGAACGTGAACCAGCGGAATTACCTCATATGTCTGCATGACGGATTGCTCGCGCGAATAAAGTTGCTCGGGATTTGCAGGATGGTTCAGCGGCGCGATGAGCGAAGGGTCCAAATCGGCGAACGATGAGAGCGTTTGCAGAAAATCCTGAAGAGCCACGCCGGGCGCGGGCGAAATCATGGGAAGGCGCAAAATGCGCGCGGTGTACTCGCCGACAGCCGCGGCGCCGTTCGCGGGGCGATTTGTGGCGTCGCCAACGATGGCTCGCGCGGAAATTGGAATTCCCGCGGCTTGCGCGTTTACGACGATGCGTTCGGCGATCATGCGTTCGATAGGGTCGGTGGAATCATAGCCCAGCTTCAGCGCAGGGCCGGAAGAGCGTTGCGAAGCGAGCTGGCGCGCGGTTGCCGTGTCTGGGGCGCTTGAAAAAAGGAATGCATAGCCTGAGGACCATTGCGGCAGTAACGCGCCAGCCGGCTCGCCTTCTTTTTGTAAAACGAAATCCACGAGCGAGGCACGGTCTACCGCCAGCGAAACCGCTTGGCGGATGCGAATATCTTTCGCGCGCGCTCTCGAAGTCACAAAAACCAGCGCGAGCAACTCGTCAGGATCGGAAGCAGAAATTTTTACGCCTCGGGAGGCATCGACACGTGCGCGATCGGGCGCGACGTCGGTAATGTCCGCTTTGCCAAGGTCGAGATCGATCATGCGCTCGCGGACAGTACGACCCATTTGCACGTCGACGCCATCGACAAAAGACCGGCCACCCCAATAATCATCGTTCGCGACGAAAACGGCGTGGCGGCCGGGTTCCCAGGTCGTCAAACGAAACGGGCCGGTACCGATAATTTCGCCAGTGGGCTTACGAAGCAAAATTGAATTTTGCGATTCGGCAAGAACGTAAGGCAGTTCCGGCAAAGCCGAATCGGATTCGACGATGACGGAATCGCTTGCAACGCCAACGTGCCACCCGGGATTCATCGCTTGCAGCGAAGCGGCAACGGAATCCGGCGTGAGGGGTGAGGCGTCCTGAAACTCAATGTTCGGGCGAAGACGGAAACTCCAACGCATGAATTTGTCGTCGTGCTGCCAGGAAATTGCGAGCTCGGGCTTCGGCTGTCCGAATTGGTCCAGCGTGACCAAGCGATCGGCGATCAATCGCAGTAGGCGTCCTTGAGCAACTTGATCAGCAACGCTTCCCTGCTTCTGCGCGGGATCGAGCGAAGTGACACGCCCCTGCAAATCAATAGTCAACGTGCCGCCATAGCGCGGCCGCCGCGCGGCGAACGTAACCGCAGCCGCGAAGAGCAAGATCGGCACCAGGCTACTGGTTGTAAACCGCGTGAATGAAATACGCCTCATACATTCCCGTTTTCAGATTGCGCGAGACCGCGAGCACAGTGTTCTCATCCTCGGACCAAAGCGCCGTGATCGGGCCGTCGAAGTCGATTTCGCCGCTAATGCCAACGGCCTGGCGGTTGACAATGTCGAACGCCTGAACGGAATCGGGCGTGGTCCAATCGCCGGCGCGCGTTACCAGCAACGGCCAGGAAGTGCGAGTCGTCGAGTAAAGCGCAGCGATATCGTCGCCCCATCCCGGAAAAGATGCGACGGGCGTGGAGGATCCCTCGAAGAGAAGTGCGCGGCCGTCGGGCAATGTTCCAATCCAGCCATTTCGCTCGAACGCCGCGATCGACTCGAACTTCTCGCCTTGAGTGCCTGGCGGAAACGTGAACAGGCCGGTCGTAGGCGAAAGTCGAGGCTCCAGCGTGAAAAAAAGAGAGGATCCGGCAGGCTCCCAGATTTCGTCACCCGGTCTGCAAGAAACCTCAAATGTGGTTGTCGTCGTGATCGCGCAAACAGTTCCCGGCAGGATCGCCTCTTCCGTTTCACGCTGCTGTAACAAGCCGCGAACGTCACGGGGCCACGTGTGGTCATGCTGGATGGGAGCTTCGGCCTGAATTTGCCACGCGCCGTTAACCTTCGCAAAAAGTGCGACACGCTCCGCCTGCAGAACTAAAAGGCGGGCGGGAAGGCCTGTTGATGCGGGGAGCGTATCGACATCGAGGATAGGCTCGGGTTGGCTGAGTAGAAATTCCTTTTGGAGAGTGAGTGAAGGACCGGGCTGGCTCGGCTCGACGACCGTGTCGTGGGCGACAGAGACGAAGAAGGTTCGTTGCGACTGGCCTTGCACAACTTGAGCAATCCACAAAAAGCCATGAAGATCTTCCGCGAGCGTGATGCTGACGGAAGCAGGTTCAGTTGTCTGGGAATTTGCCGCACGGAACGCCTGGGTCCGCTGTTCGATTTCGTCATGGAAAGCGTCGCAGGCTTTCTGGAATTCGAAAGAAGAGAGCGAGGATAAATTGACGAAATTCGGGGCGATGGTGAGCTTGCCTTGAATGGCCGCACCAACCGAGCCGGCGACTTTGCGAGCGAGTTCACGGGCGGCGGCCAATGGATCATGGTCCAGTGATTTGGCGGGGAGTGCGGGCGCGGACTGCAGCGGAGGGCTCGCAAGCGGTTGCGTTGAAGATTGCGGCGACGATTGTGTGGGAACCTGTACGGAGGACTGCGCCGTCGATTGTCGCGCGGCAAAAAGCGGAAACGAATATGCGAACAGCAACGAAAGCGCAGAAATTCGGCGGAAGGGCCGCATCGAGTTGCATCACGAAAGCGTGACGTGGCGCCATCATAGCACAGCGTATTTTTGAGTCTGGCTGATCGCGCCGGCAGTGTGTCGTTCCAAGCGACACGGCCGCGCACCCAGGAAACCGCTGGCGGGTGGCTTTGCCGCGGCGGCAGCCAAGCCACCCACAGGGGGTTTCACCAGCAGTTACCCGACTGCACGAGCCGTTAAGCCGGCCGGGAACTCTCATGGGCGTCCATTCGATGGAGTGCTTGTTTGCCCACCGGGTCCGTCTCCGTTTCTGCCCGAGGGAGGCGGATCCGCGGCGCCCATTGGCGCGTCAAGCACGCCATTAGTGAAGAAAAATTTGCCGTCCATGGGCACCATCATGATGCGAACTTTGTCGGAGAGTTTTTCGGCAACGATTTTCTGAATGAGCAGCGGATTGCCGCGAAGCGCGGCGGCCTCGAGTTGCATGCGCTGCGCCTCGGCAGCACCCGTGATGCGAATGCGATTCGCGTCGGCTGCGGCCAGGAGCTGCTGGCGCTGCTGCTCAGCGTGGCTGTCGATCACTTTCGCTTGCGCATCAGCTTCCGCGTTTTCGATAGTCGCTTCTTTGCGCGCTTTCGCTTCCAGGCGCGCCTGCTCGATTTGCTTTTGCTTGAGCGGCAGCGTGTACTGCATCGCGTCGGATTCCGCCTTTGCAGCGATGACGCGCGCTTGCGCGCTGGCTTCGGCTTGCTTCACTTGGCGAATTTTGTTTTCGTCGGCTTGATACTCCGCGATTTTCACGCGCTTCTGCTCGATCTCCTGCTCGAAATTCATCTGGTCGCTTTGCTGCTCTTTTAAGAGAATGTTTTCGAGGCCCTGCGCGTATTCGGGCGGCAGGACGATGCGGCGGACGAGCACTTCCTTGACGACGATGGCGTCTTGTGCGAGGCGCGCGGTGATGAGACCGGCTACACGTTGACGAAATTCGTCGCGCTTGACGGAGAAGACGTCGCGCACAACGTAGTCCGGCGCGACTTCGCGAAAGGCGCTTTCGACGACAGGCCCGACGATTTCTTCGCCGATGGGCTGCGGCAGATTCGCTTCGACGTAAGCAAGGCGGCTGGCATCCAAGCGATAGTCAACGAGGACGGATAAGCCGAGCGGCAGGCCTTCGCGAGCTTCAACTTTCAGCACGGTTTCGTGAGGCTTTTCGCCATCTTGCGCTGCGGTGGCGAAGACTTGTTCGCGAATATCGTAAACCGACACGCGCTCGATCAGCGGGACGACAAGATGAACGCCAGCGTAGAGCGTTCCCGGACGGATCCCGGAAATTTGGCTGACACGCACGCCGGCGGCGCCGTCGGGTATTACGACGATGCTCAAGGCGATAAGCAACGCGATGATAGCCGCTGCGGCAATCTTGCCGCCGTCGTGCCAACGGATGGAAATAATCCGGCGCGGTTTGGCGATTTCGTCCGGCGGGTTTTTCGAGAAAATGCGCCGGACCAGGCGGTCGAGTTCGTAGAAGTAGATCAGATCGTACCCCGCGATGGACCCGGCAACGAAGAGCAAACCGATTCCCGCCGCGATGAGCAAATGCCGTAAGAAAATCATATTCATTCCCCCTTTTCACGATTCAGTGTTTCTGGCCAGGCGCAAAGTCTCCGGTAAATTTCGTGCGAGCGGGAGTGCTATACACCCGCGATTGGGCAAGCGTTTGACGCCCGGGCATAAGAGCCATTACGCTTCGCAGGCAGAGCCATTCGAGAGCGAATGCAACTGCGAAGGACGCCGCGACAGTACTGGCTAAAATTGCCGCTGAGATTCCTGAAATTGTCGCGTTCATTTTCGTTGCTCCTTCTATCTTTCCGCTGGCCCTCATAAAACCAAGGCGTCAGCGAAAATTCGTTTGTGCCGAGATTTCTGCCTTAGCCTCGTTCGCGGATGCGCGTAACACAGGGGGCAGGCTCGTTCCGAAAAGCTCAGTCGTCTCTGCGTCGCGAGTGGCGTGGAGTTCGACAGCGTCGCCGACGCGCACGTGCGCAAACAAAACTTTTACGTCGCGATTGCGAAGGCGAATGCAGCCGTGCGAAACATTCCGTCCGATGAGGTGTGGCTCATTGGTGCCGTGAATGCCGTAGCCTTTGATGTTCAGGCCAATCCAGCGCGGGCCAACTGGATTGACGGGCCCTGGCGAAATCACTTCGCCGGGGTGGTAGTAAACGGGATTCGTGACGCGATTGACGACGCGGAATTCGCCCGCCGGGCTGGGGCTTGCGGGCGCTCCGACGGAGACGCGAAATTTCAGGACGACTCGTCCGTTTTCAACAACGGCGATTTGGCGGTCCGGGATGCTGACGACGATGCGACGCTCAGTGGCGAGCGGGGCAGGTTCCGCGTTGTCACAGCGCAGGGAGGGGCGTTGTTGCGCGGCCGCGCTCGCACCCAGAAAAGCGATCACCAGAACCAGCGCCGTGGCGAGCGCGTACTTGGACTTGCGGCAAACTGTCCATCGAGCGTTCTTGCCGATTTGCACCCGCCGCATGACCGCCTCCTGTGTGGCAATGCTGTGTGACTGCGCTTCACCGTTGCACATGGCATGGCGGGTTCCACCGGCGGGCTGTTGGAGTGAAAGAAGATACGGCATTGCGGCAGCGCTCTGGGCGTGGGTAGCGGGACACAACGTGAAAGAAGGACGCGCGTGCGGCTGTCTTAGCTATAATTGGAGCTCGGGGGCTATCCGAGAAATATGCAACAACCGCAAACAGGGATTCGGGTAGGGCAAGTCTTCGGCATCCCGATTTACCTTCACTCGAGCTGGTTCATCATTTTTCTGTTGCTCACTCTTTCCCTTGCCACTCAAATTTTGCCTCAACAAGCGGGCTTGACTGTGCCGCAATACTGGATTCTGGGAATCGTTGTGAGCTTCCTTTTCTTTGGCTCCGTTGTATTCCACGAGCTTAGTCACAGCTTGATTGCCATGCGTTACAAGATTCCCGTGGCCAAAATCACCCTTTTTATTTTCGGAGGGCTAGCGAGCATTTCCCGCGAGCCGGATAGCGCCATGCAGGAATTCAACATTGCCATCGCCGGGCCGATTGCGAGCTTCGTTCTGGCCGCGGCGTTCCTTGGCGTTTACGCAATCATTCCCGCGGGTGTGGTACAAACCGCCGCCCTATATTTGGGCGGGGTCAACGCGATGCTGGGCGCGTTCAACCTGATTCCCGGTTTTCCGATGGATGGCGGCCGAGTCCTGCGAGCCATCATTTGGGGAATCACGAAGAATTTCGATAAAGCGAGCCAGATCGCCTCGCGGAGCGGGCAAGTGATCGCGTACATGATGATCATGTTGGGCATCTGGGGGATCATGGAACGCGACAGCATGATCTCGAGATTTCTGGGCGGCTGGGTCGGCGGACTTTGGATTGTGTTCATCGGCTGGTTCCTGCTCTCGGCCGCGCAGGAGACGTACACGCAGGTTGCCGTTCGCAACACACTTGCCGGACTGCGCGCTGTGGACATTATGTCGCCGGACGTACCTACCGTGGCGCGGGATATTTCGCTCGAGGATTACGTCCAGGAAGTGCTGCGAACGGGGCGGAGATGTCACGTAGTAACGGGCAATGGCATGGCCGTGGGACTGGTGACGCTTCATCAAGTGCAAAGGTTTCCGCGCGAGGCATGGACGAACACTTCGATTCAGGCGGCGATGGTGCCTCTGAGCGCAATTCACTGGGTGACGCCGAACGATCCCGTTACAGGGGTGCTCGAGCGGATGCAGAGCGAGGACGTCAACCAAATGCCGGTGCTGCAGGAAGGGCATATCATCGGGATGATCGCGCGCGATTCGATTTTACGCGTGATACAGACGCGCCTGCAGGCGCACCGCCAGTACGCGGCAAAATAGCTCCGTCGCTGGCGCCACGCGGAAACGCGCCTTAAATGGCCTCCGGGTGATTGAGGCCCGTCAATCCGGAACATACCTCGATGCGGATACTGCTGGTTGAGGACGAGCGCAAGGTGGCGAGTTTCGTAGCTCGCGCGCTGCGGGAGAATGCCTACGCCGTGGATGTCGCGGCAACGGGCGAAGAGGGCCTCCAGTTGGCGCTGGAAAATCCTTACGACGCGATCCTGCTGGACGTGCGCCTGCCCGGCATCAGCGGCATTGAGCTGTGCCGGAAACTGCGGCAGGCCGAAATTCAATCTCCCATATTGATGCTGACGGCGCGGAGTCTTGTGGAACAGCGCGTCGAAGGACTCGACGCAGGCGCGGACGATTACCTGACGAAACCGTTCGCGCTTGCCGAATTGCAGGCGCGCGTGCGAGCGCTGGTGCGGCGCGGGTTCCGGCGCGGTGAAGCGAAGTTGCGTTGCGGCGATTTGGAACTTGACCGCCACCGACGCAGCGTCACGCGCGGAACCGCGAGAGTGCCTCTCACGTCCAAAGAATTTGCGCTCCTCGAGTTGCTGCTTCTGCGCTCTCCGGATTCCGTGACACGCAGCGAAATCATCGAACACGTGTGGGATAGCCATTTCGACAGCGACACGAATCTGGTCGAGGTGTATATCAACCGGCTGCGGCAGAAAATCGACCACGGACGCGGTTCGAAGCTAGTGCATACGCTGCGCGGCGTTGGATACAGAATGGGAGCCGCAGAATGAGGCGCGCGCTTTCGCTTCGCGTGCGAATGATGCTGCTCTTCTGCGTCGTCGTGGGAGTGCTGCTCGCCGGATCGTACGTCGCCTTCTATTTGGCGTTGAGAAGCGTCGTCCACAGCCAGTTCGACCATCGCCTGATGGAAGCGGCAGCCCCTGTGGCCGCCGACCTGGCGACCGACACAGACGACGAGGACATCGCTGCGCTCGATATTCCCGGCGAATATTTTGAAACCCTCGACGCGGCCGGTCGGCCGGTCGCTTTCTCCAAGAATCTCGCCCGGCACGCGATTTCCTTCCCTGCGACCACGCGAAATCCCCAAACTATCCGCGATCCCAAATTCGGGCGTCTGCGATTGGACGCGGCAACGATTCACCGCGCCACCGGAGACGAAACCCTGATCCTCGCCATGCCGACGCGGGACATCGGTGAGACGCTCGAGCGCTTCCGCGCTTTGCTTTTCATCCTTTTTCCGTGCAGCCTGCTGATTATGGGAGGCGTCGCCGCGTGGTATGTAGGCCGTAGCTTGGAACCAATTGCCGTGCTCACGCGGCAGACTTCGCAAATGGCCGAGCGCGTCAAAATCGCACCTCCCGGCGCTCTGCCGCCGCGATCGCCGCAGGGTGCTTTGCCATTGGCGTCCACCGGACGCGATGACGAACTGGGGCGACTGGCCGACGCTTTCAACCGTTTATTCGCGGGCATGGAAAGCGCGCTCGTGCAACTCCGGCAATTCGTCTCGGATGCGTCTCACGAGCTGCGCACTCCTCTCAGTATTTTGCAGGGCGAGACGGAACTACTGCTCAAGGAACGGCGCGAGCCCGAGGAATATCGCCGCGCGCTCGAAGTAATTGACAGCGAGCTGAAAAAGCTTAGCCGCATCGTCGAGGGACTGTTCACGCTGGCGATGGCCGATGCCGGGCAACTGCGCCTACAGCGCGAGCCGCTCTATTTGAACGAAGTTCTCGAAGAAGCTTGCGCTCTGGTGACGCCCAAAGCGCGAGCCAAGCAAATCTCCATTGTGCGCGACCTGGAACACGAAGTTCCCTACGTGGGCGATGAAATATTTCTGCGAAATTTGTTTTTGATTTTCCTCGATAATGCCCTGAAGTATTCCGGCCGCGAAGCCAAGATTCGCGTGGAGATGGCGGCCGTGAACGGAACCGTGAACGTACAGTTCCGCGATCAGGGCATAGGAATCCCGTCCGAGCATTTGCCGCATATCTTCGAGCGCTTTTACCGTGTGCCGCAAACGGACGCGACCGAAGCGCAGAGCGGCGGACTGGGGCTCGCTATTGCGGAGGCTATTGTGCGCGCGCAGGGCGGGGCGATAGAATGCGCGAGCCAGCCGGGCGCGGGCTCGACGTTCACGATTTCATTTCCCCGAAACGGCAAAGACAGCGAGCCAGAAAGCTAAATAAAAATTAATGTCCGATTCAGCTTGCCAGGCCACGAGGCATATAAACTGGAACGCGTCGAGGCGTTGCTTACGCGTGTGCTTGCTGACAACGGCCTTTCGCTGCCGGGGAGTCCGTGGCGAGAGGAGACAATTCAACGTGAAATACATCGGGATACTTGTGCTGATTTGCACCGCGGCGCTCGCGACGGCGGCGCAACAGTCACCACAAAAGCTGACTCTCGCGCAGGCCCTGGACATGGCCAACCGGCAGAATCTGGATCTGATTGCGGCGCGAGCACAGCGGGCCGTGGCTGCCGCCGGGGTGAAGATTGCGGGGCAACGGTTGAATCCCACAGCCAACTTCACGTCTCTGCGAGATGACCCGCACCAGGGCCTATTCTTCGATTTGCCATTTGAATTGGGCCCCAAGCGCAAACGGCGTATCCAATTGGCTCGCGCGCAGGGCGTTCTGACGGACGACAACGTCGAGGCTCTCGAACGTCTCACACGCCAGAGCGTCCGCGACGCTTTTTTCAGCCTGTCGCTCGCGCGCAGCCTCACGGCGGAGAAAGGTGACGCCGTCACACTGGCGCAGCGCCTGCACGACATCGCCGAGCAGCGATACAAAGCCGGTGACGTCCCGCAGCTCGAAGTATTTCAAGCCGACCTTGTTGCTTCACAGGCGCGAGCGGATTATAAGGTGGCCCAGCAGGATGAAAAAGTCGCGCTCAGCGTCCTCAATGCCTTGCTCAACGAGCCTCCGGCCACAAATTGGGGTCTGGTTACGCCGCTTGAAGAATTGCCCGCCGAGCCTTCCTTGAACGATTTGCTGACGCGCGCGGCAAATTCGAGCTACGATCTTCAAAGGATCACGCAGCAGGAGAAGATCGCGCAGAGCCAGCGCGCCTTGTATGAGGCCGACCGCATTCCGAATCTGAATCTTCAGCTGGGCGTGGACTTCAACTCACCGCGCAATTTTCGATACGGGTATCGATCCCAGGCCAGCATGGAAATGCCGATTTTCATGCACTACCAGGGCGAAATCGCGCAATCGAACGCGGCGCTCGTGGCTCTGCAGGACCAGTATGCCGCCATGCAACGCTCCGTCGACGGCAGCGTAGAGTCCGCGTTTCTTCAGCTCGACTCGCGCGAGGAACAGGCCCGGCTCTACGGGAAATCGCTGGTGCCCGCCGCCCAGAAGCTCGAGCGCCTGGCGGAAGATAGTTACCGCGCAGGCCAAGCCGATATTCTTGCCGTGCTCAGCGCGCAGCAAAATGTCCAGCAGGTAAAGCAGAAATATTTACAGAGCTTGTATGCTGTTCACCAGGCATTTGCGCAATTGGAAGCCACTGTCGGAGTACCCCTCGACTGAATGCGACTCAATACGTAGAGAAATGAGCGGAAAGATAATGCGAAGAAAATCGCTGTGGATGTCAATCGGGCTGAACGTAGCGCTGGTCCTCGCGCCCGTGATGTTCGTCTCGGGATGTTCGAGCGGAGCCGGCGATCAACCCGCAGCCTCGCAAATGACCGCCGAAGTGACCATAACCAAAGTCGCGCGCGCGAATATTCGGCTCACTGCCCCGGTCAGCGGCAACGTCGTGGCCCTGCCGAACAAGGACGTCAAAGTAAGTTCGCTCGTAGCCGGACGAATCACCTCCTTAAATGTCGCGGAGGGTGACCGTGTGCGCGCCGGCGAAGTGCTCGCTACGATTGATGCTCGCGCCTATCAGGACCAATTGCGAAAAGCGCAGGCGGCCGTGGCTCAGGCCCAGGCGACTGTGCAGAACGCACAGCAAAACGTCACTCGATATGAGACGCTTTTCAAACGCGGCATCGTCGCGGGCAAGACGCTCGAGGACGCAAAAACAGCTCTTAGCGTCGCCCAGGGTGCCGAGCGCCAGGCTGCGGCCAGCCAACAGGCGTCCGCGCGTCAACTCGAACAGACAAAAATCCGTTCACCCCTCACCGGTGTGGTGGCGAAACGATTCGCGAGCATCGGCGAGCAAGTCGACGGCACCGCGACGCAGCCAATTGTGGAAGTCGCGAACATCGCCCAAGTTGAACTCTCGGGGAATCTGCCCGCCTCTTATCTTGCGAAAATACATCTGGGCGAAATGCTGCCGGTCACAAGCGACGCTCTTCCCGGCGACACGTTCGACGGGCGAATCGTCGCCATTTCCCCTTCCGTGGATCCCGCCACAAATGTTGGCAGCATCCGCATTCGAATTGCCAATCCCAAGGGCACGCTCAAGCTGGGAATGTATTTGAACGCCCAGGTACCCGTGGAAACGCACGCCAATGCGCTGACCGTGCCGCCGCAAGCGATCTACCACGATGCCGCCGGCAACACGCGCGTGTATGAAGTGGTGGGAGACACGGCGAAGGCAGTTAACGTCAAGCTGGGAATTGACACCAAGGATCGCGTCCAGATTCTTTCCGGCGTGACCGCTGGCGAAACCATCGTCTTGGACGGCGGATACGGCCTCGGCGAAACCACAAAGATCAAAATCAAATCATGAACATCGTTCGAATCTGCCGGAGAAATCGCTACGCGGTATATCTGTTGACGGCCTTTCTAACCGTCGCGGGAGCCTATTCTTTCTTCGTGCTCCCGAGCAATATCTATCCCAGTCTCGATTTCCCCCGCATCATGATTCTCGTGCATTCCGGCGATCTTTCAACCCGCACCATGCTGCTGATGGTCACGCGTCCGATCGAGGTATCTGTGAGCACGGTGCAGGGCGTGAATCGTGTTCGTTCGAAAACGATTCGTGGCGCCGCTGAAATCGGAATCCTGTTTAATCCCGGCACGGATATGAAGTACGCGCTCCAGTTGGTTCAGGCGCGCGTCAGCGCTGTCCGCGGCGCGCTTCCTGCCGCAACTCAAGTATCTGTCGAATGGGAATCTCCCACGGTCTACCCGGTCCTCAGCCTCATTTTGAATGGCAACGTCCCGGACGCGGACCTTTACGATTACGCCTACTACGATTTGCGCCCGCTTATCACGCGCGTTCAGGGCGTTGGGCAAGTGGAAGTCCAGGCAACAGACACGCGCGAAATCTCCGTCGTGGCCGACCCGCAAAAATTGCTATCGCACCGCCTCACGCTCGACGACATTGCCAACGAACTAGCAGCCACCAATCAGGTAGCCGCTGTCGGCCGCCTTCCCAAGGATTACTCTCAGTACCAAATCCTCACCGACGATCAATTTCACACCTTGAACGACATCCGAAACGCTGTCGTCGCCGTTCAGGACCAAGTGCCCGTGCGCCTGGGCGACATTGCCACGGTCAAGATCGGCGTGGCAGATCCGACTCTGCTCGTCACGGGAAACGGCAAACCGGCGGCCTTGATTAATATCTCCAGACAAATTGGCGGCGACATTCTGAAAATCAGCAACCAGATCAAAACCATGACGCAAAATCTTGGCTCCGCCATCCCCAAGACTTTGCACATCTCCGTCGATTACGACCTGGCCGAATTCGTTTCCGAGTCGATCAAAAATGTGCGCGACGCCATCCTCATTGGCGCATTTCTGGCGGTCCTGATCCTCTTCGCCTTTCTCCGTGACGTCCGCACCACCCTCGTCGCCGCAACGTCCCTGCCGCTTTCCGTCATCGGCACGTTCTTCTTCGTCCGTGCGTTCCACGGCACGCTGAACCTGATGTCCCTCGGCGGGATGGCCATAGCCATAGGACTGATCATTGACGACGCCGTAGTCATTATCGAAAATATTTACCGCCATATCGGCCTCGGAGAACCCGCTGGTGAAGCCGCTGAACTCGCGACGCAGGAGCTCCTGAGCGCGGTAATTGGCTCGACAGCCACAACTCTTGTCGTATTTCTGCCGCTGACTTTGCTACAGGGCGTGGTCGGAGAATTTTTCAAAGCCCTCTGCCTCACGCTCGGTATTTCGGTTTTGCTCTCGCTCATCTACGCGCTGACAATCATTCCCCTTTTCTCGTTGAGTTTCCTGACATCGAAGACCCATCGTCCCAGCTCTTCGAAGGTAATGAAGCCCGTGCTTGCCGGTTACGAAAGGGCGGTGCGCTGGTCCTTGGGGCACCGCTTGATCGTCGCCGTGATTGCGTTGAGCTGCGTCGTCGCGGCGGGCCTTCTGTACACGCATTTGGGCACCGGCTTTTTGCCCGAAATGGACGAAGGCGGGTACATTCTCGATTACCGCACGCCGCCCGGCACTTCCCTCGAGGAAACAAATCAAATCCTGCAAAAAATTGAGCAGCGCGTCGCCGCCATGCCGGAAACGCAGGCGTTTTCCCGCCGCACGGGCGCCGAAAACGGCTTGTATGTCACCGAGCAAAATACCGGCGATCTTACCGTGAAGCTGACGCCAGCCTCCCAACGCCGCGACATCAACGCCGTCATGGACGACTTGCGGGCGCAAATCGAACAAAACATCCCCGGCGTCAAAGTCGAGTTCTCGCAAATTCTTCAGGACATGCTCGGCGATTTGCAAGGCACCCGCGAACCCGTGGAAGTCAAATTGTACGGCGATAACATCGACGAACTGGAAAAACTCGTCGGCGAGATTGCGCCCAAGCTGAAAACCGTTCCGGGCCTTGTCGATTTCAAATCCATCGAGAAAGGCAATCCCGAAATCTTGTTTGATATCGACCAGGGCGCGGCGGGCCGTCTCGGAATGACGCCCGCGGACATCTCGCAGCAAGTCAGTTCCGGCTTGCTAGGTGTCACGAAAACGGAATTGCGCGAATCGGACCGCACGGTTCCCATTCGCGTACGCTTCCCCAACTCATTCCGCATGAATTACAACAATATCCTCCACTTTCCCGTCCTCACACCCTCGAAGCAGATTGTTCCGCTTTCATCCGTCGCGCGCATCAGCCACGCGCAAGGAGAAAGCGCACTCGAGCGCGAAAATCAGCGTTTGATGATCGCCATGACGGCGCAACTCGAGAATCGCGACCTGGGAAGCGTCATGAACGACGTGAAGACCGTCATGAGCCACGTGCAGCTTCCCGTCGGCTACACCTACGAACTGGGCGGGCAATACGCAAGCCAGCAGGCTGCGTTTCACGACTTGCTGTTCGTGCTGTTTCTGGCCCTCGGCGCGATTTTCATCGTCCTTGTCGTTCAATTCCGTTCCTTCGCGCCGGCCCTGATCATCATTTCGGCCGCGCCGCTGTCGCTGGTTGGCGTCTTCGCGATGCTGCTCGTGACTGGAACGGCGCTCAACGTATCCTCATTCATGGGCATCATTCTGATGGTGGGATTGGTGGTCAAGAATGGCATTATCCTCTTCGAATATGTCTACAAACTCTGGGAAGAGGAAAAAATGCCGCTGTCCGAAGCCCTCGTCGAAGCGGGCAAAATCCGCATCCGCCCCATCTTGATGACCACGCTCGCCACGCTTTTCGGTCTTTTGCCGCTGGCGCTCGGCCTCGGCGCCGGAGCCGAATTGCAAAAACCGCTCGCGCTCGCCGTCATCGGCGGCCTGCTGCTTTCCACCTTCATCACTCTGCTGCTCATGCCCGTATTCTTTTCCCTGCTGCAAAAGAAATCCGAAGCGTAGAATAGCGCCCACAATGAACCGAATTCTCCTTATGCGGGGAACGCGTTTTCGCATTGGCCGCTTGACGCTTGCCGTTCTTGCCCTTTTAGTGGCCGGCGCGGCGATTGCCGCTGAACTGAAGCCCATCGCGACAATTGATCTACCCGGGCCAAAGGGAAAGCGCTTTGATTACCTCACCATCGATTACGCGGATCACTATTTGCTTTCGGCGCATCTGGGCGCGGGAATTCTCTACGTCATCGACCTGCGCACGAACAAACTCGTCAAGGCGATTCCCGATGTTCCCGGCATCGAAGGCGTCGTATACGCGCCCGATGTCCACAAGGTGTACACCTCCGACTGGCTCGAAAACAAAATCGGCGTGATCAACATGCGCACCATGAAAATCATCAAGAAGGTCCCCACGGAATCGAAACCTGACGGCAGCGCCTACGCCGCGCCTTTTCACAAAGTCTACGTCTCCGACGAACGCGGCAAAGCCGAAGCCGTCGTCGACGTCACAAAAGACGAAATTGTCAAGACGCTCCACTTCGATAGCGAAACTGGAATGCCGCGCTACGATCCCGTGGCCCGCAAAGTCTACGTGAATTTGCAGGACGACAATTTATTCGCCGTCATCGACCCCGCCACCGACACCGTCGTTGCGAAATATCCCGTGGGCCGCTGCCGCGGGAATCACGGCATGGCCCTCGACGTAAAAAATCGCCGCGCGTTTCTTTCGTGCGAAGACAACGATCTGATGACCGTCTTCGACCTCGATTCGCACAAACCCATCGCCTATCTGCCCATGGCGAAAGGCCCGGACGTCATCAAATTCGACGGGGACCTCGGACGCATCTACGTTGCGTGCTACAGCGGAGCGATTTCCGTGTTCCACGAAGACGATCCGAATCATTTCCGCAAGCTCGAGGATTTTCCCGTGCAATACGCAGTTCACAGTTTGGCTGTGGATGAAAATACTCATCGCGTCTACGCCCCAGAGCAGCAGGAAAGCGGTCGTCCCGCCGCGAAGATGGTCGTCTATGAAGCCATTCGGTAGCGAGGAGTGAGGTCATCCGATGCAGCGCATGCGCGCAATATTGTTGCTGTTCGTCGCGGTGATAATCACTACACCTGTTCACGCACACGGGGAACATAACGTCGTCCCCCGAAAAGTGATCATCGACCAGGACGCCCGCGGCCCGGCCACCACCGACGAGCAATCAATCCTCGCGCTGATTCAATCGCCGCAAACGGACGTCCTCGGCATCACCGTCGTCACTGGCGATCAGTGGCGCGACGAGGAAGTCGCCCACACGCTGCGCATGCTCGAAATCATCGGGCGCACGGACATTCCTGTCGTCCCCGGCGCCGTCTTCCCCATCGACAACTCTCCGCAATTCATCGCCGCATGGGAAAAGCTTTATGGCAAAGTCCTCTACCAGGGCGCGTGGAATTGGCCGGCCGGCAAAACTCACGGCCCATTTGAAATCCCGCCGCTCGTCGAAGGCGCGCCCACCACCAAGCCTGCCAACGAAGACGCCGCGCACTTCCTCGTTCGCATGGTGCACCGCTATCCGCATCAAGTGACCATCGTCGCCGCCGGCCCGCTCACCGACCTAGCTCTTGCCGTTACCATCGATCCCCAATTCGCTGCACTCGCGCAGCAACTCGTCGTCATGGGCGGTAGCATCAATCCGCAGACCAACGATCCCGAATTTCGCCTCAATCCCCGGCGCGAATTCAATTTCTGGATGGACCCGGAAGCCACTCACGCCGTTTTGCACGCGCACTGGGCGCGCATCATCGATACGCCCGTGGACATTTCCATCAAGACGCGCCTCACAAAGGAAATGATCGCCGAAATCGTAAAAACCAAAACGCCCGTCGCTCAGTACATCGCGAAATACGCCGACCCGGAATATATGTGGGACGAACTTGCCGCAATTTCCTGGCTCGACCCCGCAGTCATCACGCACACGGAAAAACTTTACCTCGACGTCTCCATAGACCGCGGCGCCACTTACGGCGACACTCTTACTTGGGCCCCGGGACACAACCCCGGAATAGGTGAACAGTCAGTTACCGTAAATGCGGACCTGGATAAAGCCAAATTCGAAAGGGAATTCGTTGATTTGATGACGCGGCCGACGCCGCAAAGTCACTTTCCGAAGGACACTCAGGCTTCCGTTCCATAGAATTCCAGTTAGAGAACCAGCGGACAGGGCGCGACAAAATGTAGTGCAACTTCGTTTTGGGGTTGACTCTGTGCAGATGGAGATTTATAAGCAGCGGATTCCTCACACACGGAGAGATCTGTTCGGCCACGCACGGAAATGGGGGAACCATGGGTAACGCAACCGAAGTCGTCGGGATCGGCAGTTGCACGGTGGATTTTTTTGCCATCGTGCCGCGGTTGCTCGCTCCGGAGGAAAAAATCAACGCTGACCGTCTGGAAATTCACGCTGGCGGCGTGACAGCCAACAATCTGACGCAGGTGGCGCGGCTCGGCGCCAAATCGGGATGGCTGGGTCTGATCGGCGACGATGAGAACGGGCGAATTATTCAGAAGGCTTTCGCGGAAGACGGGATGGATTTGTCGGGAATCGAAATCGTCAAGGGAGAGCTTTCGTCCATGACGTGGATTCCCGTGGACGTTCGTGGGGAACGCTGCATTTACATGTTCCCGAACGTCACGGGAAAAATTAGCGTGCATCAGGTGAACACGCATTTCGCTTCGCATATCAAGCAGGCCAAGCACTTTCACACGGAGGCTTCGCAACTTCCGCTGACGCCGTTGCGCGAAGCGATGCAAGTGGCTCGCGATGCAAGCGTGCGCGTGCTTTTCGATTTGGATGTTTCTCCTAGTTTTTTCTGTCAGTCCAACCTGGGCACGCAGGAAGAATTGACTTTGGGTCTGAAATTGGTCGACGTACTGAAACCGTGCAAGGCGGCCGCACTCGAACTCACAGGTGAAGACGATTACGAGCGCATGGCGCGGAAACTGCTCACCATGGGACCGAAACTTGTGGCTATCACGATGGGAGTGGACGGCTGCCTGATCGCCAGCAAGGACAAAGTGGTTCGTGTACAAGCGTTTCAGGCAAAAGTTAAGGATACCACCGGCGCGGGCGATGCATTCATGGGTGGTCTTTCCTACGGGTTGCTCCAGGGATGGGGCCTCGAACACGTGGGCGCATTCGCCAATGCTTGCGCTGCCCTTTGCTGCATGAAAGTTGGCGCGCGTGCGATGGCCAAGCGGGACGATGTGATCGCGCTGATTCGAGCGCAGCGTCCAGCGCTGGCCGCAGGATTGTAGTTTTCCACGGCGAAGATACTCGGGCCCACCAATTTTGCGATTCAAAAACGTGTTCAAGAGCGGAGACGGCCCAAATGTTCACGCCTCACACTTTTTCAACCGCCTTGCTGATGATCATCACCAGCGCCATCTGCTGGGGGTCGTGGGCCAACACCTACAAGGGCGTGAAGAATTATCGTTTCGAGCTGTTCTACTGGGATTACGCCGTCGGCATTTTTCTGATTTCTCTTATCCTCGCGTTCACCATGGGCAGTCTGCACGGCGGCGCATCCAGCTTTCTGATAAATCTGCAGACCGCGGACCGCGGCAATATGACTTACGCGCTGATCGGCGGAGCAATTTTCAACCTGGCGAATTTATTGCTGGTGGCCGGAATTGACATGGCTGGTCTGGCGTTCGCCTTTCCCGTATCCATCGGAATTGCGCTGGTCGTGGGTGTGGTGCTGAGCTATTTGCTGCAGCCACGGGGAGATGCGACGCTGCTGGCGCTGGGCGTGGTGTTCGCTGTGATCGCCGTAACTATGGACGGCAAGGCCTATGGCGCCCTCGGCGGCGGACGCGCCGTTTCGCGGAAAGGCGTTGTCGTTTGCATCGTCTCCGGAATTTTAATGGGGTTGTGGGCGCCCTTTATGACCCATGCGATGACGGCGGGCGCGATCCTTGGCCCCTACACCACGTCGGTTTTTTTTACACTGGGCGCGCTGCTTTCATGTTTCCTCTTCAATGTGTACTTGATGCGCAGACCGTTGGTCGGCGAACCAGTCCAGATGCGGGGCTTTTTTCGCGCGCCGGCGAGCGGACATATCTTGGGCCTCGCGGGTGGCTTCATCTGGGGCATTGGGACGGTCTTTAACCTGGTTGCGGCAAATTTTACGGGCGTCGCAATTTCCTATGCCATCGGTCAATCCTCGCCCATGGTTGCGGCACTGTGGGGAGTCTTCGCCTGGCATGAATTTCGCGGGGCGAACGCTAGGGCGAAGACGTATCTCGCGCTGATGTTTCTGTTTTATGCATTCGCGATTGTGATTATCGCGCGCGCGAACACCGCAAGTTGAAATGTAAGACAGAGTCCAGCTATCAGCCGGAAAATGCTGGCTTTAGCGCACGAGTCCTTGCTTCCCACGTCAGACAGTGCTATTTTCGACTTTCCCTAGAAGGCCTAGCTCTCTTGATGGATTCCCTAAGAACATTTCAGCCGGAAGCGAACCGCAGCGGTGGCGACGGACTGGCGCAGCGCGCGATACAGCCCGGACTGCGCGGGAATCTAACCTTTTGGCGCGTCGAAGGCAGCTTGCTCAACCTGACGGCCGTGCGCCCTGTGGCGTTTTTCGCCTGGAACGCGCAAAGCTTTCTGGAGCGATGGGCGCGCCGCAGCGGGATGTTCACCTTGGCGCTGGCGCGGCCGGTTCTCTACCTTACGAACCGGGCATTCGCCACGCGCTTGCTGCACACCGTCCTGCGCGGCGTCAGCCGTGATCGGCTTGACCTGCTCGGCGAGGAATATTTTCAGTACCTGCTGAAGCCCACTTTGAAGCAGCAGGGCGTCGACGAATTGAAGAAAGCGCAGGCACGGAGAGAGGAAATTGTCCTGGTAAGCCAGGGACTTGACCACGTGATGCGCCCGCTGGCGCAGTATTTAGGCGCCGAGATGCTGGTTTCAAACAGGCTGGAATTTCGCGATGGACTCGCCACGGGCAGGCTTCTCGACCCCGTCATTCGTCCACGGGGTCCGCTGGCGCGGCTAATCGGCAGCAACCCGAACGGCCGCGTTGGACGCGAAATATTGGCCAAGAATCTGGGCTTTGGCGCGCATCCGGAAACTGTTGATCAGGCGATACTCTCCGCCGCACGGCCTGCGCCGCAAAACTATCTTCGCGTGGTGCATCGCCGTCCAGAGGGCAAACTTGCGCGACTTTCGGTCCGGCAATCATTGCGCGGAAAACACATTCTTCTTGCGGGCGCGACTGGATTCATCGGGAAAGTATGGCTGGCAAATTTGCTGGCGGATGCGCCGGACATCGGCAAGGTCTACGTGCTGGTTCGCCGACGCCGCTCGATCAGCGCGGCAGAGCGCTTTCGCAAAATCGTTGATGAGTCTCCCGTCTTCGAGCCTTTGGCGCAAAGGCACGGTGCGCATTTCGATGAGTTTTTGACCGAGCGGGTGGAAGTGCTTGACGGCGATCTCAGCGAAACAGGACTAGGTCTCGACGAAGCGGTTCGCTCCAGGCTTTCCGGTTCACTGGATCTGATCATCAATAGCTCAGGTCTCACCGATTTTAATCCTGATTTACGGGACGCGCTCGCGAGTAACGTGGATTCCGTCGCACATCTGATCGATTTCATCCGCCAATCCGATCACGCCGCACTGTTGCATCTCTCGACCTGTTACGTGGCAGGCGAACGCGACGGCCGTATCATCGAAACGCTCGTGCCGAATTATACGCCCACGAACGACCCCGAATTCGAGGTGGAAAAAGAGTGGCAGGCTCTGCGCGCGCTTATCCACGCTAAAGAGGCACAGGCCGAAAGCGTCCCAGTCACGGACGAGCTTCGCCGCGCCGCGATTGAAAAGCCCACCGCTGCGAAAAGCCTGGCCGGCGCGGCTCTGGACAATCAGATTCGCAAAAATCGCACGCGATGGCTGCGGCAAACCTTGACCGACGCGGGAACGCACCGCGCGCAGGAACTTGGCTGGCCCAACACCTATACACTGACAAAAGGCGTTTCGGAATCGCTGATTGCGACGCGTGGTGCGGGCCTGCCGATCGCGATTGTGCGTCCTTCCATCGTGGAATCGTCCCTTGAAAAGCCGTTCCTCGGATGGAATGAAGGAATCAACACGTCGGCGTCGCTTTCCTATTTGCTTGGCACATATTTCCGACAACTCCCCACAAACGAGCGCAAGTGCCTGGACATTATTCCCGTGGACCTGGTCACGCGAGGGATGACGCTGATCGCCGCCGCGCTCATGGAACGCAAGCACGAGCCACTCTACCAGCTTGCGACCTCCGTGACAAACTCGTGCAACATGCGCCGCTCGATTGAGTTGACCAGTCTGGCGCATCGGAAATTCTACCGGACGCAAAATGGTTTCAAGCACTGGCTCCGCTCGCGCTTCGATGCGATTCCGGTCTCGAAAGCGCGTTATCAGACGCTTTCCGCTCCGGCGCAGAAAGCCATTGTGCAAGCGGTCAATCGCGGCGTCTCCAGCGTGGGCTTCAATCGCTCGCCGTTCGCCCGGCGGGAGCGCGAACTCGAGCGCGTCATCAAGCTCGTGAAGCTTTTCGAGCCGTTCATTCTGCGCCACGAGCACACATTCGAAGCCATGAACATTGAACGGCTCTCGGAGGCGCTGCCGCCGGAGGAAAAGGCGGATTTCGGCTTCGATTCACGTTCGATCGACTGGTGGGATTATTGGGTTAACGTCCACATTCCGGCGCTGCGAAAGTGGTGCTATCCTCTCATCGAAGGCCGCCCGGTGGACGCGCAAAATCGCGAGGAAACGCCGCGCCCCGGCCAGCCAGTCAACAAAGCCGCAGGGCAAACTGCCTCGGCGGCGGCATCCTGAGACCGCGAACCAGTGGCCATCTTCGTTACCGGAGCAACCGGCTATATCGGCGCACACGTCGCGGCGAATCTGCTCGCGGACACCGGCGAGCCGCTGAACCTTCTCGTACGCGCGAAAAATGAACAACAGGCGCGCGAGCGATTGTGGCACGCGCTGCAGCTCCACATGGATTTCCCGCATTTCCGTTCCTGCCTCGCGTCACGCGTCGGCATTTCCCGCGGCGATTTGACCGCACCAAAATTCGGACTCGAGGACGACGAATACCGGCGGCTCGTGCAGACTGCGGATTCAATCATTCACTGCGCCGCGTCGCTAAACCGAAAATCCGAAAAAAGTTGTCTGAACGTGAATTTGCGCGGCACGCTGCAAGTGATCGAATTGGCCATGCGCGCACGTGACTATCACGGCTTGCGGCGTTTCAGCCACGTGAGCACGGTCGCCGTTGCCGGGCAGCGGCAAAGCGAGATGGTCCAGGAGGATTCGTCGATTGACTGGGAGCGCTCGGATTATGATCCGTATGCGCGCACGAAAAAATTCAGCGAGCACATGGTTCATGAGCTTCTGCCGGACGTTTCCCGGATCATTTTCCGCCCCAGCATCGTGCTCGGCGACAGCCGCCGCCCGGAAACGAATCAATTCGAAATGGTGAAGGCGTTTGTGTTTCTCGCGGGCCTGCCGGCGCTTCCCTTCCGTCCCGAAGATCGCGTCGATATCGTGCCCGTCGACTACGTGGCGAGCGCAATTTCTACATTGCATCAGAAAGAAAAGCCCGCGCATGGCATTTATCATTTGTCTTCCGGCACCGATTCGGAAACGTACCTGCAATTGACCCGCGCGCTGGCCGAAGCGCAGGGCAGGAACGCGCCCGTGTTTGTGCCGTCGCTCGAACGCTCCACATCGGGAATGGTAAATTTGCTCGCTGGGCGTTTTGGAAAAGCAGGAAAGCTGGCCACTCTACTCAAAGTCTTCCTTCCCTACTTGACATGGAACACAGTGTTCGATAATTCGCGCGTGGTTGCGGAAATGGGACGAAAACCTGCGCCATTCTCGCAATATTG
>DATLSS010000065.1:0-12606 GCA_035534035.1 Candidatus Acidiferrales bacterium | reverse complement strand
ATCATGATCGACGAACGCGAATTTCAAAAACAATGCGAAGCGGTTTTTGAGAGCCTCCAGAAAAGGCTCTTGGATGTGGGCGACGAACGCGGATTCGAAGTGGAGGGCGGAAGCGGCAAGATCGAAATTTTGTTCGACGACGCGGACGAAACACGTTTTGTGATCAGCCCGAATTCGCCGGTGCGCCAGATATGGATTTCGGCGCTGACGACGAGTTTCAAGTTGGGGTGGTCGGAACAGGCGAGCGCGTTTGTGCTGGAAAAAACAGGCGAAACGCTCGATCAAGTCATGAGCCGGATTTTGAGCCAGCAATTGGGCGCGCCGGTGACGGTGTAAGGATGCAGAGGATGCCAATGCCAGAACGCAAGCTTTTGCGTGGAGTGATCCTCGCAACGGCGCTGATTTTTTTGGCGTGTGTCGCAATCGCGCCGCGCGTGGTGGCTCAGAGTGCGCTGCCCGCCGCTTCGGCGGTAGCCAGCCCGAAAACCTATGTGTCAAACGCGCCGGTCCCGCGCGGAACCACATTTGAAGTCGCCGTGGTCGTGGGAATCATGCCCGGATTTCACATGAACGCACACAAAGTATCGGAAGATTATTTAATACCCACCGCGCTGACGGCCAAATTACCCTCAGGAATTGAAGAAGTGGGGACATCGTATCCAGACGGCGTCAGCAAAAAACTTGGGTTCGACGAAAAGCCGCTTTCCGTTTACACGGGCCATTTCACCGTGCGCGTGCGAATGTCAGCGGCGGCAAATGCGCCGCTCGGAAAAATGAATCTGCCGTTTACGCTGCAATACCAGGCCTGCAATGACAGTGCCTGCCTGCCGCCCGTCAAGATTCCCGTCATCGCGAAAATTGACGTTGCGCCAGCAGGAATGAAAACCCGCGCGATGTCGCCGGATATTTTCACGCACAAGCGGAAGTAGGCGCCTCCGATCCAAAAAGAAGCGAGCCGAAGTGTGCTCACTCCGGCGCGACAGAAGGCAGCGCGCGACGAAGGCGCTCGACTACCCGCGATTTCCCGAGCACGAGCATCGTTTCGAAGAGGGGCGGCGCGACGGCCCGGCCCACGATGGCCACGCGCGTGCCGTTGATCAACAGTCCGGCCTTTACGCCTTCGGCTTCGGCAAGCGCGCGAAGCACATGGTCGCAGGCGTCGTGGTTCCAGTCAGGCAGCGCGTCGAGCGAATCCGCGAGTTTTCCGAGCAAATCCGGCAGCTTCGGATCCTTCCAGAATTTTTTGCGCGCTTCAGGATCGTAATCAAAATCATCGGAGAAAAACGCGCGCGCCCAAGTTGCAAAATCCGGAAGCAGGCGCGTGCGCGGGCGAAGAATATCGACGGTGTGCGCGAACCATTCGCGTTCCGACGCGTCCCAGGAATCGCGCCACAGGCCAGCGCGCCGCAGTTCGGCTTTCACGTGAGGAAGCAGCTCATCAAGAGGAAGCTTCTGCAAATATTGCGAATTGAACCATTCGAGCTTGTCGCGATCGAATATGCCGTTGGTGCGGCTCACGCCGGAAAGCGAAAATCGGCCAATCAAATCGGCGGTGCGCAGGAATTCTTCGTCGGAGCCGGTGGACCACCCAAGTAGCGCAAGAAAATTCCTGAACGCCTCGGGAAGAAAACCTTCATCGGCGTAGGAACTGACGCTCGTGGCGCCGTGGCGCTTCGAGAGGCGCGTCCGATCGGGCCCGAGAATCAATGGGACGTGGGCGAAGATCGGCGGCGTGGCGCCGAGCGCTTCGTAGAGCAGCGCCTGCTTCGGCGTGTTCGAGAGATGATCCGCGCCGCGAATGATGTGCGTGATGCGCATGTCGATGTCGTCCACCACGACGCTGAGCTGATAGGTCGGCAGGCCGGACGAGCGCAACAACACAAAATCCTCGATTTCCGCGTTCTGAACTTCGCGCGAGCCGAAGACGGCGTCTTCAAAGCGCGTTACGCCCGAACGTGGAGCGGCAAAACGAATGGCGCGCGAAAGCCCCTTGCGATCTTTTTCCGCGCGTTCAACCAGCGTTAAGTCACGGCATGGGCACGCGGCGATGCGCGCGGTTTTTTCGGCGCCTTCTTCGCCTTCCACAATTGCGTCGGCCCCGCCGTATTGGACCGCTTTGCAATAGCACGGAAATGCAGCGTCGCTCGCGAGCAGCCGCTCGGCCGCGGCGCGATAAAGATCCAGGCGCTGCGACTGAAAATACGGACCCTCATCCCACGGAACGCCGAGCCACCGAAGCCCTTCGAGTATGCCTTCGACGAGTTCCGGTTTGTTGCGCTCAACGTCCGTGTCCTCAATGCGAAGCAGCAGCGTGCCGCCCTCGTGCCGCGCGAAAAGCCAATTGAACAGCGCCGTGCGCGCTCCGCCGACGTGGAGGTAGCCCGTCGGCGACGGCGCGAAGCGCACACGCGGTTTGGAATCCGAAGACATAGCTCTTGGAACGATCCTTTCCTATTGCGAAAAACGTCCATCTTAGCGGAATCGCCGCGCAAAAAGAAGGGCCGCAAAAAAAGAGTTCGTCACGCGTTTTCGGTGCGGTATGCTTTTGCGAGCGTGATTGAGCCGTGATTGAACGATGATTGACCTGAATTATTTTCGCGAACATTTGGAAGAGATCGAGCGCATGTCCAAGAATCGCAACGCGCGTCTCGATCTGGACGCTTTTCGCAAAATCGATGCCGAGCGCCGCCACCGCATCACCTCCGTCGAACGGCTGAAGGCTGAACGCAACAAGGGCAGCGAAGAAGTGGGGAAGCTGAAGAAATCCGGTCAGGACGCGAGCGCGCTGATGGCGCGGATGAAGCAGATTGCCGACGAAATCAAATCCGAAGACGAAACGATTGTGCAGCTCGATGAAAAGCTCCGCGATTTCATGCTCTCCGTCCCGAACATTCCCCACAGTTCGGTACCCGTTGGCAGCGGTACAGAAGGCAACCTCGAAGTCCGCCGCTGGGGCGCGCCGCCGAAATTCGATTTCGCGCCCAAACCTCATTGGGAATTGGGCGAGGCGCTGGGGATTTTGGATCTCGAGCGCGCGGTTAAAATCGCTGGCGCTCGTTTCGCTCTCTACCGCGGAGCGGGCGCGCGCCTCGAACGCGCCCTCGCGAATTTCTTTCTCGACGTCCATACGCGTGAACAGGGCTACACCGAAGTGCTGCCGCCGTTCATCGTCAACACAGCTTCCCTTATCGCCGCTGGCCAGCTGCCGAAATTCGAGGCTGACATGTTTCGCCTGAAAGATACCGATTTGTGGCTCACCACCACCGCCGAAACGGAATTGACGAATCTCTATCGCGATGAAACGCTCGACGATGCGTTGCTTCCGATCAAAGTCTGCGCGTGGACTGCCTGCTTCCGCTCCGAGGCGGGCGCGGCGGGAAAAGACACGCGCGGCATCAAGCGCCAGCATCAATTCCAAAAAGTCGAAATGTTCAAGTTCGCGCGGCCCGAGGAAAGCTACGACGAACTCGAAAAAATGGTCCGCGACGCGGAAGGATTATTGCAGCAGCTTGGCTTGCACTATCGTGTGATGCAGCTTTGCACCGGCGACATGGGATTCGCTTCCTCGAAAACCTTTGACATTGAAGTTTGGGTGCCTTCGTCAAAGGAATTCATGGAAATCTCCAGCTGCTCGAATTGCGAAGCCTTCCAAGCGCGCCGCGCGGGGATTCGTTACAAGCCCCGGGGCGGCCCGAAAAATCAAAAGTCCGAATTCGTGCACACGCTAAACGGCTCAGGCTTACCCACCGGACGCACCTGGATCGCCGTCGTCGAAAATTTTCAGCAAGCCGACGGCTCCGTCGTGATTCCCGAAGTCTTGCGCCGCTACATGGGCGAGGATCATATCCCGGCGCACAGTTGAATAAAAATTAAAAAGGCGCGGCGTCTCTTAATTACGAAGAGAACGCGCCGCGCCCTGAAAAAAGACCGCGCAATTTACATGCCCGCGGTTTTGATGCTGTCGACCTTGATTGAACCGTCCTTGCTCACTTCGCCCGTCAGCGTAACTTCGCTGCCGATCGCCGCGTCCGTCACGGCGTCCTGGTTCGAAATCGGATAGACTTTCTGCGTCTTGGTATTCACGAACACGTACTTGTCGCCCCTCTTAACGCACCGCCTCGTGCAGTCAGCCTTGGCGGCGCTCGCGTCCTTTGCTCCGCACATGCTGGCACTGATCCAGCCCGTCCACGTATGCGACTTCGCATTCGCGGTCGATGCGAGGCCAAAGGTAAACAGCATCACGGCGGCAAGGCCGAGAACATTCGTAAGCTTCTTCATGTAATTCCTCCGTGTGAATTGTGGGGTTGCTGCTGGGCTCCCGCCGGCTTTCATCCCCGCCAACGGCGCTCCCCGTGTCGCTAGGAGTACGCAGGGCCGGTGGGTTTGGATGCCAGAGAATTGGTTTAAGGTCATCGCTATTCTAACCTAACGCGCTCACTCAAGGGTACCAACGAGCACCTTCGGGCCCGTCGGCGCGGGCTTGCCGCCCTTTGGTTCCACGGTCACGCAGAACCATTTGCAATCAATTCCCGGCGGCACTTTCGCCATCGGCATATGGCCGCCATGCGCGGCTGCGGGCATGAATACTCCCGCGCTCACGGGGTTGCCAGTCGCCGGCACAACCCACATCTGATACACCTTGTTCGGCGGCGGCTCAGGCAAATCAGCGGAGTAGCACATCATCCCCATGCGCGGATTATATTTCACGTAGCCCCACGCTTTCGGCATTGAAGGCGTGGCGTCGAGTTTTACGGTTACGGTGTCCTGCGCCGCAAGCACATTAACCAGCGCTTGCGCATGCTCGGTTTGCGTCTGATAAGTCTGGGTCACTTGCTGGATGTGCTGCAATTGATTGTCAAGTCGGCGGTCGCTGATCCACAGAAATATCGTCGCGATGGCAAGCGCCAGCGCCGCGGGCGCCCAAATCGTGTTCCACCAGCGAATGGCCGGGCGCGTCCCGCGAATCCGAACCGGCGCGGCATTGCTTGATTTTTCCGCGCGCACTTTTTCGAGCAGCCGCTGCTTCACAACGCTGGGGGGACTTTGCTCTGGCGCGGCGATAGCCAGCAGCGCGATGCGCCCGCGGGCTTCGGCGAGTTTTCGCGCGCATTCCGGACACGAATCGATGTGCGCCTGGATCGGCGCCCGCTCTTCGCCGGCGAATACGCCGAGCGCGAAAAGCTCGAATTCTTCTGCACGAATTGGATGGCCATTGGTCATGCGAGTGCCTGCTTCAAAATCTCCACCGCGGAGCGAATCCGCGTTTTCACTGTGCCCAGTGGCGTTGCGAGGTGCTCGGCAATTTCGCTGTGCGTCATGCCTTCGAAGTAGGCGAGCTCGATGGCTTCACGCTGGCCGTCCGGCAAACTGCCTAGCGCGTTCCGTACTCGGCCGAGCAATTGATTTTGCGCCGCAACCGTCTCCAGATTGCACGGCAGCACGACGCTATTCTCGGTAAGTTCTTCGTCGTCGCGGCTGCTCCGGCGCCGCAAACGCGAAATCGACCGGTTCCGCGCCGCTACCAGAAGCCATCCGGGGAGAGATCCGCGCGCGGGATCGAATTTTTCCGCTGTGCGCCACACCTGGTAGAAGAGATCTTGCAAGACTTCCTCTGCCGCGCCCGAATCGCGAAGAATGCGAGTAGCCTCCGCAAACACCAAACCGCTGTATCGGTCGTAGAGCGCAGCGAGCGCTAGTTCGTCCTTCTGGACGACTCGCTCGAGCAGCGACCAATCTGAATCACTCCGCGGTTCAGCGCCTTGCGCTCGACTCACAATCCCTCAGCCGCTCTTATTGGAATTACGCCATTGGCGATACAACCGGATGTAATTAACAAACTGCCTCTTTCCTGCTTCCGGATGGAAATGCGTTCGCACAGAGTAGTCTTCCCGTGGCGCATGGGTCAAATCGTGCTTCCCTGTGCAGACAGGGGTTTGGGCGACGCGGCCCCCTGTTCCCTGGCAATTTTGGTATAAGTGCCGCATTTACAGCTCTTTATGTAGTTAATCAACCTCTAAGCCCTTTCGGTTCATTGGCTTTAGTACCTGTGCACAATGCGCGGATTTTCGCCTGTTTCAATTGACTGGCCACGGCGGGTTGAATAAACTCCCTGCCGGAAGCCATTTACAATATGTTGCATAGCGCGCACTGTTCGCGGGGGCGCGCGCTAGTGAATGAAAGACCTCGGAGCGAATCATTGAAGCTTCTGGGACGGATTTTTCGCTACATCTTTTGGTTCTTCGTCACTGCGGGAATCGCCTGGGTGATGAAGAAGGCCGTTGACAGCGCGACGCGCTCGCGCGTTAGCGGCGGGCGCGAACGTCCGCGCGTTGAACCGCAGCCCGCGGCCAAGGCGCTTTTCCGCGATCCGGTTTGCGGCACATACGTGGCCGAAGACATTTCTTATTTTTTTCAGCAAGGTAAAGAGACGCTGCATTTCTGTTCGCGCGATTGCATGGACCATTATCAACGCGATCTCAATCGTGCAGCTGGCCATGACAATGATCGCGAAGCGAAGCGGCTGGCAGCAGGAGTGTAACAGCAGTCGAGGAGGAACGACGGAATGGCCCACAGCGCCAAAGCGGTTCCCCAAGCGATCCCGCGGATTGCTCCGCGCGAAGATCTGAATATCTTTCGTATTTCGCAAATCCAGTTTGATATCGCGGCGGAGCATTTGAAGCTCGATGCGGGCTTGCGCCAGGTGTTGCGCACGCCGAAGCGCGTCATGGAAGTTTCCGTGCCGACGAAGATGGACAACGGGCAGGTGAAAGTATTCACCGGCTATCGCGTCCAGCACAACATCGCGCGCGGCCCGGCGAAGGGCGGTGTCCGTTATCATCCCGGCGTGACGCTCGACGAAGTGAAGGCCCTGGCCATGTGGATGACCTGGAAAACCGCAACGGTGAATATTCCGTTCGGTGGCGCGAAGGGCGGAATCATTTGCGACCCCAAGCGCATGAGCAAATCCGAACTCGAGCGCATGACGCGGCGCTATACCTCGGAAATTCTCCCCATCATCGGTCCCGAACGCGATATTCCCGCGCCCGATGTTTACACTGACGCGCAAACCATGGCATGGATGATGGATACATATTCCATGACCGTTGGGTATTCGGTGTCCGGCGTCGTAACGGGAAAACCAGTGGCGCTCGGCGGCTCCGAGGGACGCAACGAAGCTACGGCTCGCGGATGCTTATTCGTGGCTGAAGAAGCGTGCAGGGCGAAAAAAATGAATTTGCGCGGCGCCACGGTCGCGATTCAAGGATTTGGAAACGCCGGCTCGATTGCCGCGCGCCTGTTCGCGGAGAAAAAAGCCAAAGTGATCGCCATTAGCGATTCGCGCGGCGGCGTCTACAATACGCGCGGGATCGACCCATACAAAGCGGCGCGTTATAAAGAACGCTCGGGAACCGTGGTGGGAATGCCGGGAACTTCGCGCATCTCAAATGACGATTTGCTGACGATGAAGTGCGACATTTTGATTCCCGCGGCGCTCGAAAACGTGATCACCCTGAACAACGCCGACCAGATCAAGGCGAAAATTGTCGCTGAGGCGGCCAACGGTCCCACCACCCCTCATGCAGACGAAGCGCTGGCGAAACGCGGCGTCATGGTGATACCGGACATCTTGGCGAATTCCGGCGGCGTTACCACCAGTTACTTCGAATGGGTGCAGGACTTGCAGAACTTCTTCTGGACCGAAGCGGAAGTGAACGCCAAGCTTGAAACAGTGATGAAGCGTGCATTCCACGAGGTACACGAAAATTCGCGCAAGCATCACGTTCACCTGCGCACCGCCGCGTATATTTTGGCGGTCGGTCGCGTCGCCGACGCAACCGTCCTGCGCGGCCTCTTCCCGTAGTTTGTGTTTTGCCTTGAACCAAGCATAACATTCCTCCCATCCCGGATATGAAATGCCATCGCACGCCGGTCCGGACGAAGACTGCGCGCACGGCGGCAATGATATAATTCTGAGCATTCTGATGGAACGGACCTCGACACGAACAGCGGCGGCAACCGTGGAAGGCGCACGGCACATTCCGCCGGAGATGCGTGCAAACTACGAGAGCGTGATCGGGCTCGAAGTGCACGTACAACTCGCGACCGCGACCAAAGCATTCTGTGCGTGCTCCACCCGATTTGGAGATCCGCCGAACACGAATACTTGCCCTGTCTGTCTGGGACTGCCGGGAGCGCTGCCAGTGCTGAACAAACGCGCGCTGGAATTGGCGACGCGCGCGGCTCTGGCTTTGCATTGCACGGTGCAGGAGCGCTCGCGGTTCGCGCGGAAGAATTATTTTTATCCCGATTTGGCGAAAGGCTACCAGATTTCGCAATTCGAGTTACCGCTCGCAACGGGTGGCTGGCTCGAAATCGAATCGGGCGCGTCGAAAAAGCGCATCGGCATCACGCGCGTGCACATGGAGGAAGACGCAGCGAAGAATCTCCACGAAGGATTCGCCGACGCGGATCGCTATAGTCACATCGACTTCAATCGCGCGGGCGTGCCGTTGATCGAAATCGTCGGTGAGCCGGATTTGCGCGCGCCGGAAGAAGCGTACGCGTACTTGACGAACTTGAAGCAGGCGCTCGAGTACACGGCGGCGAGCGATTGCAATATGGAAGAAGGCTCGCTGCGGTGCGACGCGAATGTGAGCGTGCGTTCGCGCGGCGCGGAGAAATTCGGCACGAAAGTGGAAGTGAAGAATTTGAATTCGTTCCGCTATTTGCAACACGCGCTCGAATACGAAATCGAACGCCAAATTGGCGCACTCGAAGCGGGCGAATTGGTCGCGCAGGAGACGCGGCTTTGGAACGTCGCGGCCGGACGCACGGAATCCATGCGCTCCAAGGAATTCGCGCACGATTACCGTTATTTCCCAGAACCGGATTTGTTGCCCGTGCGCATCGTGGAAACGTGGAAAGAAGAAATTCATCGCGCGATGCCCGAGCTGCCGGATGCGAAACGCGCGCGATTCGTGGCGCAGTACGCGATCACTGCGTATGACGCTGGAGTCTTGACTGCGACCGCAGCGCTCGCTGATTACTTCGAAGCAGTCCTTCGCGCGGGCGCGGCGCCGAAAATCTCCGCCAACTGGATCCAAACGGAGTTGCTGCGGCGGCTGAATGATGCGGCGCCAAATATTTCGGAATTGCCGGTGCGGCCCGAGGCATTTGCCGGACTTTTGCGCGCGATCGAAACCAACGAAATCACGGCCGCGATTGGGAAACGTGTGTTTGCGAAAATGGTCGAGACGGGAAAACCCGCGGCCGAGATCATCGCATCGGAAGGGCTTTCGTCGATCACCGATGCGGAAAGCGTCGAGAAGATTTGCCGAGAGGTGCTCGAGAAGAGTCCGGAGAACGTGGCGAAGTATCGCGCGGGGAGTGAAGGCGTATTCCAGTTTTTCGTGGGGCAAGTGATGCGCGAGACGCGCGGGCGGGCGAATCCGCAAACGATCAACGATATTGTGAAACGGCTGCTGCAACAATCGTAGGAATTAAAATGAGTGACATACTGAAAGTTGGCGAGCGGGCTCCGGAATTCAATTTACCGGCTGATGATGGCAAGGCAGTCACGCTCGCGGATTTCCGCGGCAAAAATGTGGTGCTCTTCTTTTTCCCCAAAGCGCTCACGCCGGGTTGAACGAATGAAGCGTCCGAGTTTCGCGACGCCAAGAAAAAATTCGAGAAGTTGAACACGGTGATTTTAGGATGCAGCGCGGATTCCGTGGAGCAGCAGGCGAAATTCAAGGCCAAGTACAATTTGAATTTCCCGCTGCTTTCGGATACGAGCTTCGACACGATCGAAGTGTACGGCGCGCGGCGCATGAAAAGTTTTCTCGGGAAATCTTTTCTGGGAATCGTGCGGATGTCCTATTGGATTGGCCCCGACGCGAAGGTACGGTATGTCTGGGAGAAAGCCAGCGCGAAAGGCCACGCCGCCGAAGTCCTTCAGGAAATCGCAAAGCAGTAGCGCGAAGCGCTAAACAGAAAAGTTCTCAGTTTGTGCTACACCGCAACGCAGCGAGCGTGCAGGCGATTCTTCCGCAAGCAATCAACGGACTCGCAAACGGGACTTTAGACGGAAGGCGACGGCTGTTTCGGGTTCGAAACTGATATCTTTACCGCCCGTTGTTGCCGCGCCCGCGGCAACTCCCGCCGCAACTGCGCCGCCCGTGGCGACTGGGTCTCCTTTTCCACGCGGATCAATTTGTGCACCGGCTTTGCGCGCGGAAACGGGGTACGCGCGGCCGCCGACGGTCAGCGCGTCGAGGCGCAAATAAAGCGTCGCCGGAGTTGAGGAACTGCCCGCTGCCGTTGCTTCCGCGACGTAGACAGCAGCGGGCGAGCCGCGAGGAATTAAAACTTTGCCGTGGATAACTACATCCTGCGCGACAGTTGCTTTTACTTTCTGATTCGCGACAGCATTTTTCGAACTGACAGATTTGTCAAGACGAACCATGACGGCGGTTCCAGCCGGAACGATTTTCTGAGCGTACAGCGGAGCTGCGGACAGAATTAGTAAAAAGGACAAAACGGGCGCGGCGAGAATATTTCGCACGAGGATCTCCTTGGGGTACTTCGGGGCCGAGGCGAAACCAGTCTACCAGAACTCGCGCAAGCGTCAGACAGAAACAGCGAAGGTGCCGTCGTGCTCTTCGGCGAGCATATTGTCGATCAGGCGCGTGGAACCGATGCGCGCGGCCACGAGGATCAGGCAATTGCCGCGAAGGAAATCAACTGGCTCGAACGAATCGGCGTCGACGATGGCCGCGTAGTCGAGTTTGGCGACTTGCTCGGAAACCACTGTCGCACGCAGAGCTTCGAGGAGCAACGAGGTTTCGCGCGTGCCTCTCACGATTTCGCGGCGCGCAGCGTCCAGAGCGCGATAGAGAACCGTGGCGGAGCGACGGTTGTCATTTTTCAAGTAAACGTTTCGCGAGGACATGGCGAGGCCGTCGGGCTCGCGCAGAATCGGGCACACAATAATTTCCGAATCCAGATTCAAGTCGGCGGACATTCGCCGAATGATGCGCGCCTGTTGCGCGTCCTTGCGGCCGAAATAGGCGAAGCGCGGGCGGACGATTTCACAAAGCTTCAGTACCACGGTGGTGACGCCGTGAAAATGGCCGGGGCGAATGCGGCCTTCGAATTTGTCGCTCAAACCATCGACCCGAACAGAAGTTCGAAAATCGCGGGGGTACATTTCCGCCGCTTCAGGAACAAAAAGATAATCGACGTTGAGATTGTCGAGGAGCGCGCGGTCTTTTTTAAGATCACGCGGATATTGTTGAAAATCTTCCGCGGGACCGAATTGTTTTGGATTGACGAAAATAGAAACGACGACGGGGGAACATCGCTGGCGCGCGGCACGCACTAAAGAAAGATGTCCTTCATGCAAAGCGCCCATGGTGGGAACAAAGCCGATCACGCGGCCCGCGGCTTCCTGCTGGCGCGACGTTTGCTTCATCCATTCGATTGTGCGGATGATTTCCATTTGGCGATTAAAATCGGGAAGTCAGTTGTGCGGCTGGCCGGATCGCTCGCGATAGAAGGCGATTAAATCCGTCGCGACAGGAGTGGCGCCGAGCTGACGCAGCAGAGTTGTGATCTGGCCGCGATGATAGGTGCCGTGATTCACCACATGCTGGAGCATCTGCCACACGGGATCGGAAAATGGATTGCCTTTGGTGTTGCGATAGTGAATGACGCGTTCGAGATCCGGGGCGGAGAGAGCGCGCACAAATTTCAGCAAGTCGTTTTCGATTTTTCGCCAGCGCGCGCGAACGGATGCGAGATCGAGAAAATCCTCGGGAGGAAATCCCGAGGGATACCGTCCGCTCCAGCGTTCGAGCCAGAGCCACTCGGCGAACATGATATGCGTCAGCGTGTCGCGCACCGAGGGATAGCTCGAACCCAGTTTACGCGTGAGCTGTTCAGTGGACAGCGCTACGCAAGCGTCGAGCACACGGCGATTGGCCCAGGTGTTGTAGTCGTAAAGAAGTTGTATATCGTCGACGGTAATTTTTCACCTCAATGGATTTGAGTTTTGCCCGGCTCCGCGGGCCATTGCTGCGCGTGGAACGATTCCGCGTCGGAGGGGAAGCGGCCGTTGTGAACGTCGTCGCAATACTCGCGGGCGACGCGGGAAATTTGCTCGCCGAGATTGACGTACTGGCGCGCGAATTTCGGCGTGCCGTTGACGCTCAAGCCAACGAGATCGTGGAAAACGAGCACCTGGCCGTCGCAATCGGGGCCGGCGCCGATGCCGATCGTCGGGATGCGAAGCTCCTGCGTGATGCGCGCGGCGAGTTCTCGGGGAACGGATTCGAGGACGACGGAAAAAGCTCCGGCGGCTTCGACGGCGCGCGCGTCACGCATCAGACGCTCGGCGGACTCGACCGATTTTCCCTGAACGCGAAAGCCGCCCAGCTCGAGAACGGATTGCGGCGTGAGGCCGATGTGGGCCATCACGGGGATTTCCGATTCGACGAGGCGCGCAATCGCTTCCATGCGCTTTTCGCCGCCCTCGAGTTTCACGGCTTCGGCGCCGTCTTTCACAAGGCGCAGCGCGTGACGAACGGTTTCCTCGGGCGAAACGTG
>DATLSS010000064.1:0-5229 GCA_035534035.1 Candidatus Acidiferrales bacterium | reverse complement strand
GCCGGAAGCGTCGCCGCTCTTGTCGATCTCGATCGAGCCTTTGAAGTAAGCACCGTCCTCGATCATGATGCGCGCGGTGGTCAAATCACCGACGACCGAGCCATCCTTTTTAATTTCGATGCGGTCACGCGCCCGCAAATTGCCCTTGACGTTGCCGTAAACCACCACTTCGCGGGCAATAATGTCGGCCGTGACTTTCGCGCTTGCGCCGACGGTCAGCTTGCGATCTTCCAGCTGAATGAGTCCTTCGACGCTGCCGTCAACGCTCAAATCTTCGTTGCCGGTGATTTCGCCTTTCACGTGCAAACTCGCGCCCAGCCGCGCCGCAGCGCCGCTCGACGTTGTTGACGGATACATCGGCTCGTTCGTGTTCATTGCCATTGACTTTGCCTCCCAATTTGGCGGTTGTGTTTTCGCCGGAGCCGCTGCCGATTTCTCCGGCACTGCCGATTTTGCTTGCTCGCCCGGACGGGCTTGCTCTCCTGCACGGGGCGCTCCCGGTTTCTTTTCGTTGCTACCCCACATATGGTCCCTCCTCGGGTTCCGAAGGCGTACACCAATACCAACGAAGCGTGCTTCAGGCTGAGGGACTTTGAATCTAGTCTCTGCCCCACAGTGGCGCAACACAAAATTTCGCGCAAAGTGTCGCGCCGAGCAACCGCCCAATGGGCCAGTTAGATCGCGAACCGTTGCGGTGGTAAGGGCGCTGCGCCGAGCTAGTCGCGCGCCTGTCATTCCGACGAGCAACCGCAAGGAGGAATCTGGCTCCAGACCCCCAATGTCTATGGCCGTCAGAGACCTTCTGCGTCAATCAGACGTCTTAGTTTGGGGAGCATTTGAGGTTTTCAGTAATGACTTCTTTGTAGTCCTTTGCTCCGCCTGGGAGTCACCCTAGGCCGCTTCCCGACATCCAGGCTCCAAACCTCGCCAATTTCTAATCGCCATCGAATCTAATCCACTGTCCGGAATTAGACACCGGCTAACTTTGCACAAAACATTCACTCGGATTCGTTTCTAATCGCCAATTTTTCGCGCTTTTTAGAATTACCGGACACTTCGAGTGCCGGGCAGTCCTCGGGACGCCGCAGGCTACGCCAAACGGCGGGGCTAGTGGGGGGCGGAGGCGCTGGGGAGAACGCCAGCGGCCATGGCGGCGGCGCTAGCGACCGAGGTGCCGGGAGCCGGCAGCAGGCTCATCTCGTGGTCGCAGACGGCATCGAATTCGGCGCGATCGGGGCGGGCGACCGGCTGCGACGGCGGCAGCGGCAGACGCTCGAAATTCATGAATTTCCCGTGGCGCTCGATGCGAAAGTCGAGATGCGGCCCGGTGGCGAGGCCCGTCATGCCCACCAGACCGATGCGCTGACCCTGCACCACACGCTGGCCATTGTGGACCAGGATGCGCGAGAGGTGCATGTAATACGTTTCGTAGCCGTTGATATGCTGAATTTTGACCAGGTTCCCGTCTTCGCCTTTGCGGCCCGCGAAAATCACGCGGCCGTCGCCGATCGCTTGCACCGGCGTACCCATGGGCGCGCCATAGTCGGTGCCAAGATGCGGGCGATAAATCTTCAGAATTGGATGGTATCGGTGGTAGCTGAAATGAGACGTGATGACCGCGGCGAACTTGAGCGGCGAATGCAGAAAGGCTTTCTTCAGCGATTTGCCGTCGGGCGTGTAATATGCGGGCGCGCCGGAAGGATCGTGGAACAAAACCGCGCGATAAATCTGACCGTCGTTATTGTATTCGGCGGCGAGAATTTTTCCGTAACTGAGCGTCTTGCCGTTCGCGAGCACTTTCTTTTCGACGACCACGCGGAAAGTGTCTCCTGGGCGCGGATCGGTGTAAAAGTCCATGTCCCAACTGAAAATGTCGGCGAGGCGCATGGCGAGTTCGGGGCTTTCGCCCGCTTGCTTGACGGCATCGAAAAGCGAGCCGTCGATTTTGCCGGCGACGGCGTCGGTTTCGGTGGTCGACGGAACGGTTTTGACTGCGGCTTCAAATTGCGCTCCACGGCGAATGATGGAAAGGAAGCGCTCAGGGTCGATCTGATAACGCAACTCGAGAATAGCGCCCGCGACGGAGCGTCCAATCGTCACCTGGTTGCCGGCCTGGAACATGCGGAAATTGAAGACGGGCTGCGCCGAAGCGACGATTTGCGCGGTGGTCAACGGGTCGATGCCCATGTGCGTCAGCATAGTGGCGAAAGGCATGCCTCGCGGAATCGTTCCAGAGGAATAAAGAATCGACTGGGCTTGCGACACGACGTCCTGCATGGGCGCCGCCATTTCGTGCGCGAGGCGCCTTTCATATGAAAAGCGCGAGTAATAAGAACCCGCGACGGCGAGCGTCGCAATCACAACTACGGCTGTCCATGCGATGATTTTCTTTCGCTCCATGAAAGCCCCTCCGTTCGCTGGTTCCGTTCCCGATGGAAGCGCAGGATACCGCATTCTCGCGCCCGAGCCCAAGCAGAAAGGAAAAGTTTTGCGCACTCGAGGTAATCCTGTTCGCGGGAACAGGCGAGCGTTCCAGGAAACACGAAAAGATTCGATTTCGACGCGGCGATGCGAACTAACGTTCGGAGCGGGCGACGGTGACTGGATCGCCGGCCAATTTGTCGGCGAAATAATCGTGCGCGTAGAGGTCGCGATAGATCTTGCCCGCAACGTCAGCGGCATGTGGTCCGTTGACGATGCGCGCGCCTCCGCGCAAAAGAACCACGAGCACGAGCTTCGGATGATCCTGATCGGCGTAAGACGCAAACCAACCGAGGCGCCCGCCTTTCGTTTCATCATTGCACGTGCCGGTCTTGCCGAGAGTCTGTTCGCCTTCGGGATCGTTGCTGAGGCGCGCAGTGCCGTAGAGTACGGCCGCGAGCATTCCCTGGCGAAGCTCTGGCAGAAGTGGAGCGATCGCGAGAGTGCGGCGAATGCGTGGAGCGAAGTCCTGGGCCGCGGACTGCGTCTCAGGATATTGGAGGTAGTACATGGTGCCGCCGTTGGCGATGGTGGAAACGACCGCAGCCAATTGCAGCGGCGTAATTTTAATTCCTTCGCCGAAACTGCACATGCGCGCAACACCGCCGCGGACAGGCGGCTTGGCAGGCAGAAAACCGGGCTGTTCGCCGGTGATGTCGTAACCAGCGCGCTGGCCGAGGCCGAAGACGTGATCGTAATGCCACACGGTGTCAAAACCGAGGCGGCGGCCGAGCTCTTCGAAGAAATTGTTGTTGGAGTGGGCGAGAGCTTCGGTCATGTCCATGTAACGGCGGCTGCCAACTTTAATCATCGTGTCGGGAGTGACGATTCCCTTTTCGAGCGCGGCGACAGCGATGATGGGTTTGGTGGTCGAGCACGGTTCGAAGCCGGCCGAGTACGCCAGCTTCTGATTGACGATGGTGAGGATGCGGCCAGTCGATGGATCGACGGCGACTACGGAACCGTTTTGGCGTCCCAGAGCGTCCAGGGCGGCCTGGCGGACAGCGGGATCATCGAAGCGCGAATCATCTCCCGCGGCCGGATCGGGCATGTACGTGGGCACGCCGCGGTAATAATAATGGTGATAGCGATGGCGGGTCGAATGGACGACGCGCTTTCGCGCAATGCCCGTGGCATTCACCGGCATGGCCGAAGCAAGCGCAAATGCAGCGCTGATGGCCAGCAAAGAAATCTTTAGAATTCGCGAGTGGGTCGTGGCTGGGTTTGGGCTCATGGTATGTTTTTCAGGCCGAATGCTGTTCCTCTTCAAATTTTCGAATGGCTCATTCTAAAAAAATCAAGAACATAGCGCAACTTAAACTTACCAATCCTCGCAGAGGGTTGCGAAAGACGCAATGGCCCTCACGAACAAAATCGCCATTGAGGTATCAGTACGGAAGTACAGGCCCATTCGTTCCGGTACGTAGGAACGCTACCGCCGCCAGGTCATTCGTTACGATTGGATGCGGCGAATGCGAGCCGTGATGGCATCGCGCCGTTCCCAAAAGGGGCCTGCAGGCCGGAACGCAAAAGCGGTGTCGAGCCGCCACACTTCCTATAGGAAGGCGAACTCTCGGGTGAACTACGGCGCGAGCGAAGCTCGATGCTTCATCGTATCGCGAGTGTTAGCGGGCGGCTTTGGCCTTGGCGGCGGGGACGGCTTGGGGGCCGGACCGTGTAGCTTCCCTTGTCACGTCCTTGGCAGCTTCGGCTGGCACGGCCTTTGAAGATTCGTCACTGCCCGCGGTGGATGCAGGAAGGCCGAGTTGCTTGCGCAAAGTGGCGTCGATTTTGTTGCGAATGTCGGTGTTTTCACGCAGGAAAAGGCGCGCGCTTTCGCGGCCCTGACCGAGGCGCTCTCCGCCGAAGGAAATCCACGTGCCATTTTTGTCGAGGACGCCGCGGGCGACGCCGAGATCGAGCAAATCGCCTTCCTTGGAAACGCCTTCGCCATAGAGGATGTCGAATTCGGCTTCACGGAACGGCGCGGCGACTTTGTTTTTCACGACTTTGGCGCGTGTGCGCGAGCCGATGACGCGGTCGCCTTCTTTGATCGCTTGAATGCGGCGAATGTCGAGGCGGATGGACGCATAAAATTTTAGCGCGCGGCCGCCAGTGGTAGTTTCCGGGTTGCCGAACATGACGCCGATTTTTTCGCGGATCTGATTGATGAACACCAGGCACGTCTTGGATTTGGAAACGATGCCTGTGAGTTTACGCAGGGCTTGAGACATTAAGCGCGCCTGCAAACCCATTTGCGGATCGCCCATATCGCCTTCGAGTTCGGCTTTAGGCACGAGCGCGGCGACGGAATCGATGACAATGATGTCGATGCCGCCGGAACTAATCAGGGCTTGAGCGATTTCGAGAGCCTGTTCGCCGTTGTCGGGCTGCGAGACGAGGAGATTGTCGACGTCAACGCCGAGCTTACGTGCGTAGGACGGATCGAGGGCGTGTTCGGCATCAATGAATGCGGCGGTACCGCCGATCTTTTGCGCCTCGGCGATTACGTGCAGAGCGAGAGTCGTCTTGCCGCCGGATTCCGGGCCGTAAATTTCGATGACGCGGCCGCGCGGCAGGCCGCCGACACCGAGAGCAGCGTCAATGGAAATTGAACCGGTGGGAATTACATTCACGGGTACGAGAATGTCTTTCGTCCCGAGACGCATGATCGAGCCTTTGCCATACTGCTTTTCGATTTGCGCGATTGCCGCATCCAGCATTTTCACTCTCTCGTCCGCCATACGT
>DATLSS010000063.1:0-19978 GCA_035534035.1 Candidatus Acidiferrales bacterium | reverse complement strand
ACAAGAACGGCAAGCCGAAGGACAACTTCACGCCGGGCTACGAGCTGCGGTCGAAAATTACGGTGCTCGCCGAGGGACCGCGCGGCTCTTTGACGAAAGAGCTGGTTAATCATCTGCACCTCGACGGTGTGAATCCGCAGTCCTACGGCCTGGGCATCAAGGAACTGTGGGATGTGCAGCCGGGGAAAATCGAGACTGGCTTTGTGGCACATACGGCGGGCTGGCCGCTCGATTCGGATAAATATGGCGGCGGATGGATTTATGGACTGCGTGACAACCGCGTTTCGCTCGGGATGGTTATCGCGCTCGAGTACAAAGATTCGCTGTTCGATCCGCACGAAGCATTTCAGAAATTCAAGACGCACCCGTACATCCGGCGGATTCTGGAGGGCGGGAAGCTGGTGCGCTATGGGGCAAAGACTGTTCCCTATGGCGGCTGGTATTCCATGCCGCGAAATTATTTCGACGGCGGGCTGATCATCGGTGATTCAGCCAGTCTGCTGAATTCGCAGCGGCTCAAGGGCATTCATACCGCAATCAAGAGCGGAATGTTGGCCGCGGAAACGACTTACGAAGCGCTCGCCGCAGGCGATACTTCAACAAAAACGCTGAGCACGTTTCAGAAGAAGATCGAAGCGAGCTGGATCAAGCCGGAGCTTTGGGCGGTCCGAAATTTTCATCAGGGATTTCACAAAGGGTTGTGGCGCGGCGCTCTCAATGCGGGATTGCAATTCATCACCGGCGGGCGCGGCCTCGTCGACCCGATGCGCGCGCGCGCGGGCTACGAAGATTTCAAGAAACTGGATCGCCCGCTCGAACGGGTCGACCAATCCACGCGATTCAAGGGCGACGGCACGCTGACGTTCGATCGGCTAACGGACGTCTATCATTCCGGGACGCGCCACGAAGAGGACCAGCCTTGCCATCTGGTGGTTGCCGACCTGAATATTTGCGCGGATCGCTGCGTGCGCGAGTACGGAAATCCGTGCCAGTATTATTGTCCGGCCGCAGTGTATGAGATGGTTCTCGAAAAGGGTAAGCCGCGATTGAAAATCAACGCGTCGAATTGCGTCCACTGCAAGACATGCGATATTGCCGACCCGTATCAGATCGTGAATTGGATCCCGCCGGAGGGCGGCGGCGGACCGAACTACGAAGGGATGTAATTGCGGTTCTTAACGGCGGTTTGTACGGCAACGGATTATCGACGTTCTCTGGAGAAATCTCAGCTTACAAATTGCGGATTGCTAACTGCATCCTTCGCCAACACAGCCATCGGACTTCGCGGGTGACCCGGCGAAAAAGTCGTGGAACCTAGCCCGAAATCCCTTTCTTGCGGCGGGCTTTTTAGGTTGTTGTTTCGCGGTAATCTTCGCAGGGGGGTGGGCTGCTCCGGCGTGAACTCGTTTCGCGGCTGGCAGCGGTGCGGCGGCGACGGTACCGTGAAATATCCAGTCCGGTTGTACTACCTCTTCCTTTGCCAGCATTAATGTTGCCACACTGAGCGGTTCCGTTGCTGCCGTCACGCTTCTTGCGTCGTAGCCAATCGGCGGCAAGTCAATTCTGGCAGGTTGATTCACGGGTGGTTCCGCAGCGGTCGCTGAACGCGATGGCGTAAGTTGACTTTTCGTAACCGACGGACGCCGGTGTGCGGATCCGCGGGAGGGAACAGCATTTGCCGCCAGGCCGGGCGGAGTCTGATTTGCGATTTGCGCCGGTGGTGGAGTTTGGTTCGGTATTAGTTCGTGGGGCGCTTGCTGTTGGGAGACGAAAGGTGGCGAAGGAATAGATTGTTGGGCAATCGGCTCGTCGAAGTCGCACCGACAACTTCCTGACGCGGCGCGCGCGGCCCCGAGCGATGATGTTCCTTGAAGCAGAATCTCGCCCGGCTGTGGAATCACCAGGGTTTCTCCGCTCAACTGTTGCTGCACTTGCACGGCGCCCCGCGCCGCGAGAATGCACATGGTCCCGGTGTTCATGAGCCCGATCGTGACATCGCGCGGCTGATTTCCCAGAGCCATGGGCGTAGCAAGAATCAACGGCGTGTAAATTGTGATCGGACGTGATGCGTCGAATTTTACGTGTACGCGTCCGAAGCTGAGTGCGACGGTAAGCGCTTCGCCCGAGGCCAATACGGTAAATTTCGCCGGGCCGCAAATTTCGAGTTCGCCGCCGCCTGCGAATTCCACGCGCGCTTTGCCCGAATGGACCACGAGGGTGCTCCCGCCGCCAAAAGCAATCTCACGAGCGCTGTTTTCCTCGATGATATGCGACGGTCCAAGCACGGAAATATCGTCTCCGGCTATTTCTCCGAGAATCGGCGCGGTAGTTTGTGCCGACGCGTGCGTTGCAAAAATCCCGCACGCCAATAATAACGATGCGCCGAACGCGCCAAATTTTCTGGGCCAGAAAATATTCATCGAAATCCGCTAATTCATCCGGACGCGAATTATCCCGCGCCGGCGATTGCTATACTATACTCCGATGAGCGATCCAGCCGCATCGGGTCTTGATCCGCGCGACACGCCGGCCACAGAGTCAGTCAATATTCATTACGATACGCGCTTGCCGAAGCTTTCGCGCTGGCGGCGCATGCAAATCCCGGTTATCGCGTGGGCCGTTTACTGCATCATTCGCGCCATTGGCCCGACCATGCGCTTCGAAGTTCTGGGCTGGCAGCATGCGCAGCGGGCGTACGATCGCGGCGAGCATCTGATCGGCACATTCTGGCACCGGTCGATTTTTTCCGCGATTTGGTGGTGGCGCAAGCGCGGCACCGTGGTGATGAACACCACAAACTTTGATGGCCAATGGACGCGGCGGGTTATCGAGCGGCTCGGATTCGGCACGGCGCAAGGAAGTTCATCGCGGGGCGGCCTGAAGGGCCTGGTTGTGATGGCGCGCCGCTTGGAAGAAGGGCACGACGTTGCATTCACGATCGACGGCCCGCGCGGTCCGCGCTACATTGCGAAACCCGGCCCCGTAATGTTGGCGCGCAAGACCGGGCAACCGATTTTCATGTTTCACATCGGCCTCGAACGCGCGTTTACGCTGGAAAAATCCTGGGACCTGTTTCAGATCCCGCATCTTTTCTCTCGCGCCGTCATGGTGATTGCACCGCTCATTTACGTTGCGCCTGACGCTTCGCGCGAATTGATGGAGCAGAAACATGCCGGGATGCAAGCGTCGCTCGAACGCGTCCGGGACATCGGGGAATCGTGGTTCAGTCTGAGCGAGGCTGAGCGCGTACGCATCCGGAAGGAATGGGACGCCTCATAGCGGGATTCGTGGCCAATTTTGTCACGCACGTATGTTGCCGCGTGCGTCAGGGGATTTGCTTCCACCGCGCGAGCGCCTTATCAACCTGATGAGTCGTTTCCTCGAGTGTCCCAGAACAATCGATCTGGTCATCGGCGAACCGACGCTTTTCTTCCATCGGCATTTGGGACGCGACCCGTCTTTCAGCCTGCTCGGGCGTCAATCCACGCTTGATCAGTCGCTTGACTTGTTGTTCCGGGCGGCACCATGCCACGGCGAGCCGATCGAACGTCTTATAATATCCGATCTCAATGTGCAGCGCCGCAACGACAACGGCAATTTTCGTTCCGTCGGACTGCGCGAGAGCTTGCAGCCGTCGACCAATTTCCCCGAGCACGCGAGGATGAATGATCGCATTTAGACGTTGAAGCTTCTCCGGATGGCTAAAGACAATTTCGCCCAGCTTCGCGCGATCGATTTTTCCGGTTGAGTCGAGAATCCCAACGCCGAATTCGCGGATCACTTCCTGCGATATAGGGTTTTCCGGCTGGAGATATTCGTGCGCAAGTAAATCGGCTTCGATGATGGCACAGCCGCGCTCCTGCAACATTCTGGCGACCGTGGACTTTCCACTGGCGATTCCTCCGGTGAGTCCGACGGTCAGCATAGAGTCAGCAGGCGATTAACATTTTATGGGCATCAACGAGGCGACGCAGCGGTTTCCGCCGGGCGCAAGCCGCGACGGAGACGCGCGGACTTCACCGTGTTGCTCATGAGCATTGCAATGGTGAGTGGTCCCACGCCGCCAGGCACGGGGGTAATCGCACCCGCGACTTCTGCTACGTTCGGGCAGACGTCGCCGACGACGGCTGTGCCGGTCTTGCGGAATTTCTCCAGCCGCTCGGGGGAATTCGCGAAAATTGTCTCCGCCAATCGGGGATCGATGACACGCGTGACGCCAACATCAATTACTGTCGCGCCCGGACGGATATCTTCGCGTGTAATCATCGCCGCGCGTCCGACGGCGGCGATCACAATATCGGCTGCGCGAGTGAAATGCCGCAGATCGTGAGTCTTGGAATGACAAACGGTGACCGTCGCGTTCGCGTGCATCAGTAGCAACGCCATCGGCTTTCCGACGATATTGCTACGTCCCACGACCACCGCGTTCGCACCCTCCACACGAATTCCACTTCGCCCCAGAATTTCCATGACGCCCAGCGGCGTGCACGCGACCATGGTCGGGCGGCCCTCGATCAGTTTTCCGATATTCATCGGATGGAAACCGTCGACATCCTTGACTGGATCGACGGCCTCGAGAATTTTCTCCGCATCGATTTGCGGCGGCAGCGGCAATTGCACGAGGATGCCGTCGACGTCGTCGCGCGCATTTAATTCAGACACAATGGAGAGCAAATCCGCGGTCGTCGTGCTTGCCGGGGGAGTCAGGTGTATGTTGCCGAGCCCCAACTGCTCACACGCGGCGATTTTGCTGCGCACATAAATCTTCGACGCCGGATCGTCGCCGACGAGCACTGCAGCGAGGCCGGGGCGAATTCCCATGGATGCCAATTCGGCGATTTCCTGTTTCAACTCCGTGTAAATCTGGTCGCGAATGGGGCCGCCGTTCAGTATGCGTGCCGGCAAATTCTCTCCTTTGAGAATCAAATCATGGCGAAATGCCATCATAACATACGGAATTGCGGCACAAGCTTGCGGCCATCGCGATGCGGATTCGTTTGTGCCGCGCGATTTTGCCAGTGTGCCGTTACAATAGGGAAGAGCCGAAGCGAAGTCAGAGGGGGATCTCGCGAATGTTTTTTGAAGGCAACGAACGCAAAGAGCGCGAACAGGAAATGGCGCGCGCTGGGCGGTTGCCGCCCGGCCAGTCGCTGACGCTGAAATGGCCGGTGCTGCACTACGGCTCCGTGCCGCGGTTCGATCCTGCACATTGGGATTTCCAGATTGCTGGCCTGATCGAAAAGACGGTGCGGCTGACGTGGGATGAATTCAATCGCCTGCCGATGAAGGAAGTGACTGCGGACATGCATTGCGTGACGCGCTGGAGCCGCTTTGACGTGCGCTGGGAAGGCGTGCCATTCATCGAGGTGATGAAGCTGGTCACGGTGACGCCCGGAGCGCGCTACGTGATGGTCCACGCGGAGGAGAATTACACCGCAAATGTGCCGCTGGATGATCTGATGCGTCCCGCAACTGTTTTCGCGTTGCGTCACAATGGCGAGCCACTTCCAGCCGAGCACGGGTATCCTGTGCGGCTCGTCGTCCCGCAGCTTTACGCATGGAAAAGCGTGAAATGGGTTCGCGGCATCGAATTTTTGCCGCAAGATGCGCCAGGATTCTGGGAGCAAAACGGCTACCACATGTACGGCGACCCGTTCCGCGAGCAGCGGTTTGACAGCGACCCGTAGCGAATCATTCGAACAGTCGGCAAAACGCAAAAACGCCCCGGAGAAAATCGCTTCACCGGGGCGTTTGAACTTGCGGATCGCGTTTAACTTTCAACTATAAGCTGTCAACTATCGATTACTAATAGATGTCGTACTGCTCCCAGTGAAGCGTGGGGTCGGCCTGAATGATGATGCTCTTCTTCGTCAACTGCTCGAGTTCATCCATCAGGGAGGCTTCGCGCGTTTTCAGCGCTTTGGCAATTTCCGGATGGACGCGCAGGGTTAAGCTTGCCGCGTCAAGCTCGGGCGCCATCTTGCGCGCTTCGGATTGAATTTCGTAGCAAAGTGTCGGAATCGACTTCACCATGCCCGAGCCGGTGCAATAGGGGCAGGGCTGGCAAAGAGTGCGCTCGAGAGCTTGCTTGGTGCGCTTGCGGGTGATGGCGACCAAACCGAATTCGTTGAAGCGCAGAACTTTTGAGGGCGCGCGATCGGCTTTCAACGCTTCCTCGAGCGCGGCCATCACTTTTTCGCGATTGCGCCGCTCTTCCATGTCGATGAAGTCGATGATGATGATGCCGCCCAGGTCGCGCAGACGAATCTGCCGGACGATTTCCTTGATGGCTTCGACGTTCGTGCGGACGATCGTGTCTTCCAGACGATTGGAGCCGCGTCCGACGAATTTTCCTGTGTTCACATCGATGGCCACGAGGGCTTCGGTATGATTGATGACGATGTAGCCGCCCGACTTGAGCCAGACCTTCGGGCGCAAGCCTTTGTCGATTTCCTGCTGAATGCCGAATTCCTCGAAGATCGGGGAGGACTTCGTAAACAGCTTCACGCGATTCGCGAGCTGCGGCTGGAAGCGGCTGACGAATTCCAGCACTTTTGTGTACTCTTCTTCTGAGTCGACCCAGATTGCCGTGTAATCGGAGCTCAAGTAATCGCGCAAAATTCGCTCGACCAGATTCAAGTCGCGATGCAGCAGCGAAGGCGCTTTTCTTTGTTCCCCGCGCGCCTTGATTTCCGCCCAAGTTGACGTCAGAAAGTGAACGTCGGCGCGCACTTCGTCCGGTGACGCGGCTGCGGCCGCTGTCCGGACGATGAAGCCGCCGCCCGCAGCGCCCTTGGCTTCCGTTACGAGATGTCGGAGGCGCGAGCGCTCTTCCGCGGAAGCAATCTTCCGCGAAACACCGGTGTGATCGAGAGTAGGCATGTAAACAAGAAATCGTCCGGGGAGGGCGACGTGACTGGTGATTCGCGCGCCTTTCTTGCCCAGAGGCTCCTTTGCGATTTGCACGATGATTTCCTGACCTGCCTTGAGCAAATCGGAAATGAGCTGGGTCCGCTTGGGCTGGCCGCGGTAATGGCCGCCATGGCCGCGGAAGGGCTTGCGCCCGCGACTGCGGTCCCTAGGGCCGCTGCGGCGAGCTGGCCGCTGCATCCGCGCGCGGAAATCTCCGCTGACGCGAGCTTGCGTTAGCTGCGCCTGCGTTTCGTCTCCTTCCGGCGCTGCCATGGCTTCGTGTGGTTCGCTCTCACCCAATTCAATGGCTTCGGCCGCGGCTTCCGCGTCCGCTTCACTCACTTCCGCGGGAATGCCGTGCGCGCCCGCTTCGTCGTCATTAGCGGTTTCGGTCGCGGCATCGTTCTCTTCTGGCTCATCGGCATCGTCACGCTCTTCGGCACGGCCTGGTTCGGTCGATTCCTCGGTCGAGCCACTCTGATTTTCACCGTGGTATTCTAGACCGGTCGAGTGGGATGAGGCAGATTCTTGCGCCTCGCGTTCGGCTTCCTCCTGTTGCGCTTCAGCGACTTGCTCGGCGAGCGCCGTGGCTTCCTCTTCCGTTAGTTCCGCCTGATGCGCTTCTGGAGACTCGCTGAAAGTAGGAACGGCTTCGCGTGGCGTCAGCTCCGCGGGATCGCTCTTCTCTTCCGGCGCTTCGCGATTGAAGAATTCCTGAGATTCCTCTTGAGACTGCACTTCTTCGGGCCCTGCCGAAAATAGTGTACGGGGCTCTTCTTGGCTCGCCATCTCGTGCGATTTCAGCTTGGCGAGGGATTCTCCCGGCAGAGGCTCGATGGAGGTCGCCCATCCCGTTTGCTGTGCATCGCCAGCTCCTTCGCGTTCGCGTCCGTGGTCAGGCCGATCGTGCCGAGAGCGGCCGCGATCCCGGCCAAATCCGCGTCCGCGATCCCTTTCACCGCCGTGCGGACTTCTGGGCGCGTATGCGGAACGAGTTTGTTCGCGGTGTGTTTCCGGCGAAGTTTCCCCGGCGGATTGGGTTTCGGGAGTATGCGGCGCTGCGGAACTGGCAGCATCGACAGTGTTGCCGGGTTCTCTGTCATCACCCATTTCCGGAAGACTCGTTGTATCGGCGAAGGAGTTCCCCGGATCAGATGGCACGTGCTGTTCCGCGCGCGGCTCGGCAGGTGGCTCCGCACCCGCTGGCATGGCTTTTAATACGGACAGCGACTCGCCGGGCAACAGAACCGGCTCGAAGGGTTCTGCAGGGCCTTGCTGTTCGGCTGGCTCGTACGGTCGATGTGAAGCGTATTTGGATGCCGGCAATTCGCGGCCACGACGTCCCGGGCCGCCGCGTCCGCGATCGCGACCTCCACCGCTGTGGCTGCCGGGGCGTCCGCGTCCACCGCGACCGCGATCTCCGCCGCCGCGTCCATATCCGCCGCGATCATCACGCGGCCTGGCTTCGTGCGATGGCCGGTCGTGGGTACCTTCGCGACGTGGAGCTGGCGCGTTGCCCTGGCCCGAGGCCGGCTCGGAGAGTGCGTTTCCGATGCCGATGGTTTCCCCGGGCAGCAGGGCCACATCCACGGGCTCGATGGCTCCCTGATCAGCGCTTGCAGGCGTGTACACCTGTCCGCCCTGATCCGCCATTTTTTGAGCTTTTTCTTCGACGGTGTGGACGATATGGTCGAATTCCTCGAGTTCTTGGAGGAAGTCGGTGACGTAGAGGAATGCGTCGCTATCGAGGCCAATGTCCACGAAGGACGACTGCATGCCGGGAAGCACGCGTGTGACTCGTCCTTTGTAGATGCTGCCGACTAACGCAAATTCTTTTTCACGCTCGACATAAATCTCACAGAGTTGCCCGTCTTCGAGTATCGCGACCCGCGTCTCGTGCGGGTTCGCGGAAACCACCATCTCCTTCGCCATGAAAACTCCTCAGGGAGCATCGGCGCTCGTCCGCACGGTGCATGGTTGCACGCGAGTGTCCCGGCTCTGCCGGGGCGGCCGGGAGGGAGATTTGTCTTCTTGCCAAATGTTCCCTCATCCGATGCGTTCCTCATCTCCAATATAATGTCCGGCGCGCAGTGCGCTGCCGGAGTACCAATCCGGTCTGCGCTCAGTTGACGAAGCGTTTCGTTCGCACATTCATCACCAGGCCCAGAGCCAAAAATCCGAATATCGTTACCGAACCACCGTAGCTCATAAATGGCAGCGGTATGCCGGTCACTGGCATGTACCCTATCACCATCCCGGCATTTACCACTACGTGAAATGCGAGAATCGCAGCCACGCCCATGACCAAGTACATTCCCGCCCGGTCCTTGGCTTTTTGGGCGTTGTCCACCAATCGCAACAACAGCGCCAAATACAGGAGCATGCAGATCAGCACGCCGAAAAATCCCTGCTCCTCTGCCAGCGCCGCCAAAATGAAGTCTGAGTACCGCACGGGCACAAAGCCCAGCTGATTTTGACTGCCCTTGCCGAAACCCTTACCCCAAAATCCGCCGGAACCTACTGCAATTTCCGATTGCAGAATTTGGTAACCCGCGCCGCGTGGGCTTTCTTCGGGATGCACGAAAGTGGCCAGGCGCTGTTTCTGGTATGGTTTGAGGAAGTGTCCATTCCATCCGACCACGGCTACGATGGCCCCAAGTGCGAGTACCGCCACGGCATGCTTCCAATTAATCCCCGCCAGAAACGCTCCGACAATCGCCACCGGGACCAAGACCAGGGCGGTCCCGAGGTCCGGTTGAAGCAAAATCAATCCCGCTGGGATTCCTACCAACAAGCCAATCTTGGCTAAGTCTGCAAGCGTCAATCGCTCTGTCCGCACTTCACTGAAGTAGCGGGCCAGCACAATAATTATAATCAACTTCGCCAGCTCTGACACCTGTAAAACGACGCCGCCCACGACGATCCACCGTCTGGCGCCAAAACGCGTATGTCCCACGGCGAGAACTAATAAAAGGGCCGCGAGGCCGATCATGTAAAGCAGCGGCGACTGATCAAGGATTGCGTTGTAGTCGATGCGCGACAAGAGGAGCATCCCGCCAAGGCCAATGGCGATCCACGTCAGTTGCTTCCACTGCATGCCGTGCAACGCGCTACCGTGGGTCGAGGAATAAACCTCGAGCAGGCCCACCAAGCAAATCGCCATGACGATGGTCAGGAGCCACCAGTCGAATTCGAAAGTGTGGGTTCTTTCGCTCATGGTCCGTTCATTGCCCTTGTGGCGCCGCTTTTGTCACCTGTGCTACCGTGCGTGCTTTGGGCTCGCTCTTTGCGGCCTGCAGCTCCTGGATGGGCTGGCCTTGCTTCTCCTGGTAGTAGGCTTCCACGAATCTCCCGGCGAGTGGTGCCGCGGCCCCGCCCGCTTCGAGGGCCGTGTCCTGCACAAGCACCACGACGGCGATTTCCGGATTCCGCTTGGGGGCGAAACCGACGAACCACGTGTTGTATCCGTAATGCCGCCGATTGCCGGCCGCAATGCGCAGCAGGCCCTTCGCACTTATTACCTGAGCCGTACCCGTCTTTCCGCAGAATCCGATGTCCTGGAGCTTCGCCTTTTTCAGCTCAGCCAGCGCGAAGGCTCCCGTCCCGCCCCCTTCATTCACCACGCCGTACATCCCATCGGTTACTTGCTCGACAGTATTATCGGCTAGTGGGAAACGCGTGACTTTCACGGGGCTGAAGTCCTTAAGCAAGTGCGGCTGATAAAAAACGCCGCCAGAAGCAATCCCGCTAATTGTTCGTAGAAGTTGCAATGGCGTCACTTCCGTCGCGCCCTGCCCGATCGCCACGGAAATTGTTTCTCCGGCATACCATTTGCGGTGGTAGACCTTTTCAGCCCACTCTGGCGACGGCACAAGCCCTGGCTCTTCCCCCGGCAGATCTATGCCCGTGCGCTTCCCAAGTCCCAGTCCGCTTGCATAGTAAGCGATTTTGTCGATTCCCAGCCGCTCCCCGACGTTGTAGAAGAAGACGTCGCACGATTGGACGATCGCTTTATGCAGGCTGACTTCGCCATGGCCCAACGGACGCCAGTCGTGATAGATGTGGCCGTAAATATCCGCGTATCCAGGACAAAACAAGTGGAAATCCGCCGGGGGTACATGCGATTCGAGCATGGCCGTCGACATGATGATCTTGAAGACCGAGCCGGGGGCCAGTTGCGCCTGAATTGCGCGATCCAGCATCGGCTTATCCGGATCATTGTTCAGTGTTTGCCACTCTTTGTTGGGGATCCGCACGGCGAAATCATTGGGGTCGAACGAAGGGTGGCTGGTCATCGCCAGAATCTCGCCGGTACGCGGATCGAGAGCAATGATCGCGCCGACTTTTCCCGCCAGCTCCTGCTCGGCCACCGCTTGCAAATTGTAATCAATCGTGAGCTGGATGGGCTTGCCGGGAATGGGTTCCGTGTCGTCGAGAGTGCGCACCGGCTTTCCCACGCTGTTCACAACGACGCGACGCATGCCATCAGTTCCGGTCAGTATGTCGTTGTATTCGCGTTCGAGGCCTGCCTTGCCGACAATGTCGCCGGGTTTGTAACGATCGCCGGATTGCTGATCGAGTTGCTGAGGGGAAACTTCGCCGACGTATCCGATGACATGGGCCAGGAAATCGTTGAGCGGATATTTGCGGCGCTGCACCATCATCAATTCAAGCTCAGGCAAATCCACGCGATGGGATTCGACGAAGGCAAGGTCCGCATCGCTGGCTTCGGGCTTGACGATAACGGGCTGAAACTTGGGCTCGATTTTTGCTTCCTCGAGTTGCTGCTCCAAATCCGCAGGCAGGATGCCGAGTCCCGCACAGATTTGGGGCAAATCTCTTTTGATTTGTGCCGGGTCGTCGCGCAGCAGCAGGATGCTGAACGAAGGATAGTTGTCGACGATCACGCGACCGTTGCGATCGAGCATTTGTCCGCGCGGAGCGATAATGGGTATCGAGCGGACGCGGTTTTTTTCCGCCAAATCCGAATAATGCCCCGACTGTATGATTTGCAATTTCCAGAATCCAAGCAGCAGCAGGATGATTCCGAGGACAATACCGTAGGAAACGAGTATTAAACGGCCCTGAGGCAGTTTCTGGTCGCCACCGATCCAATTCGCCACGCAAACTCCCGCGCGGCGGGTCCTGGTAAACCCGCACGTACCTCTTGTTGGTTTCCGCGGCTATACGAAGAGTCGCGCTTTCCTCGTCAATTTCACGCGGAGAAAAAGGTAATCTTCACCGTAGCACTCGCCTTGGCGCCGTGCAAGTCGCTTTGCCCATGTAGATAGCATGCCGGCACAAATTTTACACTGTCCGGACGTACAGGCCGGTGAGAGTCTGCCTTCCCCGGGGAAATGGTTATTTCCGCGCGCGAAAGCGTTAAGCTGATGTAATTACTGCGGGGTTTCTTTTGGCTTGCCGATTTTTTGCGAGGAGCCTGTCCAGAAAAGCTTGAAGTGGCTGTAGTGGTGGTAATGGTGCAGGAAGTGGCCACGATATTGGTAATAAACATCAACTTTTTGCGGGAGCCACAGCGTTACTTTGTGCGTCTGAAAAGTAATCGGCTGGTAGTCGATGACGAAATGTTCCCGATTCAGTCTGACGGCCGGAACAGGGTTCACAAGATCCGTCTCCATGTGTATCACTTGGCTGCCCTTTTCAGAGACCCACGCCCTGCCTTTCAAGGGCAGCGGATATATATGGGATGCAGACTGGAAAACCGCCAGCCGGTTAGGGCGATCAGGGCGCTGTTCGAATCGCACGACCCATGCAGGTTTGTCTCCCCACCGGCCAAGTCCTTCGCAGCTCCACGTAAAGTCACCTTGGAAAAATGGATGGAATGCGAACACCAGCGAGAGAGCACCTTGATCCACCAGCGGACCCGGCATGTCTGTCGCGGACAAGCCCTGATCTCGGAATTCCCTTACGTAAATCGCGCCCGGTCTCGGCTCGTCGATAAAGACCATGTAGCTATACGTCCGCGTGAAAGGTTTCTCGAGATTTTCGTTTCGCTTGATTTCCACCGATTGATATTCTTCCAGCGATGTGAACTTCTGAAGATCACTCACCAGTTCCGTGGCATTCTTTTCCGCGCCTTTCAAAACTCGCGGCAGTGAGCACGCGGCCCCGGAAACCAGGAACGGCTTCTCCGAATCCACATCGGGCGGCGCCCAATCGACCTTTGGAGGAAGTTCAGGAGGAAGCGCGGAAGAGTGCACCGCAATCGGAGCCGTGGTTGCGACCGGCCGCTCGGCGGCGGGTGCCGTTGCGGGCTTTTCCACTTTTACCGGGTCTTTTCGCAAATTTTCCACCCAGTCGCGAATTTTCGGTGCGCTGGGGTCTTTGGGGTACTCGGTTAGAAATACTTCGAGCGCCGCAATTGCGCCCTGCCGCTCCCCTAAACCGGCCAAGGCTTCGCCAAGAATAAGCTGAACCCGGCTGGCCGCCTCTTTGCCCGTCGCGAGCGCCTTTTCCGCGTGGTCCCGTGCTTGCTGGTAATCGCGCTGGTGGAGATATGATCCGGAAAGCATCCATTGAGACTTCCAGGAGGACGGATCCAATTGCACGGCCTTATTCAACACATCAATTGCACCAGGATAGTTTGACTCCTCGAAGCGTAAAGTGCCCAGAGCCAGCAGGGAGGGCACTTGATTCGGGTCCAGCGAAACCGATTCCTCGAGATAAGGCTGGGCAACGGGCAACTGCTTGGCGAGAAGATAGCTCATTCCTGTAACGTAATTCACGTAAGGATTGCCGGGCGCCATGTGAATTGCGTTTTGGAAATGCTTCTGCGCTGAGGGAATTTTGCCCGAATTCATGTCGTGCAGGCCTTTTTCCACTTCCTTCTGCGCGCGAGGTGCCAGTACAAATGCGCCGGTCGGGGGATGAAAGGGCAATTGCTCACCCTGGGGCTTCAAAAAGACAGTAACGGCAGCAGAGCCAAAGTCCATGGCGGGAACTGTCACCAGTTCCCGAGCGAGCTGGAAACCATCGACCTTCACTTCGAGGTTATAGGTAACTCCTGTCGCAAGGCCAGTGAAGACCCAGCCATTTCCCTGCATGCGAGGGGTTTGGATCACCGGCGAATTATCCTCGGAGGTAAGGGTCATCTGCGGTAGCGCAGAGACGGGGACGGGCAACCCATGCGCGCTGCGAATGTACACCATGATCCAACCCGTTCCTTGAACCTTGCCAAGCGTGCTCGGTAAAGGGGGACCTTGGGCTGCCAGGTGCGGTCCAACACTGAGGAATAGAGACGCGCTGGCCACCAGTTTGATGAGATTCGATTTCACATGGGCCCCGTAAACAAATGCGTTGGCCGAAACCAAACGGCACTGCTGTTGACCAAGACTATAAGGAGAAGGCCTGTTGGCTGTCAAGCATATGCCGGGTTGTTGGCTGCCCTGAAACCCGATTAGCCGTTCTACCTTCGATTCGAGTTGAGTGATTCGCTCCGCTCTTCTATAATCATCTTTCCGGCAACGAGGCTAAAAACAGTGCTAAAGAATTTGAGCCAAAGGAAGACAACGGTAAGGATTGTTCTGGGCGGCGTTCTGGTGCTCATCAGCGGAGCCATGGTTTTGACCATGGCTCCGATTTCGCCCCTCGGCAATGGCGGCACGGTCAGCGCCGACGCGGTCGCCACGGTCGGCGGAGAAAACATAACTGCGGTTGATGTTCGCCAGCAATACGATCAGCAGACGCGCGGCCAAACGGTGCCGCCCGTTCTTGAGAGTCTCTACATGCGTCGGATTCTCGACCAAATGGTCTTCAAACGGCTCCTGGAGATGGAGGCCGACCGCCTCGGTATCCAGGTTACGCCCGAAGAAACCGCTGAACGTATCAAGCAGCTGATCCCGACGGCATTCGTTGGGGGCAATTGGATTGGCGCTGAACGTTATGCGCAGGAAGTGCAACTGCGGACGGGCATGTCCGTGCCGCAGTTTGAAGACATCGTACGCACCAGCGTGCTGATGGAGAAATTCAAAGACCTGGTTACTGACGGAATCAGCGTCACTCCTCAGGAGCTTGAGCAACGCTATCGCTGGCAAAATGAGAAAGTTCAGATCGATTACGTGGAGATCAAGCCTTCGGATCTGGGATCGACGATCAATCCTTCGAACGCCGAACTTGCGGGCTATTTTGCGAAAAACGAATCGAAATACCAGGTACCTGAACGCCGCTCCGCGAAATATGCTCTTCTGGATATCGATGAGCTCAAGAAGAACACGAAAATCAGCGACGGCGACCTTCAGGCTTATTACCAACAACATTTAGGCGATTACAAAGTCGAAAATCGCGTTCACGCGGAGCAGATTGTATTCAACACACTGGGCAAGACGGATGCGGAAGTGGCGCTGATCAAGCAGCAAGCCCAGAAAATCGACGAGCAGGCCAAGCACGGCGCAAAATTCGAGGATTTGGCCAAGAAATATTCCGAAGACACGAACACCAAAGCCAAGGGCGGAGATATCGGCTGGATTGTTGCTGGGCAGACGGCCCCGTCGTTCGAAAAGGCCGCCTTCAGCTTGCCGAAGGGCGGTGTTTCCGATGTGGTTCAGACGCCGTATAGCTTCGACATCATCAAGGTGGTCGATAAGGAAGACGCGCACACCAAGAGTCTGGCGGAAGTCCGTGATTCGATCGTGGCGACTTTGACCCAGGAGAAGGTCAACGAGGAACAGAGCGCTCTCTCCGACAAAATGGCTGCCGCTGTACGGCAGTCGAATCGACAATCGATTGAAGCCATTGCGAAGGAATTTAATCTGCAAACGGGGGAAACGCCGCTGGTTGGCGTCAGTGGTCCGGTAGCGGACCTCGGCAACTCTCCCCAGCTGCAGGAAACGATTTTTTCGCTTCGCCAGGGCGAGCTGAGCCAACCCATCTCGATTGATCGCGGGTACGTCATCGTTTCTGTCGACAAGATTGCGGCGGCCCACCAGGGCACACTCGCTGAAGTTCGTGACCGAGTTCTCGCCGACTTCCGCAAGGAGCAGGCCCAAAATCTCGCCGAGCAGAAAGCACAAGAGCTGGCTAAGCGCGTGAAAGCGGGCGAGCCGCTCGATAAAGCCGCGAAATCGCTTGGGCTCGCGGTTAAATCGACCGATCCAATCACACGCACCAGCCAAATCGCCGATCTCGGCCCGGCAAAACAGGTCGGGGCTGCGTTTAACATGAGTGTGGGACAATCGAGTGCACCGGTTCTGGTAAGCGGGAATTGGGTTGTCTACCAAGTGAAGTCGAAGCAGGGGGTGAATCCAGCGGATTTCGCAAAAGCGGAGAACGATTTGAAGCAACAGATACTCGAGGAGAAGCAATCTGTGGCATTCGAAGCCTTCCACGACGCCCTTCAGAAGCGCTATGAGCAAGAAGGTAAGCTCGCCTTCAACCAGGAGAATTTGAAAGTTCTGACGAGCCAATCATCAAGCTAAAGTGTTGTAAATAAATAGCTTACATATAATTCAAACGCACATTTTTTCCGGTTGCGTCCTCGACTCCCTTCGTCTAGCATATTTGTTCTAGCAGCGCCCTTCCCGTCGCCAGCGGGTGTCCCTGAATTGGGTAGGGTTCCCCCGCACGTTTGAAAAGCCTTTCGATCAGCGGCCTCAGAGAGATTTCTTGGAGTCGCGACGGGTCAAAAGGTAACGTCGGTCAGGAACAGACAGTGTCGGCTTCCCCAGAATAGAGAGACTCCTATGAATCAGAAATTAGCAGCTCAGGGTAACGAGTATCGCTGCTGTATCGAGATTAATCAGAACGGGAAGTATTCTGTCCGGGTGCAGGCAAGATTCGGCGCCAAGGACTGGGCGCTGCCCGTATTTTTCCTGGTGTCGTCTTTTGACACAGCGATGAAAAGACTGGAAGAGGCTCTCCAGCTTTTACAGCGGCACGAGGATCGTCTGTGGTTCTGGGGAGTGGAGCGGAGTGACGATCCGAAGGTCGCCGCCGAGATGCTCAATCAATTCGGCCTTCATTACGATCAACGCAAGGATTTTCCGCGTCGCGCCGTCGAAGTCGAAGTTCCGGCCGGGCGCCCTGTGCCTGCATTTCGATTAGCGCAAGCGCGCCGCACGCTGGCCGATTCCATCAGCGTCGGCCGGGCTGCTCTGGCGAGCGACTAGACTCTATGCGGTTTGGATGACCTGAGACGATGCGGTTACTGGACCTAAGCGTCGCGAGGTAGAGGCAGCCGAAGACCACCAATTACCCGGCTACTTGTCGCGAATAATCACTTCGCCATGGGCGATGACATGGTCATTGATCGCCAATCGATATTTGAACGACCCAGGGCCAAGGCCGGCGCGCGGTGTGCCGCTCATTAAGCGAACCCCCGGCGGCGCTTGGAAGACATTCGAGGAAAACGGGCACCGCTGAGGGTCGAATTCGACGCGGATATTTCCGCTTTCGGCCACCCACACCACTTGGTCCGCGGCTCCGATGAGCACGACTTCCGGTAAGACCCCCACAAGCACGAGTTTTTCGGCCATGATTTATTCGCCCGGGAATTTAGCCCGGCGCGCGCTCCGAACCATAGCATACCGCCGCGCCATTTACATCGTCGGGGTGCGCCGAGGGCGGGACACTAGGAGATTACCCGCTCGATGACACGATCTCTTCAACCACGGTGCGAAGGCCCCCTAACGTGAATGGTTTTGGCAGAAATCGCACACCATCGAGTTCGATCTGAGCTTTATCCGCGTCGGCCAAGTTACCTGTCATCAACAGGAATTTCCTCGCTAAATCCGGGTGCTTGTTGCGCAGAATGCGCAGCACAGACAGTCCGTCCTGCCCCGGCATTTTTAAATCGCACAAGACCGCATCGAACGCGCCATTGCCGGGTATAGAGTTCAATACGAGTTCCAAACGGGTGGAGTCCTGAAGGGTCACGACTTTCGCGCCTGTCTTTGAGAGAACGAACGAGATAAGACTCAAAATTTCAATCTCGTCGTCGATCACCAGGAATCGCCGTGGCGGGTTCACAAGAGGAGGGGGCTCTTGGGCGATTTGCGTCAGCTCTGGCGCCGCCCGGCGCAACGCTTCTGCACTATCGTCATGCGTCTTGAAGTCATCCGTGCTTGCCAATGGCAGCAATACGCGAATGGTTGTTCCGCGTCCCACTTCACTTTCGACGCCGATTTCGCCATTGTGCTGTTCGACGATGCTGTGACAAATACTGAGGCCCAGGCCAGTTCCTTGCCACGTTGGCCTATTTGTGAAAAATGGATCGAAGATGTGATCGCGGATTTCCGATGGTATGCCGCAACCATTGTCCTCCACTGTGATGCGCGCGCGCCCATCCCAGACATCGCATTTCAACCGGATCTCTCCCTTTGGGCTGCATTCCCGGATAGATTGCTCCGCGTTTAGAACCAGCTGCAACATCGCCTGTAACAACAGTTCAGTATCGCCCTTCACCCAAATGGGTTTTTCCGCGCGGATGTATTGCACGTGGATATTATTGGACGCCAGTTGATAACTCCGAAGCTCGAGCATGCGGGCGGGAACTGTTCGCAAATCCATCCGATGGAGCTGTTCGGGTCTGCGCCGTGACATCCGGCTGAGATTGCCGACCAGGGTCTTGAGCCGTAAGGCCTCATCGCGTACCGTTTGCAATTGAGTTCGAACCGCGGGCTCCAGCCCGGGACGTCCAAGCACTACTTCGGTGAACCCGAGAATGGAGGTCAGAGGATTGTTGATCTCGTGCGCGACCCCGGCCACCAGTTGCCCGAGTGATGCGAGCTTGGCTGCGCGCAACAGATCTTTATGCGCCTCTTCCAGTTGTAGCGCTCGTTCTCTTACTTTTTCTTCCAAGCAATCTCGAATGTCACGAAGCTCGGAAGCCATGGTCAGGAATGCGGCGGTCAGCGTTCCGAACTCGACCGTGTTGGGTACTTCGCCTTTCACGTCCAAGTTTCCGCGCTTGATTTCCATGACCATGCCGTGAAGTTGTTCGAGCGGGGCCCAGATTTCCCTGCGGTGCGCGTGCCGGAACCATAGCATGACGAAAAACGGAAACGCCCCCAGCAGCAGCAGAAAAACGCGCAGCCAGTCCGTATATTCCGCGAGCTGGCGTGTTTCCACATCCAAGTTGTGGAATTGCCTTTGTTCTATCTCGCGAAAGACATTTCGTACAAGAAGTTCGCGCTTCGCTACTTCGTCGAATTGAGGCTCGTCAACTCTCTCTATTTGTTGGCCCGCCAGCAAATGGTCCGTGAGGTCGAAGAAGTCTTCCTCGTGTGCCTCCAGTTCAGCCACCTCGTCGCGCTGCGCCTCCGAAGGCGCGGAATCGGCGGATTGTTTCGTCAGAGCGCGCAACTCGCGATCCGAAGAACGATACTCAGCCAGCAAAGCGGCATTATTGGAACCGTAGTATCGCCAGAAATTCAGCACGCTACTGTCGAAGGCGTCGTGGAGTTGGGTATGCAGGATAATCTGCTGGTGCAAAGCCTGGATTCCCGACGAGAATTGAGAACGAATCGCCGAACTCATGCCGAGCGCGGCAGCCATCAAGAGCAGCGCGAGAGACACAGTTGCGCCTTCCATCAGGATGAAGCGGCTCCGCATTGAGCGAGGCTTCGGCAACAATCGGAGGGATGACGCGGCTGGGCGAGGCGATAGATTAACGTCTGAGGGAGGCACGTAGCTTGATGGCGCAAATGAAAGGCCAAACGATTGAACGGAGAGGCCTGTGGGATCAGCGAGTTGCGAGCCTACAAACCCTACCGCTGGGCGAAAGATCGCAGAAACGGGTCATTCGTTTCACAGTGGCACAACTTGCGAATCTGACGTCATGCCAAAACTGTGCTCTTTAGCTCAGTTTGGCGCGGAGCCTCTTAGCAAAGCGCTGAAATGCCAGTGGGCGTGCCCTCAATCGAGTGTGTGAACTGCGTCAACGATGTGCTTGGCAGAAATGCCAAACGCCTCGAGCAGTTCTTCCGACTTTCCGGAATGCGGCATTCCAGTGACGGCGAGTTTCACATATTTTCTTGGGCTTGCCCCGGCTTCCCCCAGCGCGGAAAGGACCGCTTCGCCCAGACCGCCCTCGGGATAATGATCCTCGACG
>DATLSS010000062.1:0-19110 GCA_035534035.1 Candidatus Acidiferrales bacterium | reverse complement strand
CGCTTGCCCTGCCGGCGCAGTTCGGCCAAAAAGTCGGCGGGAATTTTCACCCGTCCCTTCTCGTCCACTGTCGCTAGATGGCTTCCCCGCAGCATTTCTGGCCTTGCTCGACGCGGCCTTCTGGATTCCCGTCCCCATTTGCCTCAACCACTTCTTACCACTTTTTCCCACTTTGTGCCCCGATTCTAGTCAGGCTTCACTTCTTGTCAAGAGGAATTGCGTGAAAAAGTAAAATATTTTTTGACCGCGCACGAAAATTCTTCGCTCGCGCTTCGCCACGGAATGCGAGATATCGCTACATATGGTGTATGGACTGCTCAACGCGCACTACGACTAGCCGCACGATTGCGTGGGCCGTCCGCAAATGTGCTCTAAAGATTAACGAAGAGAGGAAACGCGTGCCGGAATGGAACAGCTATTGCCCAGGGCCCGGCCCAAGTCGAAGATTGCTGAGCTTCTGCAGCAGATCTCGTTCGTTTGGGTCGAGCCCGCGCATGAATTCGGGATCCTGCAGCTTTTGCTGGCGCTCTTCGGGACTCATTCCGCCGAGCACGCGGAGCCTGCCCATCAGAAGCTGCTTGCGGTCTTGCGGCAATTTCTTCCAGCGCGGCGCAAGGTCGGTGACGACTTCCCTGCGCTCCTGCGGCGTCATGCGCTCGAGAATTCGCTCACGATTGCGCATCGCGTCGCGCTGCTGCGGTGGCATTTGATTCCAGCGCTCGAGATTCCGGCGTATTTGCTCCTGCCGCTGCGGTGGCAGATTCCGGAAACGCGCGTTGTTGCGCATAAAACGCTCTTGCTCTTCCGGCGAACGATTCCGCAGTTTCTCGATCCACTTCGGCGGCAGACCCATCATGGCGCGCGCATTCGGCTTGCCCGGAGGCCTTCCGGCCCGTTGTTGGGCGCGTTGCATCTGGCGTTGTTGCTGCTGAGCCTGACGCTGCATGCGCGGACCTTGGCCTCGTTGCCCGCCGAATCCTCTTCGCGCTGGGGCGGAAAATCCCAAGCTCGCGATGAAAAGCAGCGCCGCAAGGCCAGATCCGAGTTGGAGGAATCTTCGCATCATGATTCGTGATTAGCCGCCGCTCCCTGAATCCGGATCATTGCCCGGCTGCGGGCTTTGTTGCGGCTGGGTCGACGCCGGCAAATCCGAAAGCGCATCAAAGTTGCTGAGCACATCATAATTTTCGAGAACGCCCAAATCCTTGATCATGCGGAACTGCTCTTCGCTGTTCGCCGTGGCGATTTGCGGATTCACCGATCGCGGCTGCCGTCCGCCAACCCAGACCGACAAAGCCACGAGCAGCGCCACGGAAAAGGCAAATCGCGGCGCCGGCAGCATCCCCGCCCAGAATTTGGGCCGTGGCGCCGCGGCAATCCGCTGGCGCAGACGCGCGTCAAACCCGAGCGACGGCTCAACCGCGGGAACCTCCGCCATCACCTGCCACAGGCGGCGGAATTCGTCCGCGCGCTCCTGGCACGCGGCGCACAGCTTCAGATGCGCCTCGACCACGCCGCGCTCGTCGCTGTTTGCGCGGCCATCGAGATACGCAACCAATGCATTCGAGATTTTTTCACAGTTCATGTCTTTTTCCCTCCCCCGCGGCCTGCGTTGCCGGTCTTGCCACCAGCAGCGCCAATTGCACCCGCAAGGTTTCGTAGGCGCGGAAAAGCAGCGATTTCAGCGCGCTCTCCGAGCAACCCAGAATTTTTCCGATCTCCGCGTAGTCCATATCGTGGTACTTGTGCAGCACCACGGCGGCCCGCTGCTTTTCCGGCAACGTCAAAATGGCTCCGCGAATCATTCGATTTCGCTCGCGCTCGATTAGCCTGTCGTCCGCGCGCGCTTCCCGCGCCGGGAGTTGAAACGCCGGCCCGTCTTCATCGCCGGGGGCGTCGATGGAAATCTGCATCTGCCGGTAGCGCCCGTCGCGAATCGCATTCAACGCCAGATTCGTCGCGATGCGGAAAAGCCACGTGGTGAACTTCGCGCTCGGCGAATACTCTTTGCGTGCGCGGTAAACGCGGAAGAAAACTTCCTGCGCGAGGTCTTCCGCCGCGGCCTGATCTTTCACCATGCGGCAGAGGAAATTGACCAGCGGCGTCCGATACTTGTGCAATAAAAGCTCGAAGGACACATCGTCCCCCGCCTTTACGTCCAGCATCAATTGGACGTCGGACCTGGCCATAGCCTCCACATTGTATCTAACACGCGGGAGCGGTTAAAGTTGCGGGAACAAAGGCGTGCCCGGGCGGATAGCCCCAGGCCTTAATTCGGTGGTGGGTCTGTTTGAATTTTCTTGATCGTGACACAAAGAGTCAAAATTCAAACTGACCCGTTACTCTTAACTCGCCTTTAATATGCTGATTCTATGGGGCTTATCCCTGGCAAAGGCCGGCAACCCTAAACTTGGAAAACGAGTTTCAGCCCCAGCATGATTGCCACGCCCAAGAACACGAGTAACGCCATCCGTGCGCCAGGCTCGTGGTTCACTTCGGGAATCAGGTCCGACGCCGCCACGTACAGCGTCACGCCCGCAGACACAGGCAGCGCAATCCCCACATGCGCGCGCCACATCAGCATCATCGCGACACCCACGAGCGTCGCCGCCCCAAGAATCGCCGATGACAAAAACGCCGCGCGCTTCCCCTGCCCGCTGGCCAGCATCAGCGACGCCACGGTAAATCCCTCGGGAATCTTATGCAGGAAAATCGCCACAAAAATCAACAGCCCCAGCGAACGCGACACCAGCAGCCCCGAAGAAATCGCGACTCCGTCGAAAAACGTGTGAATCGCCAGCCCCAGCACCGCCGCGTATCCCACGTGCGTTGCAGTCATCGCTTCGACGTGCGTCTCTTCGCCAAAGTGAAAATGCGGGGCGAGCGTATGCTCGAAAAAGTGCACCAATAAATATCCGGCGAGCACCAGCAGCAAAACTTCTGCTGCTTCAGAGGCCAGTCCGAAGCCCCGAGGATAAATCTTGTATGGCTGCGCAGCCGCGAGCCGCAGCGATTCCGGCACCATCTCAAGGAGCGCCACCGCCAGCATGAACCCCGCGCCGAGCGCGATGAAGTATTTCAGGTATTCGCGGGACCACTGCCGCCGTATGACGAAAAATCCGCCCACGAGATCGGCGCCCGCCGCGAGCACGCCGAGCGACAGTGCGAACGCAATTCGAGTCGCGGTTGCCCGAAACGGCGCTTCAGCCGGAATGGCGGAAAAGTATAACGTCGCCGTCCTCCACAATATATTCTCTGCCTTCGAGCCGCACCTGGGCGCGTTCGCGCGCCGCCGCCCAGCTTCCCGCCGCCAGCAATTCTTCCCAGCGCACCACTTCCGCCTTGATGAAATGCGCTTCGATGTCGCTGTGAATGGCGCCCGCCGCGCGGGCCGCGGACGTTCGGCACGGAATCGTCCAGGCGCGGCATTCCGGCTCGCCGCACGTCAAAAACGAAATCAGCCCCAGCAATTCATAACTTGCGCGCAGCAGGCGGTCGCGGCCCGGCTCCGTTAATCCATAAGCGCTCGTCAACTCCTTCTGCTCCGCCTCGCTCAAATCCACCAGCTCCGATTCCACTTTGCCGCAAAATGCCACCACGGCCGTGCGCGCTTTCCCCGCCAGTTTCGATAAATTATGCCGCGCCACCGCGCCCTGCATGTCCGCTGCTTCGTCGTCTCCTAGGTTCAGCGCGAAGAGCATCGGCTTGCGCGACACGAACATGAAGCCATTCACAATTTTCTGTTCATCGGGCTTGAAGTCGAGCTCGCGCAGCGGCGTTTCCGATTCGAGCGCCTTGATGCAACGGTCAAGCACGTTTTTTTCCGCTTCCCCAAGCGGGTCCTTCTTTTTTTTCAAATCCCTTTCGACGCGTTCGAGACGCTTCGTTGCCTGCTCCAGATCGTTCAGCATCAGCTCGATTTCGACGCTCTCGATATCGCGCAGCGCGTCGAGCGAGCCTGCCGGATGCGGCATCGAGGGATCCTCGAACAACCTGACAACGTGCATCAGCGCGTCCGCTTCGCGCAATGGGACGAGGGAAGCCGAATCCTTCGCGCGGTCTTTCTGCAAGCCGCCAATGTCAACGTATTCGACGGTCGCGTAGGTGATTTTCTTGGGCTTGAACAGTTCGGCGAGTTTCACGATTCGCGCGTCGGGAACGCGAGCGATTCCCACGTGCATCTGCCCCGGCTGCGTCTTGGCATCCACGCGCACGCCGGTCAAGATGCGGAACACACTCGTCTTACCAACTTGCGGGAGTCCAATTATCCCTGTTTGCATGGGCGTTCGATACTAGCATAGCTGCACCGTTCACCAGCCAATCGCCACTACCCTCGTGTTTGCGGTATCCTCATCGTTCGTCATGAGTGCAAATTCCTGGCCGTTCGATCACAAGCTCGCTATCGAGCATCTCTCTAAAAACGACCGCCGTCTGGCGCAGCTGATCCAGAAATCCATCGAATTTCGCCTGGAAATCGAAGAGACGCAAAACCCCTACGAGGCGCTGCTCGAAGCCATCGCGTATCAAAGCATCTCCGGCAAAGCTGCGGCAACGATCTTTGCGCGCATCAAGGCGCTAGGTGCGAACGGCCGCTGCCCTACACCTGAGGAAATCCTGCGCGTGCGCAAACCGGCGTTGCGCAAGGCGGGTCTCTCCGGAGCGAAAATTTTAGCGGCGAAAGATTTGGCGCGGAAAACGATTGAAGGCGTGGTGCCCACGCTGGAGGACGCTCAAAAAATGTCCGATCAGGAACTCGTGGACCGCCTCATTTCCGTTCGCGGGATCGGTGCCTGGACCGTCGAGATGTTTCTGATTTTTCGACTCGGCCGTCCCGACGTGCTGCCTATCCACGACTACGGAGTGCAGAAAGGTTTTGCGCTGACGTACGGCAAGAAAGACATTCCCAAGCCGCGCGAACTCGCGAAATTCGGCGAGCGCTGGCGCCCTTATCGCACGGTCGCTTCGTGGTACATGTGGCGAGCGGTCCAACTGGCAGGAAAAGATGCGCGCAAAGTGACGAAGACAACAACGGCGCTGCGAAAACGCACGGCCAAAGCGAAGTCAGCGCGCTGATGCAATTCGCCGGCCGTTACTTGCTCGCGGGAAGCGTACTGGCAGGAGTGCCCAGAAGCGGCCGCGGGATTCTCTGCCATACGGTCAGGAACAATGCCACGATTCCAGCAATCAGCACGCTGGTCTCCAGCCGCACAGAAAGCACATGGAAGTGGTCGAATTGCACGCGCAGCGGATTATTCGCCGCAGTGCTTGCGTACGAGCCCATCTGCTGCCGCAGATGATCCATCGTCGGCATGATCCAGAGTTGCGATACGAGCGTCACGATCAGCATCAGCTCAACAAGAATTGCCGCTGGCTGCACCAATCCCTTCCACGACCGCGCGCTAATCAATGCTACCGCCAAATAAATGATCGCCGCGACGATTCCCAGCATGTGCAGGCCCCACAGCAGAATCGCCACAATATTTCCCGCGTCGTCCGGATTTTTTAGCTGGCTGAAGAGCACCCCGGCCACGAAGCCGAAGAAAATCATACTGCCCACCCAGGTGCCTAACGTGAAAACCTTCAGGAAACGCCACATGGCTATCATCGCTGTGTCCGCGGAAATAAACCTTTCTACTCGCGCGCGATGATACCCCTGCTCGAACACAATCTCAACGCCAGAATACTCCGCCTTGTGATGCGATTCGGAAACCGCACTCTATCGCATTTCGCGTTTCCGCTCCGGCAAACAAAATGCCATCCGAATAGCTTTGTCGCCCCACGCCCTGGGACAGGCAAACAACAGCAGCAACTCGCAGAGCAACAAATATAGAAGGAAAAAGGAAATAAATTGCACCACCGGCCCGGGCGGGGGCAGCACGTACGGCGGAACGGGCACCGCAAACGGCGTTTGAAACATGACGGCACATCCTTGGCATCGTGAATTTGGGCGGGACGCGACCGTCTTGCTTAGAACGGTGCGTTGCTACACAATGCGTTTAGCCATCCGTCCTCTTCCAAGGATCCGGGTGGTCAGGGGCGCGTAGGTGTCACAAGCACCTGTGCGTCCCGCTCATGGTTACGCTAACTCCTACTTACCTCGGAAGTCAACAACGCGGATTTTCAGCTACTGCACAACAAGAGACTGCCCGTCGCAGCCGGAACTGGCGCTGGAATCTGATGGTCAATTGAGCACAGCCAGCCGCTCACGCTTCCGCGCGAATAACGAGATGATGGCAAAATTAGCAGTTGGTGATGGTGGGCGATCAAGGACTTGAACCTTGGACCTCTCCCGTGTGAGGGGAGCGCTCTAACCAACTGAGCTAATCGCCCGCAGCAAATATTATTGCACAAGATTATCGCACAGAAGGATAGACAAATTGGAAACCACGGTCACCCCCACAAACTCGCAGCTTGCCCAGATTCAGCAAACCATCGGGCGCGTCATCAAGGGCAAGGAAGAAGTCATCCAACTGGCGCTGGTCACGCTGCTGGCGCGCGGCCATCTGCTGATCGAAGACGTTCCTGGCACGGGCAAAACCACTTTGGCGCACACGATTGCGCGCGCGTTTCGCTGCTCATTCCAGCGCGTCCAATTCACTTCCGATATGCTGCCGAGCGACGTGATCGGCATCAGCGTCTTCAACCCCAAGCGCGAGGAATTCGAATTCAAGCCGGGGCCGCTGTTCGCCAATATTGTGCTCGCCGATGAAATCAACCGCACCACGCCGAAAACGCAATCCGCGCTGCTGGAAGCGATGAACGAATCGCAGGTCACCGTAGATAATCATACGCATCCTTTGCCGCAGCCCTTTCTGGTGATCGCCACCCAGAATCCCATCGAGCATCACGGCACGTATCCCTTGCCCGAATCGCAACTCGACCGTTTTCTGATGCGCATCCGCATGGGCTATCCGGCGCGAGAGAGCGAAAAGCAAATTCTGCGCAACAATGGATCCGCGGCCGTCGAAGAAGTTCCCCCAGTGATGGACGCCTCGGAAGTATTCGCGATGCAGGATGCGGTGATTCGCGTACGCGTCGACGACAGCCTGCTCGACTACGCTCTGGAAATTGTGGAACGTACGCGCCAGTCGGAGCAATTGAGCCTCGGCGTCAGCCCGCGCGGGGCCGTCATGCTCCATCGAGGGGCACAGGCGCGCGCTTTTCTTGAAGGCCGCGATTATTGCCTGCCGGACGATTTCAAGAAGCTGATCCTGCCCGTGTTCGCGCATCGCGTGGTGGTCAGCTCGCGTTACACTTCGACGCGCAAGAAATCCGAGCAGGCGGAATCGATTCTCGCCGAAATCATAGACACCACACGCGTCCCGCTCTAATCCAATGGCCGCATCGCGAATGTTGAACTGGTGGCGCGAGCGCGACAAGCCCGGCTGGCGCAATTTCGCCGCCGCCATGGTGACGCTTGGCCTCGCGCTGCTTCTCGCGCTTTATTCCGCGGCAATGGCGGAGACGGGCCACACAATTTTCGCCGCATTATCCGCGGTGCTCGCTCTGCTGATGGCCGGATGGGTCGCCATCGCCATCGTGCCGAAGATGGCGCGCCGCACCAGCCTGCGCTGGCTTCTCTATCAGGTCGATTACCGGCTGACGCGTGAAGGCATCGTTTATCTCGCTGCGGTTTTCGTCATTGTTCTCGCCGCAATCAATACCGGCAACAATCTGCTGTTCATGATTCTCGCCTGCCTTCTGGCGGGAATTCTAATCTCAGGAATCATCTCGCGCGTAGTGCTGACGGGCCTTGAACTGAATATCGAGTTGCCCGAGCACGTTTTCGCGGGCCAGCCGATTCTCGCGACCGTCGAAGTCCGCAACGAAAAGAACATGATGCCTTCGTTTTCCTTGCGCGTCGTTGGCACCGGCGAAAAAACGGGCGCTGAGATTCTCTCGCGTCCCGTTTATTTCCCTTACATCCCGCACGAAAGCGCCGCGCGGCAGAAAGTTGAATTGCTTTTCCCTCGGCGCGGCATCTACCGGCAGAGCGCCTTTGGCATTCGCACAAAGTTCCCGTTTGGCTTCCTCGAAAAAACGCGTCACGTCGATTCACAGATGGAGCTTGTGGTTTACCCGCACATCGAGCCGACGGATGAGTTTTACGAAATCCTTCCGCTGCTCACCGGCGAAATTGAAACCTTGCATCGCGGGCGCGGCCACGACCTGTATTCGATTCGAGATTATTTATCCACCGATAGCGCGCGTTTCGTTGATTGGAAAGCTTCCGCAAAATCGGGCGCGCTGAAAACCCGCGAATTCGCCCGCGAAGACGAACGAAGGCTTGTTTTGGCGCTCGATTCGTTCATCGGCTACGCCGAGCCTGAAATGAGCAAAACCGCAGAACCCCACTCGGATTCGCGTCGGCACGAGGGAAGCGCATCACGGGAGGCAAGGGCTTCGCGTGAAGCGAGTGCGTCACGCGAAAGCGCCCGCGTCGAGGAGCAGAACAAAGAACAGAACAAACGTTTCGAGCGCGCCGTTTCGCTCGCCGCATGTATCGCCTGGCACTTTTACGAAGCGCGCGCCGTGATGCAATTCTGCACGCCCGGCATGTCCACGCCAATGACCGCCGCCGGCGACATCATCTACGACGTGCTGTGCGAACTCGCTTACATCCAGCCGCGGCGCGAAGGCCCTCGCTCAACATTTCTGGAAACAGTCGCGACGCAATCCGAAGGCTTCAAAATCGTCATCACCAATCAGCCGCAAGGCAGCATACCCACGTCGCTCTGGGCCTCCTCCTACTTCATTTTCCTCGATTCGCTCTGAGGCTATGAAGATTTGGTCAGCCGTTTGTTGCTCTCGGCCGACGACGCGTGCGCGGAAAAAATCCCAGCAATTCCGGCCAGATTGGTCCCTGCACTATGGGGCCTTCCAAATGACCCGGCTCTCCTTGACCTTATAATACATGACGATCGAAGCAGCGCTCCTGCTAGGGTCTGTGCTTCCAAGGTCCAACTCAAATCCTCGCACGTCGTCGAGAAGCGAAATCCTTGGAGAGCCTAACGGTTGAGACCCATCGAGATGCTTGAATTCCCCGTGCCCGAGAACCGGAGCTGCGGCGCACCGCTCGAGTCGAGAAACGTTTGTGTGCGAGGCCTCCCTTGCGCGTCAGAGAACTCCATCTTCGCGCGCGTCTTACCCTGCGCACCCACTAAGTCGTGTCCATTTTAGGGAGTACGTCCCTTTCCGATTTCTGCTTCGCTGAGCGCCAAAATTGTGATGTCGACCAACTGTTGAGGAACCTCAGTGCTGGGCCATGAGCTTCTTCCAGCGCGCCCAAGCTTCATCGCGGGCTTTGCGGTTGGCGTCGGACGCGTCCGGCGCTTCGCCAGCACGCATGAAGCCGTGGCCGGCGCCGTCGTAAGTGACGGGTTCGTACTTCTTTCCTGCGGCTTTCATTTCCTGAATCGCATCAGGAATCGTGGCGCCGATGCGCGCATCATTGCCGGCATAGAAACCGTAGACGGGGGCTTTGATGCGGGCCATCGCGTCCTTGTCCGGAGGCGGGCCGTAAAAGACGAACGCCGCGGCCAGATCTGAGCGATTGGTGGCGAAGCGGAAGCTTTGCCCGCCGCCCCAGCAGAATCCCGCGACGAAGAGTTTGCCACTCGAAGCAGGAAGCTTCAGTGCATAGTCCGCGACAGCGTTGAGGTCCGCCGTAATCTGGGCTGGATTCAAATGGCTCACCGCCTCAACCGCCTGGCCCTGCGCAAAGGACGTGCTGCGCCCGCGGTTTGGACCCATGCCGGAGAGCAAATCGGGCGCGACGGCGATGTAGCCGGCCGCGGCGACCTGATCGGCGAGGTCCTGCACCCAATCCGTCATGCCAAAAATTTCGTGAATGATCAACACTACGGGGGTCTTGGACGCGGATTCGGGATAAACGACAAAAGTCTCGACGGCGCGATCGCCGTGCTTGACCGTCACCCATTCGCGGTGGCGCGGCGATTTTTCCACTTTCGCTTGCGCCCAATCCTGCGCAGCGGCGAGCGGAGCGCACAGAAGAATCAGAGCCAACGTCAGGGCGGTGCGTTTCATAGAGGCCTCTGCTCAGATGAATTTGGATGCCGCACAGCAAAATTCACAGCTTTCATTTCGTGGCGATAATACACGCGGCGCTCATTGCCCGCAAGATTGCGCGCATAGTATAAGAATAGCCCAGTCTCGCGATGAGTCTCTCACCCCGCCAACTCGCACCCCTCCGCCGCAATCTCCTTGCCTGGTATCGCGCGAATCGGCGCGATTTTCCCTGGCGGCGCGGGCGCGACCCGTATCGCATCTGGCTCGCGGAAATCATGCTTCAGCAAACGCGCATCGCTGCCGTGCTGCCCTACTACGAACGTTTCCTCGACCGCTTTCCGAATATTCGCGACCTCGCCCGAGCGCGGGAAAGCGAAGTCCTGAAATATTGGGCGGGCCTCGGCTATTACAGCCGCGCGGGCAATTTGCATCGCGCGGCAAAGCAAATCATCCAGCATCACGGAGCGCAATTTCCGCAAGACCTGAAGCGAGCGCTCGCGCTTCCCGGCATTGGCCACTACACCGCCGCCGCGATTCTCAGCATCGCATACGACGTGCCACTCGCGGCGCTCGACGGCAACGTCGCACGAGTTCTCGCGCGCCTGCTCGCTGTGCGCGGCGATCTGCGCGCGCCGAAAACATGGCGCAAACTTGCAGCCGCGGCGCAAACACTTCTGTCATCGCGCGCACCCGGCGACTGGAACCAGGCCATGATGGAACTCGGCGAGACAATCTGCACGCCGCGTTCGCCCAATTGCGCCGCTTGTCCCATCGCGCGCCACTGCAAAGCCCGCGCCCTCGGCATTGCGGAAAAATTGCCCGCTGCACATCAGAAACGTGCGTCGGCAAACGTCCACATCGCCGCAGCGGTTCTTGTCGATTCGCGGGGGCATACCTTGCTCACAAAAATTCCGGGCGCACACGACTCGGTGCTGTTTTCGCGCCTGTGGCAATTCCCCGCTGTCGCCATCACGGGCACCGGTAATTCCGCACACGACCCGGCTCGCGGTTCGGCCAATTATTCAGTCGACGTTCGTGCCAATGGCGTCGCAAATGAACTCGCCGAGCATCTGCGCGCCTCTCTGGGAATGCCAAATCAGCCGCTGACGCCGCTGCCCGTGGCGGCGCACAGCGTTACGTTCCGTAAAATCACACTTTCGCCTTTCCTCGCGCGCGTCGCGCGCCTGCCGAAGCGTCCAGACTGCCGCGCTTTGCCGCTCGCGAAACTGGCGCGTCTGCCCATATCGAGCGCGACGCAAAAAATCGCCCGCGCCGCGATCAACGCATTAGCCCAGTAACGCCTTCGCTCCGGCATCGTTCGCAACTCAATTTCCCACCGCGGCGCAATGTTAAAATTGTTGGATGGCTCATGCCCTCTCAGCCACGCCGGACCCTAAAGCGGAGCCGCTTCCCGTCATCCAGCGCTATTTCGAAGTTTCGCTTTTCCTGCTGGTCGCCATCGGCATTCTTGCACTCATCGCCACGGGGAAACTTGACCTGGTCACAACGATTGCGGCACCCATCGCCCTCGGGTACAAGGGCCTGCGCATTTTGCGCGGGCTGGGTCCTGAACTCACGCATCGCAACGCTACCGCGCTTGTGCTCGCTTATTTTGTATTCTTTCCCATCGACCTCTGGATTTTGTCGCGCGACCTGGCCGCCGGAACTCCTAATCCCCTGCTCTACTCGGCGCTGCTGGCCGCGATTCATTTGTTGATTTTTGCGTCGCTCGTCCGCCTTTATTCCTCCCGCACCGTGCGCGACTACATTTTCCTCGCGCTTCTTGCGTTCGCCGCGATGCTGGCGTCGGCCATTCTCACGGTCAACACGGCGTTCCTTGTCGCGCTGGCCATGTTTCTCCTGCTCGCCGTTTCGAGTTTCGTCGGCCTCGAAATTCGGCGCAGCTCCGAAGGCGCCGTTTCTCCGTCGCTCGATCCGGGAAGCACCGCGGCGCGCCGCCTGCATCGCGCTCTGGGACTTACATCGGGGCTCATCGCCGCAAGCGCGCTGGTGATAGGCGGAGTGATTTTTTTCCTCATCCCGCGCTTCACCGCCGGCTACATGAGCGCTTTCAATCTTCAGCCCACATTGATGACCGGCTTCACCGACGACGTCGCGCTCGGCGAAATCGGTGTGATCAAACAGAGCAGCGCGGTCGTGATGCGCATTCGCGTGCAGGGAGACGCGGCGCGTGCGCAGGAAATTCACTGGCGCGGCATGGTCCTCACAAATTTTGACGGCACGCGCTGGTTCACGCCGCAGACTGATTCCGTTATGGTCATTCCGGGCGGCTCCGGCGCGTACCAATTGAGCGTACCGGCACTTCCTCCGAAGTCTTTTTATCTGCTGCGCTACACCGTGCTGATGCAGCCCATCGCCACGGACGCGATTTTCCTCGCCGCGAATCCCGCGACTGTCTGGGGACGCTTCGGATCGGATCTTGGAAGCGGTAATCGCTCGGGCGCGCGAAATTATTTGATCTTCACTCGCACTGGCGCAGTCCTTAATCCCTTCCACAATGTGGCGGCCACGCACTACGACGCTGTCTCGCAAATTCCCACGGTCCCGATTCAACAATTGCGCGACGCGCCTGCGGTGTACCCGCCGGCAATCACCTCTACTTATTTGCAACTGCCCAAACTCGATCCGCGTATCAAACAGCTTGCCGAGCGAATCACCGCGCACACTCCCACGCCATACGACAAAGCCGCGAACATCGCGCTGTACCTGCGCACGCGATTCGGCTACACGCTCGATCTATCCGACATGGGTCATCACGATCCGCTCGCGTATTTTCTTTTCGTCAAGCGCGCTGGCAACTGCGAATATTTTGCCTCGGCCATGGTCGTCATGTTGCGCACGCTGGGCATTCCGGCGCGTTACGCCACAGGATTTCTTGCCGGCGAATATAACGACCTGGCGCACGATTACATCGTTCGCGCCAGCGACGCGCACAGTTGGGTCGAGGCCTACTTTCCCGGCTACGGCTGGATCACTTTTGATCCCACGCCGCCGGGAGACGATAAACATAACGGCGCGTTCGCGCGGCTGGGGATGTATTGGGATTGGTTTCAGTTCAGCTGGAATGAGTGGATCATCAACTACGATTTCGCGCACCAGCTTTCGCTGGCTCGCAACATTCACGAATCGTCGCGCGCGTGGTCCGACCGCGCCTCGCAGTATTATCAGACAAAGCGCCGCGAAACGATCGACCGCTTGAAACTCTGGCAGGCGCGCCTGTCGAATTCGCCATACTCGCTTCCGGTCGCGCTTGTGTTTCTGCTGCTGATGCTGCTTTATTTTCGCGGACGCGCCATGGGCGGGTTCGTCGCCATCCGTTGGAGCCTGCGCGCGCACCGCGAAGGCAAATTGCCGCCGGACTTGGCTGCTTTCGAGTATCGCCAGATGCTGCGCCTGCTCGAGCGCCGCGGTTGGCGCAAATCCGCCGCGCAAACGCCGCTCGAATTCGCCGCCTCGATTCGCGTTCCAGAATTCGCCGGGCCCGTCGCTGAGATCACCGAAATGTATCAGTCATCCCGCTTCGGCGCGCATCCCGCCGACGCCCGCCGCGTCATCTCGCTCCTCGCAGTGTTAAAGCAGCTCCGCCTTTCGCGCAAGAATTGACAATCATTCAACGTACAAGGTGTTTTTCGGAGAACAGCCGCAGGCTTGCGGTGTCACTGCAAAATTCTTACTTTATTTCCATCACTTCTTTTTCCTTCGTCGCGGACAAGTCCTCCACCTTCTTCGTCTCCGCGTGGGTCAGCTTCTCCAGTTCATCGAGCGCGCGCTTCCTGTCGTCCTCGCTGATTTTCTTTTCCTTTTCGAGCTTCTCGACGGCTTCCTTGATGTCGCGCCGGATATTGCGCACCGCCGTGCGATGATTCTCCAGAACTTTGTGAATCATCTTCACCAAATCTTTACGACGCTCCTCCGTCAGCGACGGAATCGGCACGCGCAGCACTTTGCCGTCCGAAGTCGGATTGAGCCCCAGATCGGAAGTGCGAATCGCCTTGTCGATCAACGGTACGGCCGTGGGGTCCCACGGTGAAATCGTAATAATCGTCGGGTCGGGAACCGAAAGCGAGCCGAGTTGATTGATGGGCATCGGCGTCCCGTGATAATCGACGCGAATGCTGTCGAGCAGCGCCGTGTTCGCGCGGCCCGTTCGCACGCCCGCCAAGTCCTTGCGAAAATCCTCGACCGCTTTTTCCATGCGCGTTTTCGCCTGCGCCAGCGCGTCTTTTGTATTCGCAATCGTGGTCATCAGTTCAACCTCACGCTTCTATGTCGTAGCCCCGCATTTTCTGCGTTCTCTGCGCGTCTGCGGTGAATCTGCTTGCTCTGCGACTTTCGTTTTTCGATTTTCGCTTTTCGTCTCCCGAGTGTCTTTTCACACCGTAACCATCGACCCAACCTTCTCGCCCATCACCACGCGCTGCAAATTCCCCGGCACATTCATATTGAAAACCAGGATCGGCATTTTATTATCCATACACAGGGAGATCGCCGTCGAATCCATCACCGAAAGCCCTTTTTGAATCACGTCGAGGTAAGAAATCTTCTCGAACATCCGCGCGCCCTTCACTTTTTCAGGGTCAGCGTCATACACGCCGTCGACGCGCGTCGCTTTCATAATCACCTGCGCCTTGATTTCCATCGCGCGCAGAGCCGCCGCGGTGTCCGTTGAAAAATAGGGATTGCCGGTGCCCGCCGCAAAAATCACGATGCGCTTTTTCTCCAAATGCCGCGTCGCGCGACGGCGAATAAACGGCTCGGCCACTTGATGCATTTCGATCGCGCTCAGCAATCGCGTGTGGCATCCGAGTTTTTCGAGTGCGTCTTGCAGCGCCAGCCCGTTGATCACCGTCGCGAGCATGCCCATGTAATCGCCCGTCGCGCGGTCAATCGTGAACGACTTTTGGCGCCCGCCGCGAAAAATATTTCCGCCGCCCACCATGATGGCCACTTCGACGCCCAGCGCATTCACTTCTTTTAATTCCTTGGCAATCCCCGCCACCGTTTCCGCGTGAATGCCCGAGCTCAGCGGACCTTGCAATGATTCGCCGGAAAGCTTCAAAACGATTCGCTTATAGACGGGCCCGTGTCCGTCTCCGGTTTTCACGTTAGTTTTCGCGCTAGCTCTTGCGTTAACGTTGGCGGCAATTTTCGGCGTGGGCATCTCTTGGTGTTTCCCGTCTCTATATCTTGATCTTGTACTGGAGAACTGGCGTTCGCAGTTCCCACGCATTCTAACAGAGATTTTCATCGCGGGCACACACGTCTGCGCGGCATTGTGTCGACCGCAAAATAGCTTTTGCAGGATCAGCCCTGAGACTTTAGGAGTCCGAAGGGGACGGCTTTGCCGGGGTAGTTGCCGGCGCAGGTGAGGCGTCTCGGGGTCCCGCTGAATCTTGGCCGCTCGCCGGACCAGCCCCCGCGGCGCTCGCGCCATCCGACTCTCCCACTTTGAATCGCGCGTATCGGCGCACGGCGATGTTTTCGCCGAGCTTGCCGATCGCCAGGTCAATCAGTTCCTTCACCGTCAGGCCTTCGTCGCGAATGAAGTGCTGCTCGTAGAGGCAATTCTCTTCGTAGAATTTTTCCATCTTACCGCTGACGATTTTTTCAAGTACTGCGTCCGGTTTCCCGGTCGCACGCGCCTGCTCCTTGTAGATCTCGCGCTCACGATCGAGCACTTGCTGCGTTACTTCCTCGCGCCGCAGGAAGCGCGGGTCCAGCGCTGCAACGTGCATCGCCACATCGTGGCAAAGCCTTTGAAAATCTTCCGTGCGTGCCACGAAATCGCTCTCGCAATTTATTTCCAGCAGCACGCCGATCTTCCCGCCCGCGTGGATGTAGCTCGAGACAAGCCCCTCCGAAGTGGTGCGCTGCGCTTTTTTCTGCGCGGCTGACTGTCCCTTCTTACGCAGAATGGTGGTCGCCTGATCAAGATCGCCCTTCGCTTCGATGAGCGCCTCTCTGCACGCGGCAAACCCTGCGCCGGTGCGCTCGCGCAACTCTTTCACGAGTTGGGCCGGGATATTGGGTGTGTTTTCCGGTGTCGCCATTTTCTGATTCGTATCCTTCCGAATTATTTCCAAAATTGTCCGCTGATCTTGAAACCTGCAGAGGCGTTCCGCGCTATGCGGCGCCATCTTTCGCGATATCCACAGCTGGAGGTTCCTCGGCAGGCGCTTCTTCGGCAAGCGCTTCCGCCACGGGCTCACCTTCCACGAAATCGCCTTCCTGCTTTTCGTACTGCTCGTAAGCGCTGGTATCAACGTACTCGACGCCCTCTTCTCCGCCCTCTGCGCCCTCGGCCGCTTTTTGGTCGGCGATTTGCGTCTGCTCGTATTGCTCGCGCCCGGCAAGAACCGCGTCCGCAATTTTCGACGTGAACAGGCGTATCGCGCGCAACGCGTCGTCGTTTCCGGGAATCACCCAGTCGACAAGATCCGGATCGCAATTGGTATCCACGATCGCCACCACCGGCACGCCCATGCGCCGCGCTTCTTTCACTGCGTTCACTTCCGCGTTCGGGTCGATCACGAACATCAAATCGGGCAGCGTGTTCATGTTCTCAACGCCTTCGAAATTCTGGTTCAAGTGTTTCAACTCGCGATCGTGCCGCGCCGCTTCTTTCTTCGGCAACGTCGCCACGCGCCCGTCCTCCACCATCGACTTCAGCAGCTTCATGCGCTTGATCGATTTCTGCAGCGTCGCCCAATTCGTCAGCGTGCCGCCCAGCCAACGATGATTCACATAAAACATTCCGCAGCGCTTGGCTTCTTCGGCAATCGCTTCCTGCGCCTGACGTTTTGTGCCAAGAAACAGGATGGATTTTCCGCGCGCCGCATGGTCGCTGACTTGCCGCGACGCATCGCGAAACATTTTCAGGGTTTTTTGCAGGTCAATGATGTGGATTCCATTGCGTTCGCCGAAAATGTATTCCTTCATTTTCGGATTCCAGCGGCGGGTCTGGTGGCCGAAATGCACTCCAGCCTCCAGCAATTCCTTCATCGTGATTTCTACCAATTTTCCTCCTCGTTGGATGGATGCTTCGATCCCGGTTTGCTATTTCGCGAACCGGAACAGCATCCTTTTTTGCCGGTACCTTGCCGGCCGTGAATTAGGCCAATCGCTCGCGATTATTTACTGACGGCCGATGCGAAACGTTGGACCTTAGATTATGCCGAAGAATTCTTCGCTCAACCTCAACTCGAAATCCCAGCTCACGGACTGCAAAAAAAATTCTGCAACTTGCCACTTCCGTTTACCGCTTGCTGAACTGGAAGCGACGGCGAGCGCCTTTCTGCCCGTACTTCTTGCGCTCTTTCATGCGCGAATCGCGCGTCAGAAAACCATTTTTTCGCAGCCCAGGCCGCAGCTCCGCGTTGAACACAGACAGCGCGCGCGAAAGTCCCATGCGCACCGCGCCGGCCTGTCCGCCAACTCCGCCGCCCTTCGCCGTCGCCTTTACGTCCAGCTGCTGCACAGTCTCCGTGAACTTCAACGGCTCGACCGCCGTCGTCAGCCATGCCACGTTCTTGAAATAATCCTCGACCGCGCGCCCGTTTACCGTAAACCTGCCCGAGCCCATCTTAATGTACACGCGCGCTACCGACTCGCGGCGCCGGCCTGTGCCGAAAAATTGCTTTCCCGCACCCTCATCCGAATTTGGCGACGTTCCCAAAAATCCCTCCGGAAATTCTGCTCTGAATCCTATTTCGCAACCGGCAAGCGCAACGTGTCGCTATTTTTTGTTTTCTAGCTTCTGCGGCGTTTGGCCTGCGTGACGTGCAAGCTGTTCCTCGCCGATATAAATGCGCAGCTTTTTCGCGCGGCGCGCGCGCAATTTGTTTTTCGGCAACATGCCCAGCACCGCCTCGCGAATCACGAAGTCGGCGCGTTGCGGCATCAGGCGCTTGATCGGCACTTCCTTCAAGCCGCCCGGATAGCCGCTGTGCGTGCGATAGATTTTCTGGTCGATTTTATTGCCCGTCAGACGAATTTTCTCGGCGTTGACCACCACCACGTGGTCGCCGCAATCGAGGTGCGGCGTGTATCGCGGCTTGTCCTTGCCAATCAAAATGCTCGCGACGCGTGCGGCCAGCCGTCCCAGCGCCTGGTTCGTCGCGTCAATCACAAACCAATCTTTGCCGGCTGTCAGCTCCTCGACGTCCCGGCCCCTCGGAATATACGTGCGCATCTGTCCTGCGTGCCCTCCCGGTTAAAAGACAAACGACAACGATACGTTACCTGCGCATTTTTGTCCACATTTTTCGCGGTTTCTTGGTGGCTCAATCTGCAAGGGATTCCCTAAGAATCGTCGCCGGGGCCGCCAGGCGACCCGCACTCTTTCCACAGCTTTTCCCAATTCCAGATCCCGGCCGCCACGTCGACTGGCAACGGGAATCCGAGCTGATGCGCGAGCATACACACCTGCCCGCGATGGTGGGCTTCGTGGGAAAGCATGTAGCACAGCATTTCCGGGCCAACCGGCCAAGGCCGAGCCCACCCGTCTCTGCGAAACTTCTCGACGCGGCCGCCACTACCGCCGAGCGCTTCAGCGAGCATCTCCACACAGCGAGCGGCGCTCTCGGCCAATCCCGCACGGGCCTGCCGCTGGGTGCAGTGCGCGCGGTCGAGCTGTCGTGGAACCTTCAGGTGCGGAGCGGTAAGCCTGACCCACTTGCAGCGGACATTGTGCAGGTGCGTGAAGATCGCTGCAATGGCGCGTACCTTGCCGGGCGGCGTGGCTCTCCACGCGGCAGGGTCAAGATGTTCGATCAGAATCTGGTTGATGCGCTCACTGGCGGCAAAGATCGGGATCGCGGCTCGGCCGAGTTGAGTGTGAACCTTGTGTTTACGCGTGGTCACGGTTTCCTACTCCTTGACGTAATAATACTTCACGGTCGTCCATCTGGAAGTAATCCACCGTATGCGTCAGAGCAAAGCCATGGTTGACAGCGGGCGTGGAGATTAGCGGTTTTGTGAGGCCCAGGCGGTCGGAGTGAGCTGGGGCAGGCGATGGATGGAAGTTTCGGCGAGACCGGGGAGGACCGTCGCCAAGTATTC
>DATLSS010000061.1:0-11898 GCA_035534035.1 Candidatus Acidiferrales bacterium | reverse complement strand
TCCCTCGATGTACCTTGAGTCGGATTTGCGGATGTGATACCAACTTCACACTTCGTCGCGAGGCTTGATGCTTCACGAGTCACAAATGGTTTGCTATTTCAAACGCTTGCTCTTGATATCGTGCACGATTTTCGTTGGTGGCGCTCTCGTATCGTGCGGTGGCACCAGTTCGTCGTCGAATTCGCCGGGCCCGCCTCCGCCGGTCGTTGCGGAATTATCTGCCGCCGACGTGCAGGCCATCGTTCAGGCCGCCGCCGCGGCAGTCAATGTCCCCTACGTGGTTGCGGTGACGAATCGCGAAGGCGACATCCTCGCCGTTTATCAGAAGCCCGGGTTCTCGCCGAGCAGCATCGGGAATTTCAGTCTGACCGTCGACACCAACGAGCTCGCCGTTTCTCTTGCGCGCACCGCCGCATTTTTCAGCAACGATCAGGCTCCGCTTTCCTCGCGCACGGTGCGCTTCATCAGCGGAATCCACTTTCCTCCGGGTGTCACCGACACCGCGAATGCCGCGCTCTACGGCATCGAGAACACGAATCGCGGTTGTACTTTGAGCACGAATTTCAATCCCGGCGAATCGATTCCTCCCGCGCGCTCGATCGACGGAGCAAATCCCGGCCTGGGCGTCGCAACCGGCAAAGCCGACGTAAATGATTCGGACCCGAACGCCGTCAATCCCGGCGGCGTGCCGATTTTTAAAAATGGCGTGCTTCTCGGTGGCGTCGGTGTGGCGGGTGCGCAGGCAAGTGCCGCGGAGTTTGCTGCGTTTTCGGCGGCTACGAGCAATGGCTTCGGCCCTTCGCCCGCCGCTCCCGGAGTTGTTTTCATCGACGGTATCGCGTTGCCATTCGTGAATCAGACTACGTTGCCATCCGGAACGTCCTCGGGATCGGCCGCAGGCGGCACATACCTTGTCGGGCCGGTTCCCAGCCCGCAGCCAGCGCCAGAAGGGTATCTCGTCGGTCCCAACCCCGGCCCGCTTGGCGGCCTTTCGTCGCAGCAGGTCAATCAAATCGTCATGGCTGCGGTCAACACGGCGAATCAGACGCACGCAATCATTCGCCTGCCGGATGGTTCGCGCGCAAAAATGGTTATCGCGGTCGCCGATCTCGACGGCACGCTCATCGCCGTCTATCGCATGACCGACGCCACCGTTTTCAGCGTCGACGTCGCCGCCACCAAGGCGCGCAACATGGTTTACTTCAACAGCGCCGCGCGCTCCCCTTTGGACCTTCCGGGAATTCCTCTCGGCACGGCTGTGACGAGCCGCACGATCAGCTTCGGCGCGCAGCCATTTTTTCCGTCCGGTATTGACGGCACCGCAGCCGGGCCCTTTTTCGCGCTCTACACCAACGATGTCGCCAATCCCTGCACGCAAGGCTTACAACCTGCGGGGCCTAACCAAAGCGGCATCGTATTTTTTCCGGGGAGTGAAGGGATTTACGTCAGCGGGCAACTTGTGGGCGGGCTCGGGGTGAGCGGCGACGGAGTCGATCAGGACGATTTCGTAACCAGCAGCGGCGACGCGGGTTTCGAACCGCCCGCATCAATTCGCGCGGACCAAATCGTCATCAACGGTGTCCGGCTTCCGTATCTAAAATTCCCCCGCAACCCCACCAACTAGCGCGCCTTCGTTTTTCAGCTAACGCTCGAATCGCTATCGCTCTGTTGAAATCGCGAGAAGCACTTGCATTTGTGTTTGCGAGTTACTTACTGCAGCAGTTACTTCGTCTTCATCAACGTTACCAACGAGATCGAATCGGAATGGCCCTTATCGCGTTCCCACGAGTCGAATGAGCCGCCGATCGCTGGATTTTTTCCTTCGAGTTGGCGAATCATGGCCTGCACCTTGTCAATTCCGTCGGGATGCGTGGTCACGAATGCGTAATCGAGTGTGTTCGTATCGCCTTCATGCACGAGTTGCGTATCGAGCTGGTAGCCGGCGAGCGTTCCATCTTCGACTAATTTGTCCAGTTCAGGAGCCATGTACGTCTTGAAATTCTGGCTCCAATCGTCCACGTGGCCTGACTTGATTGCGAACGAGCCCACCCACAAATATGCGTGCTGGTAGGTTCCGGCTTTATACCGATGAATCGTGGAACGCAGGAACTCATCCTCATGCCGCGCGTCGGCGAGAACGGGGCTTGCCATGTCCGCCTCTTTCATTGCATCGAGAGCGCGCAAAATCCCGGCGACACTGGTTGCTTGCATCCAGTCCAAATGCGTCGGCCCATCTTGGGTGTGCACCACCGGATCAGCGGACCCATAGCCGGTCAGCGTGCCGTCATCAACCAGCTTGTCGAGAGTCGCGGTCATGCTCTGGGCGAATTGATCCATGCCGCCCCAGTGCGCTCGGGGCACGTTCCATAGCGCGACATACGTGTACAAAATTGGTTCCGACTTTTCCTGCGCCGAAGCGCTCGGCCCAATTGCAAAAAATCCGATGGCAAACACGCTTGCACAAATCAGGAGTTTTCTCATCGCCTCTCCTCAATAATTGAGACTGTTTTACCCCGCGTCACGCAACCGAGTCACGAACCATGGTTCTTCCGTCATCCCTCGCGCATTTTATGTCCCGCCAGATTCCCGAGCCCGTCGTAGGCGGCATATTTGTACGTTTCCGAAAGCGTCGGGTAATTGAACACCAGTTCGATGAAAGTGTCGAGCGTGCCGCCCATTTCCATCACTGCCGAGCCGATGTGCACAAGTTCGGTGGCGTTTTCTCCGATCATGTGTACGCCGACGATGCGCTTGTCGTCGCGGCGGAAAATCAACTTCAACATTCCTGTCGTATCGCCCACGATCATTCCGCGCGCGTTGTTAGCGTAGTTCGCCCGTCCCACGGCGTACGAAATCTTTTTCTCCTGGCACGATTCCTCGGTCTCCCCGGCAGCGGAAATTTCGGGAATCGTGTAAATGCCCATAGGCATCATCGACGCCAATTTCTGTTTGTACTGAAATCCAAACGCGTGGCACACGGCCAGCCGTCCTTGCTCCATGGACGTCGACGCCAGCGCGGGAAAACCGATCACATCGCCCGCGGCATAGATGCCCGGCGCGCTCGTTTCATAATTTTCATTCACAACAATCAAGCCGCGCGAATTTACGCTTATTGCGGCACCCTCCAAATTCAAACCGTCGATGTTCCCGCGCCGTCCCGCCGCAAAAAGCGCCGTTTCCGCGTCGAGCGACTTTCCCGATTCAAAAGTCATGTGGATTCCGCTGCTGGTGCGCTCGATTCTCGCCATGCGCTCACCGAAATAAAATTGCACTTTCAGGCTGTCGAGTTTCGTTCGCAACCGTTCGGCGATTTCCTTGTCGAGGAAGGGAAGCAGCCTGTCGCGCCCATCCGCCAGTGCAACCTTCACACCCAGCGCCGCGAAAATCGAAGCATATTCGCAGCCGATCACGCCGCCGCCTATCACGATGAGGCTCTCTGGAATGCGATCCATCGTCAGAATCGAATCCGAATCGAATATGAATTGGTCGTCGTAAGGAATTTCCGGCGCTCGATGAGGCCGCGAACCCGTGGCGACCAGAATCGCGTCTCCGTGCAGCCGGCGGATTCCCGCGCTGGAGCTCACCATCACCGTGTGCGCACCTTCGAACGCCGCCATGCCGCGGATGAATTCGATTCCATGCGACGCGAGGTTGCGCGCAATCTTCTTTCGCTCTTCTGTCACGACTTCGTTTTTGTGGTGCATGAAGTCTTTCACCGTCAGCCCTGCGCGTAACGAGTAGTCGATGCCGTAAATTCCGCGCTGCCGCAAACCGGAAAAATACAGCGCCGATTCGCGCAGCGTCTTGCTCGGTACCGTGCCGGTATTGATGCAGGCGCCGCCAACGACTGCCTCGCGCTCGATCAGTGCGACACGTTTGCCAAAATACGCAGCCTGCGCGGCGCCTTTTTCTCCCGCAGGGCCTGAACCAATCACCAGCAAATCGAATCGCTCCATCGCTTGTTCCTCGGTCCCGTTTCACATCGCCAAGCGCCGGAATCTTACCAGAAACGACGCTGTTGCGCGTTTTTCGTATCGCGACCCTCGCGGCAGCGCGCGCTGATTCGTTTGCGCCGTTGACTGGCGCGCCGCGCCACGAGTGGTCCGCGCACGAAAACTCCAGTCATAAGCAACGCAATCACGATGGCAAGGCGCACATCTGCCGGGAGATTGGCCGATGGTTTCAGGGCTCCAAGCGTGGGGTCTTAATCCTAGACCGATATGTCAGTTTAGTTGCTCAAAAAGGCAACACTTGGGCGCGCGAGACAGACATGAAGAATTTCTGCCGCCTGCCTGTATAATCGTTCCCGCGCCGGAGTGGCGGAACTGGCAGACGCGTTGGACTCAAAATCCAATGGTGCTTAGCATCATGAGGGTTCGACCCCCTCCTCCGGCACCACTTTTTGCTTCAACGTTCAATTCGCGCGGTTTTCACGCCGCCGCCTTGCCACCGATAGGACGGCGGTACCATTCATTTCCCGCCTCCGTACCATTGCCGCGTTTAGCGCTCACCGCTACTGTGGTACTTCATGAATCCACCGGAACTCCAAGTGAGACAGTGCGGCAGGGCGCGCCGCCGAAGCAAAAGACTCCAACTGGTTGTGCCCGTCGAGGTAATTGCGTTCGAAGGTGAATCAGAAGCCTTCCGCGAACCGGCGCGGATGCTCACCGTAAACGCTAATGGTGGTCTTTTGATGTTGGGCGCCAGCGTAAGCCGAGGCCAATTGCTTCGCCTGGTGAACAAGCGCACCGCTGAGCATCAAGAGTGCCGCGTGGTCAATATCGGCGAAGCCGAAGACGGCAAATGGGCGGTTGGCGTCGAATTCACTCAACCCGCGGCCAATTTTTGGCAAATATCTTTCCCGCCGATTACTTCAGGCATCGCTCCCGCCAGCAGCAATTGAGCAAATTCAAAGCAGCAAATCAGCCACACAACGCAGGGGTATGAACCTGAGCACATTTTGCCGAAGTACTATTCGCCTATGCTATCAAGCATGTTCAAATTCTAGCCGGCATGGGAGAAGCATCTTCAACGAAGGCTGACGAGACCTTTCCCCCGGATCCGTCGCTCGCTGACACGACGGAAATCCGCAGGAATCTGAAGTCTCTCGACCGCAAGCAGTGGTGGATGTGGTCGTCGGCGGTGCTTGTCATTCTGTTGCTGACGATCGGCGTCGCCTCGTTTTCATTCCCTTCGCTCCTGCACGTGGATGAAGGTACGTATTCTTTCTATTTGTCGCAAGCGGTGCGCGGACTCGTTGGGTTGGTGCTGATTTTCAGCGTCTATTCCGTTTACCAGCAATCGCAGATCAATAAAATTCGCGGACAGCTTGCCGATCAAATGGAGTCTGTCGCGAAAGTCGAATTGCTGACGGAAGAGGTCTACAAGCTAGCCGTGCTGGATCCGCTGACGAATCTGCACAACCGACGCTCGGGTGAGCAGCGGCTGGGCGAGGAAATTGCGCGCTCGCGGCGTCACGCACGTCCGCTCACTGTTCTGCTCCTCGATCTCGACAATCTCAAGCAATGCAACGACAGCTTTGGCCACGACGCCGGTGACACGATGCTGCGCTCGTTCGGTGATTGCCTTCAACGCGCGATCCGCGGCTCGGACCTTGCCGCTCGAATGGGCGGAGATGAATTCATGGTGATACTCCCGGAATGCCGCGCCGAAGAAGTTCGCCACGTTCTGGCGCGCCTACACAGCCTGGAGATTGAATGCGCCGGGGAGAAAATCCGCATCACGTTTGCGTGCGGCTGGGCTGATTATCAGCCGGGCGAATCCGCTCAAGAACTTATCAAGCGCGCCGACGAAGCGCTCTATACCGACAAACGGTCCCCCAAAGACAAGGCCGGCCTTCGGCGATTTAGTTTTCCTGTTCCTGCTCCGGTCCGGTAATCCGGCTGCCGCGCAGAATCACTGGCGAATTCCGCTGTACTTAGTAGTTATTTCCGCGAAAATATTCGCAAATATTGTCTTGCGCCGTCCGCATGTTGATGCGTAAGATAACAGCCGCCTCAGGGTTAAAACCTGAAAAAGCGAGAGCACGATGCCGCAGCGAAAAGCTGCGATCCCTGACTAAGGAGCGACGCAATTGCCGAAAGAGAAGCCCAAGGTTAATATCGGCGAAGTCATCCGGTCATACCGCAACGATCGCGGTCTTTCCCAGGGGGACATCGAGCGCCGCACAGGTCTTTTGCGCTGCTACCTTTCGCGCGTTGAAAACGGCCACACGGTGCCGTCACTCGAAACGCTGGCGAAAATCGCGGAGGCCATGGAAATCAGCCTCGCGGATTTTTTTCCCGGCGCGGACACCGCTCAGGATCGTGAAACGAAGAAAATGCTGGGCGAGCTTTCCGAAGAGGAAATCCGTTTTCTCGCGGACATCAAAAAGTACAGCACCACGCTGACGGATGATGACAAGAAACTTGTGCTAGCCATGATTCGCAAAATGGCAACTGTGGTTCCGCGCGTCGCCGCGGCTGCTCCGCGCGCTCGCTCGGCCTCTCACCGCTCCGCGTATTAGCCATTCATCTTTTCCGCACGAAATCTTTTTGCAGAGACGGTTGAACGTTCGCGCATCCGCCCGAATTGCGCTGGCGCGTACGAAATCGCCATTTAGCCTCGTGCCGGGACTGCTTGGTGAAAATTTCCCGTGACCACGATTGCACGAAACACTTTTCCGCGTCCGATTATCGCGCCATCCGAGAGCGCTTCGGTCTCGAAGACAAGGAATCTGCCGCGCGTCCCCGCAAGGCGCGCATTGGCTTCGACCTTCGCGCCCTGCGAGACGGCCTTCAGATGATCGACTTCAATTCTTGTGCCGACGCTGATGGTCCCTTCGGGGAGATGCGGACGGATGGCTTGCGCCGCAGCCAGTTCCATCAGCCCAATCATTGCCGGAGTCGAAAACACGGCGGGCAGAGTGGAATCGTATGCGGCGATAGTCCATTCGAATGGAACTACACATTCAATTGTGGACCGCAAGCCTTTTGCGATGCCTGGAATTTTGTGCTGGCGCGACACCGTCTTGGACTCGATAAACGTCTTCCGTTTTACACGCTTCGATTTTTTCACAATTTTCCTTTTCACAATGTTCCTTGCTCGGACGGTTCATGCTGATTCGGAGCATGGAAAAAATCTCTGGCGAATTCCGTGATCGTGATTCCGAACTGCTTCCAAAGGCGCTTGCGCAGAGTGCTGTAGTCCTGCGCGCCACTGAAAAGGTCGCACATCAAGGCGCGAAACGTGGCGCTGCGGCGGGCGAACTGGACCATGCGCGTGGTGACAGCGTCGCCGAGGAATCGGCCGCGAAAAACGAGGCGCACAAGGCGCGTGGCAATTTCGAGGTCAGCGACAAATTCCGCGCGCAGGCGCGCCGGATAGCTTTCCGGCTGGCCCTGCATGATGGCTTGCGCGAGCAAGTCGCCGGAACGAAGCGCGTAAAACAATCCTTCGCCGGTGATGGGATCGACGCACGCAGCGGCGTCTCCCGCGAGCGCCCAGTTTGGGCCGACGATTTTCCGGTGCCGCAGCGTGCCAAACTCCGGCGAAGGCAGGACGTGGCTGTAAAAGCGCGCGCCTTCGGTGTCAATTTTTTCCTTGTGAACGAAATCGTCGAGAAGCTCGCGCAATTTCGATGTCGTGTATTTTGCCATGGTCGCGCAGATTCCGACCGACAGATGATCGGTGCGCGGGAAGGACCACAAATAGCCGTTCATGCGGTCGAGAAATTTGATTTTGACGATTTCGTCTCTCGCGGGAATGAAATAGCCCAGAGTGACCTCGAGATCCTGCGGGCGAAGGGGAGTGGTGTCCGGCAGCAACTGATTTCGCGCGCCAGCGGCGAGTACAACAAAGTCGGCGGAGTGTTTCTGGCCGCCGGCGGTAAGCGTGACGCGCCCGGCGCTGTTTTGCACGCGGGTTTCGACTTGAGTGACGCGCGCGTGAACCGTCTGGCAGCCGGCGGCTGCGGCGCGGTCGAGGAGCAGGCCGTTGAGCACGGCGCGCGAATAAATCACGATGGGCCGCGACATCTCAAAACGCGCTCGATGGCCTTTGCTGGAAATCAATTCCGCGATGCGGATTTCTTTTTTGGCTTGCGGGCCGTTCAGCAGGAACGGGTATTTCTCGATGGCCTTGTGGGTGAGGCCGCCGCCGCAGGGCTTTTCCCAGGCGAGATGTTCATCAAAGAGCGTGACGTGGAAGCCCGCGCTCGCAAGTTTTTCGCCGCAAAGGGCGCCGGCAGGCCCTCCGCCAACTATGGCAATCTGTTTCATTCGGTCGGCACCAGCATGGGTGTCGTTCGGGCCCGGGATGAAAGTATAGCATCACAGGGTAAACGGCCGCCGCTACAAAAGCAAAAGAGCGGCCGGAGATAGTTGCGCCGCGCCGGGTAGCGTGCTAACGGACGTCAGCATTTCGGCGTGCGAAGTGTGGTGCGTGTTAAAATTTGGATGCAAGGCATGACGGAGATTCCTGGCCGCGTGGCTCGGGAAGACAAGGCCTGGAGTAAGAAGCCGAGAGCGGCGTCGAGCCTGCCTGCGGCAGGCAGAGCGCCACACTCCACATGAAGCAGATCCTCACCGCCGTTTGCCAAAAGCGGGCGACCGGGTTCGGGATGACAGGGCTAGCGAGGCAGTCTCCGGGAGGATAAGTTGGGGAAAGTGGTGGGGCAAGACGAATTGATGCGGCGGGTGGCGGAGGCGAAGCGCGCGGGGAAGCGCGTCGTGTTCACGAACGGGTGCTACGATTTGCTGCATCCGGGGCACGTGCGGTTGCTCGAAGCGGCGCGGGGGCTGGGCGACGTGCTGGTGCTGGCGCTCAATAGCGACCGCAGCGTGAAAGAAAACAAGGGTGTGAAGCGGCCGGTCGTTCCGGAACACGAGCGCGCGGAAATTGCTGCGGCGCTGGCGGCGGTAAATTACGTCGTGCTGTTTGACGAGCCCACGCCGCGGGAGATTATTGCGCGCGTGCTCCCCGATGTGTTGGTGAAGGGAAGCGATTGGGGCGCGGATGAGATTGTGGGGCGCGAAGAAGTGGAAGCAGCGGGCGGGCGCGTGGTGTCGGCGCCGCTGGAGGCGGGGTATTCTACGTCCTCGATTATCGAGAAGATTTTGAAAATTCCATCATGATTCTGCCTTTGGTCGGCGAGCTGCTTTCCCGCGTGGGACGCCAGCAAGCCGTTGAAGAATGCTTCGAGCGTTTGCGGCGCGGGGCGGCCGCCCAGGCGGGCAAGTCCGCCACGGCGGACAAGCGCGAAGTAGTACTGAGCGGGCTGACCGATCCCGCGAAGGCACTGCTGACGGCGCTGGCCGTCCAAGCGCTTTCGAAGCAGACAATTCTACTGGTCGAATCGAATCAGAAGGCGGATGAGTTTGCGCCGCTGACGCTTTACTTTTTGCGCGCACTGGGCCGCGCGAACGCGCAAGTCACAGTGCTGCCCGCGCACGAAGTCTTCCCGTACGACCATCAATCACCGCATCCGGAAATTTCAGAGGCGCGCGCGGCGGCGCTGTGGCGTTTGACGAGCGGTGAAGTGGATTTGGTGATTGCGCCGGTGACGGCGGCGGTCCTGCGTTTGCGCGAGCCGCAGTATTACAGCAGTCTGGCGCTGGCGCTGGCGCGAGGCGAGGATGTGCCGCGCGAGGAATTGCTCGCGCATCTGGCGAGCGTCGGATACGAAGCGGTGGAGACGGTAGAAATGCCGGGGCAGTTCGCGGTGCGCGGCGGGATTCTGGATGTGTTTCCTCCGGAGGCGGAGCGTCCGGTACGGCTGGAGCTGCTCGGCGACACGCTGGAATCGCTGCGCGAATTTGACACGGACACGCAACGTTCGACGAGTCCGGTCGAGCGAGTCACGCTGCTTCCGCTGACGGACAGCCCGCGCAGCGCGGAGCAACTCGAGCGGCTGCGCGCGCCAGTGATTGCAGGGCATAAAAATTCGGAAGGTCGCGCGCCGGACGTTCCAGCGGGATTCTTTCCCGGGTGGGAATTTCGGGCGTTTCTGGGCGACCGGCGCGAATCGAATTTGCTGCGGCTGCGCGAAAATGCTTTGGTGATCGAGGACGAACCGGCGGCGCTCGATGCGGCGTTGGAGAAATATCGCGCGCGATTCGCGGAGGCCGCAGCGGAGGAGCCGGACGAGGCGCCTCCGGAGAGCTACATTTTGAACGATGAGGAATGGCGGCGTGCGAAGGAGACGCTGCCGCGCTTGGGGCTCGAGCAGCTGGCGATGGAAAGCTCGAGCGAGTCGCGATTCACGCTGCCGACGCGGCCGACCACGAGATATCTCGGAAACGTTGCGGCGTTCATGGGCGAGTTGAAAGCGCGATTGAACGCCAGCGAGCAGATTTTTCTGAGCGCAGCGAGCACGGGCGAACTCGAACGGCTTGCGGATCTCTGCCACGAATTCGAGTTGCCGTTTCGGTTGGGGGAATTGGGGCAGGGAGCGACCGCGTCGCGGCTGGCGGATGAATCGAGCGCGGGAAGCGTTCCGGCAGCGGTGCTGATTAAGGCGCCGCTCGAAGCGGGGGTGGAATTTGTTTCCGCGAAGCTGGCACTTTTTGGAAATTCGGATTTATTCGAAACGGCCGGGGCGCCATCGCGAACGCGAAGCCGGCCGAAGAATGCGAGCTTCTTCAGCGATTTTTCGGATCTGAAGGCGGGCGATTTTGTGGTGCACGTCGATCACGGCATAGGCCGGTTTCAGGGACTGCGACAAGTGAGCGTGGACGGTGTGAACGGCGAATTTCTGTTGCTTGAATATGCCGAAGACGCGAAGGTGTACGTTCCGCTGACGCGCCTGGATTTGGTGCAGAAATATCAATCGCTGGGCGGTACGGAGCCACGGCTTGACCGGCTGGGTTCGCAGGCGTGGGAAGCGCGGAAATCGCGGGTGCGCAAATCCGTTACGGACATGGCGCAGCAATTGTTGCGGCTGTATGCGGAGCGGAAATCGGTGGAGGGGCACGCGTTTCCTGTGGACACGCCGTGGCAAAAAGAATTCGAGGATGCGTTCGAGTTCCAGGAAACGACGGATCAGGATCGCGCCATCGTGGACGTGAAGCACGATTTGGAGCGCGCGCAACCGATGGACCGTTTGCTGTGCGGCGATGTGGGCTACGGGAAAACCGAAGTGGCGATGCGCGCGGTGTTCAAAGTGGTGGCGGATTCGAAGCAGGCGGCCATTCTCGCTCCGACGACTGTTCTTGCGTATCAGCATAATGAAACTTTCCGGCGGCGGTTTGCGGCGTTTCCCGTGCGCGTCGCGATGCTCAGCCGTTTTCAGAATCCGCGCGAACAGAAGCAGATTCTGGCCGATTTGGAGGCGGCGAAGATCGATATCGTGATCGGCACGCACCGGCTGCTGTCGAAGGACGTGAAATTTCAGGACCTCGGCTTGCTGGTGGTGGATGAGGAGCAGCGCTTCGGAGTGGGCCACAAGGAGCGCATTAAAGAGATGCGCAAAAATGTGGACGTGCTGACAATGTCGGCGACGCCCATTCCGCGCACGCTGCATATGTCGCTGGTGGGATTGCGGGACATGTCCGTGATCGAGACGCCGCCGAAAGACCGGCTGGCAATTCAGACGGTGGTCGCGCCGTTCGACACAGCATTGATTCGTCGCGCGATTACCGAGGAGATGGCGCGCGATGGTCAAGTGTTCTTCGTGCACAACCGGGTGGAATCGATCGCATCGCTCGCAGTAATGGTGAAAGAGCTTGTGCCGAAGGCGCGCGTGGTGGTGGGGCATGGGCAAATGAGCGAGGGCGAGCTCAGCAAAGTGATGATGAAATTCATCCGTCACGAGGCCGACGTGCTGGTGGCGACGACGATCATCGAGAACGGATTGGATATCCCGCGCGCAAATACGATTGTCATCAATCGCGCCGACCG
>DATLSS010000060.1:0-10455 GCA_035534035.1 Candidatus Acidiferrales bacterium | reverse complement strand
TTGCTCGTGAACTACCCGCCGAAGGTTTCCATCTCATCCCTGGTGAACTCCCTGAAAGGCGTTTCAAGCTATACCCTTCGAAAACAACTGCCGAGAATCAAGTCCTGCTACTGGAAAAAAGTGCTGTGGTCGCCCTCCTACTTTGCGGCGTCTTGTGGCGGAGCACCGCTAGGAATTATCAAGCAATATATTGAGCAGCAAAAGACGCCGAACGAATAGCGATTTACCCCGCCCTGAGGGACGGGGCTCGCGTCGCTCAACGGGTCAGCTTGATCTTCGTCAGCGCCAACTCCGGGAGATTGGGACGTCAAAGGGAGGAATGCCTCTTTTACGCAAAACCCAGCACGCGAAGCGCTTCGCCCGCGCCCACCAGGTTGGTCAGCTTCATTTCAGCATATTTGCGGGACAGCACGACACCGGGAGCCCCGGCCTTGAACGCTGCCGTCACGGCGGCCTTGACGTCCGGCGGCTGCGTGCGCTTCTCATTTAAGGCTGTAGGAATATCGATATCAATCCCCGGATAGATGGGCACCGCGCCCTGAACATCCGCAATGGCTCGCCGTGTTTCTTCGCCGACGTAATTGGCCGAGAGACCTGCCGTCGGCAGTTTGTCCAGACTAGCCTCACCCTCGTAGCCCAGCATCTCGTAATGAAGTTCGAGAACCTCCTCGGGTTTGGAGTCCCGGAAGATCGTCGATTGCACATTCCTGATGTACTGCGCCAGCCGCGGCCCTCCACAGTTGTTGTACGTACATGGCTTGATAAAATCAGCGACACGCGCCAGCCTCGCATAATCCTGTTCGGCTCGGTAGAAAGGGCTCATCGTCACCAAGTGCATGATGTGCCAGCCCACGCGGGCTCTCGGATTGATCTCTTTAACGGTTCCATAGAGAAGCCCGTATACCTCCTCTTGGCTGTGGAACCAGAACTTCTCCCAAGCCATAATTTCCGGATATTCGAGGAGTAATCGCCACAGCGTGACGAACGCGCCATCGGTCGCGCGCGGCGGGTTCAGCGTTCGTTTCACCCACTGCTCGAGCGCGATATAGCCGTCACGAGCCCGTGCTACATGGATGCCCCGCTCTGTTCCCTTGCGCACGCAGTGCGTACAGAAACAGTTGATCGACGCGTTTCCTCTGAATCTGCCGAATTCCGCGCCGATCGTGTTATTCAACGGGCCCTGCCGCTCCGATTCCCACATCAAGCCGTCCAACTCATTATTCGAAAACCAGTCCGCCACCATCGACATCAGAAAGTCCCGGGCATCCGGGTTGTTCAGGCACGTACTGCGCCCGATCTTGCCATTGATGTCTACCTCCGCTATTTTCTCAAAGTTGGGCATGAGCCGCGGATTGTATGCTTCTTCAAACAGCGCGTAGGTTTGCATTCCTCGCGCTTTGGCCTGGCGTATCACGTCGGCGAAAATGTCGAAGTCGCCCAGTTCCGGCGCGCGCAGGTTCTTGATGACGGACTTCGCATAGAACTCCGGGTGGACCTTCGTGTAACTTCCCCCGTGAATCTCGTCATACGCTTGCACTCCATGGTCAGGTAATGGCTGGCCTGGCACTTGCCGTCCCGCGAGACCTCGCCCATATGTGAACACCGTCGACATCAGCGTGTTGACGCCGCCTTTTTCCTGCAATGTGTCCAAACATTTTTCCACGCCCTCGTCCACGAAAGACCGTCCCCCGATCTGAATCGCAACGAACTTCTTATCCGACGCGGAAGCCGGTGTCACCGGTGGTGCACTCGCTTTTTCGCGCGCAGGCAGTCCTCCGCGTTGGCCTATCAAGTTCTGGCGACCCGTTAGTGCCAAGACGGGCATGGCGGCGATTCCCCTGAGGAAACACCGGCGCGAGGTGTCGTTCTTTCCGTCGAGTTTTTCCATCTCTGCCCTTTCCGCAGCGCCTTCCTGCGTTCAATTTGAGTTCCGGAAACCTAATTCCCAAGTGTCACTCGAAGATTTCACTTCGCATTCTACTCACTATTCCAAATCGGAGCAGGAGTGATGTTAGAATCCCGGCCCGGTTCTCTCGGGAAGGCCGATGCCGCTCATGACGCTCGCGCTCGCTCTAATCTGGCCGCAGCCGCTCGACCCTTTGCACTCGATGGCGCTCTCCGCGCTCGTCGCCGTGGTTCCTCTCGCGATTGTTCTCACATTGATGGGAGGCTTCCGCAAGGGCGGTTTGCTTTCGACCACGTGCGGTTTGCTTTCCGCCGGGGCGCTCGCCGTTTTTGTCTGGCACATGCCTTTCGTGCTCACGCTTTGGAGCGCGTTCTACGGCACCATCTACGCCCTCTGGTCGATCATGTGGATCGTCTTGGCGGCCCTGTGGCTCTACAACGTCGCCGTGGAAACGGGCAAGTTCGAGCAGTTGCGCATTTGGATGACGCAGCGCGCCTCCGGCGATCCATGCATTCAAGCCATCCTGGTCGCGTTTTGTTTCGGAGCGCTTCTGGAAGGCACGGCGGGCTTCGGCACGCCTGTCGCGATGACGGCCTTTCTTCTCGTCGGCATGGGCTTCAAACCGCGCCGCGCCATTGTCGTGTCGCTGATCGCCGACACTGCACCCGTCGCCTTCGGCGCATTGGGCATTCCCATCGTCGCGCTCGCCGGAGTCACCGGCCTCAATCTGATGAAACTGTCATCCATGGTCGGCAGACAGCTTCCGTTCATTTCCTTCATCCTGCCCGGTTATCTGGTGTTAGTGGTCGCAGGACGCAAAGGATTTAAGCGAACTTGGCCCGCCATACTCGTCGCGGGATTCAGCTTCGCGCTGGCGCAATTCCTCGTTTCCAATTTCTGGGGTCCCTGGGCCGCCGACATCATCGCGGCATTGGCGTCCATTGCCGCGCTCGTCGCGTTTCTGCGTATTTGGCACCCAAGCCAGCCAGAAAATTCATCGCACAACCCGACATTATCGTCACAACCAGCGAGCGCAGGATCAGTTCGCTTGACGGCGCGCGAATCCTTCACCGCTTGGCTGCCTTGGATTTTGCTTTCCGCCGTTATGGTCCTGTGGACTTACCTCAAGCTCTTCAATCTCGGCCAAATCACTTTTGCCATTCCTCGTTTGCACAACGCTATTCTCATCACGCTCTATCAGAAACCCTACGCCGCGCTTTACGCCTTCCAACCCTTGGCAACCGGCACAGCCGTTTTCGTTGCCACGATTCTCACGGCGCTTTGCCTGCGCGCTCGTCCGAAAATCTTCGCGCAAGCCGGCGCGAAAACATTTCGCCAGCTCCGCATCCCCGGACTGACGGTCGTCATCATCGTCGCCCTGGCCTATCTCTACAATTATTCTGGAATGGCTTACACACTGGGCGCGGCTGTGGCACACGTCGGCGCGTTCTTTCCTCTGGTCAGCAGTTATCTCGGCTGGGGCGCGTGTTTTTTAAGCGGCAGCGACACCGCGAGCAATCTTCTCTTCGGCAATCTTCAAGTCGCCGCCGCTCATCAGCTTCATCTCAATCCAATTTTACTCGCCGCCACGAATTCCTCCGGCGGCGTCACCGGAAAAATGGTCTCGCCGCAGAATATCGCCGTCGGCGTCACCACCGTCGGCCTCATCGGCGAAGAGGGCAAAGTCCTGCGGTCCACGTTCTGGCACAGCATCATTCTCGCCACCGCGGTCGGCCTCCTCGCCTTCGCCCAGGCTCACTGGCTGTCCTGGATGGTACCGTAGCATCGCTCTGCATTTTTACATCGCGGGCTTCGACAGTGCAGCCTTCGAAGGTATCTGCTTCTCCATCTGGCCGGCGATTTGCTTGGCCTTCTCGGTCATGTTCGCCGCGGTCTGCCCCGTTTCGAGCTTGAATTCGATTCCGACCGCGCCGATGGCCTTTCCTGCCGCGTCATGCAGTGGCAACGAAACGTCGTAGCCGTCTTTTTCCTTCTCGACGTACGGTTTTCCCGTTCGGATCGGTGCGCTATCGTCCGCTTCGCATTTCTCGCCGATGTCTCCCTTGTCCGTTGACGCGATGGTCCGGCATCCTTTCGCCGAAACCGTCACGATTCCGATTTCCGTCGCTTCCGGATGCTGCGCGTGCGTTTCCTCCACCAGTTTCTGCGCCATGCTTTTTGCCGGATGCCTCGCCGTTTGTGCCATCGTCATCGCGGACGCAAAGCAAACCCCAAATGCCGCAACCAAGAAAATCTTCATTGGATTTGTGCATCGCTTCACTCGACTCATTGTTGTCTCTCCTTTCAGATTCCCTCGCTCGACCGCCGCGCTCTGTGCTCGGCGCTCCGTGCCATCGCCACATCGCAATCCTACACTCGGTCTCGCCACGTCCCCTTAAACCACAATTAATTTCCATTTATCTTTTGCAACGGAACTTCTTCCCGCGACGTTGTCTATGGTATGAGAATGGGCGAACCATTGGAGGCAACGATGAAAAAGTTTACGGTGACATTCGTGACGGCGCTTTGTGTTCTGGGTCTGGCCGGCATGGCTCGAGCGGCGGAACCCCTGAAACTCGTCGCGAAGTACAAAATGCCCGCCACGGTCAAGGGCCGCTTCGATCATCTCGGAGTCGACCTTCGCGGAAACAGATTATTTCTTGCTGCCGAAAGCGCCCACGAAGTCCTGGTCTTCAATCTGCGCACGGGCCAGTTCCTGCGCGCCATTACCGGCATCGGAATTCCACACGCAATTTTTTGTCGCGAAGACCTTAACCGCATTTACATCACCGACGGCGGCGCCGGCGAGCTGAAAATCTACGACGGAAAATCCTATCGCCTTCTGAAGAGCGTCAAACTCAAAGTCGACTCGGACTCCATCGGCTACGATCCGGCCTCGCATTACCTTTATATCGATGATGGTGGCGGCGACGCCCACGAAACTTTTTCCATGTTCAGCGTCGTCAACACGACCACGGGCGAAAAGGTCGCCGATACGCAAATTGACGGCGATACTCTCGAAGCCATGGCCCTTGAGAAATCCAGCCCTCGCATTTACGTCAACAATCGCGCAAAGAACGAAATCTCAGTGATCGACCGTAAAACGCACAAACTCATCGCGAGCTGGCCCGTCACGATGGGCAAATTCAATGTCGCCATGGCGCTCGACGAAGCTTCCCATCGTCTTTTTGTCGGTTGCCGTGGCGGGCAAATCGTCGTATTCGACACGCGCACCGGAAAGGAGCTGCAAGCGCTTTCGATCCCCAAAGGTATCGACGATCTGATCTTCGATCTCGCGCACAAACGTCTCTACGCAACTTGCGGCAGTGCCGACGGCGCAATCGCTGTCTATCAGGAGACCGACCCGGACCACTACAAATCCCTCGGTGAAGTTCCCTCCGCACCCGGCGGAAAAAACGAAGTCCTCGTTCCCCAACTCGGCCGCCTCTACGTCACCGTTCCGCCGCAACCCCCCGCGGCAGGCGAGGTCTACGTCTACCAAGTCCAGTAAACGAACTGAAGGCTTCCGGGCCGCACAAAAGACCACGATATGCAGCCTGTCTCGTGTGCTGGCGCATCCCGTGCTGCGGACGTACACTATTACCGTCCGCTTAGACACAATCACGCAGAGGAGGAAACCATGGCACGCAAAGCTACCGCCGTCTGGAACGGTTCGCTCAAGGAAGGCAAAGGCAATATTTCGACCGAGAGCGGCGTTCTCTCGAAATCGCCCTACTCATTCAAGACGCGCTTCGAAAACGAGCGCGGCACCAATCCCGAAGAATTAATTGCTGCCGCGCATGCCGGCTGCTTCACCATGGCGCTTGCCGCGGAACTCGGCAAAGCCGGGATCACGCCTGAGAGTCTCGAAACCACAGCCTCCGTCACGCTTGAAAAGCAGGACGCCGGTTTCAGTATCACCAAAAGCCATCTCGATGTGACCGCACGCATTCCCAACGGCGACAATGCCGCGTTCGAGAAAGCTGCGCAAGCGGCCAAGGCCGGCTGCCCCGTGTCGAAGTTGCTCAAAGCCGAAATCACCATGACCGCAAAGCTCGAAGGCCAGCGGGCCACCGGTGCCTGAGCGATTGGATCTGTCGCGCGCCTCACAGTTCAGCGTTCACGTTTTTGAATGCGGTCGGAAGCGGATTAATCCATCCCGATAATCGATGGTGATTGCGAAATTCTTCAACGTGGCAAAGCCTAACAGACCGGAAACTTCCGTCCCGATGGAGTTGCTGAATGTCGTGGTGTCGAACGAAACCAAATCCAGGTTCCTCTGCGTTTGATTGGCAAATGTTAGCGCCACGCCGCTCACGTGAAACACTTTGGTGACTCTTCCATTCACACCGGCAACCTTGAGCGGCGTGTCGGCACGCACCGCTGCAACTTTCTTTGCCGCGTCCGGCGAAATCACGCTCTCGGCTGAGCCAGTGTCGACCAAGAACAACATCGTTCCCGATTCGTTCACGTTCACCGGAATCAGAAGGTCGTGGCCAAACCGCCAAGCCCGCGTAAACGATTTCATTTCAGGGCCGTCATAGCGCTTCGCGAATTCCGGGATCTTCAACGAAACAAATCGCGAATCCAGTGCCTCAACCGGCTCAGCCTCGTTCGCCAGCGCAGGCAATTCGCTCAATCTGAATTTCGCTCGCCGAAAATCGAGATCCAATAGGAAATTCGAAAACGTATCTGCCCCTATCAGTCCATCGCCGCCGGTCACCGAAGGGCCGTCAAGCACATCCACATAACAACTGCGGAATTCCAGGCCGCCTACTTGAATTGTTTTGGCGTAGCCGATGTACCCGGGAGCCGCACGATTAGTTCCAACTCCGCCGATACGGATCGACGCGATGCGTTCAATACCTGCTTTTTCAGCAATCCTCCTGCTGACGAGAATGCCGCTCGATCCTGAGTCCAGCAACAGCGTGGAAGAAACGCCATTCAACCCGATTTTCAACCCGTACCCGCGCGGGCGCGCGGTGCCCGATGATACAGGCTCTAGATTCGTTTCAAGCGAATCTGCATTTGTGCTCAAGCGGCACGGCGCAATATTTCTCCGGGCCTCATCCTGAAAAACGGCGAGTTCGTTTCTCATGTCGTCATCGCCCGGGTCATCGCCTAGGTATCCCCGGAGAACAGTAATGCGGTCCTGAAGATCAACCGTCGCAAGCCAATTCAATGCCCACATCGATTGCACATCAGGATCGGAAGGATCAAGATCATAAGCCTCGTCAGCCATTTCCCTTGTCTTTTGGTAATCCGATTCCGCCTCGTAGATTCGAGCCATCCCCAAATAGGCGCGCGCATTTTTCGCGCCCTTGCCCGTAAACTCGGCAAATTCCTCCTGGGCATCGGTGATCCTGCCTTCCCGGAAATAAACTTCTCCGCGAGCCACGTGCGCCTCCGCCGCATCGGGTGCAATAGCGAGCGCTTTCGCGGAAGCTGCAATCGCATCCGGCAAATCGTTTTGTTTCAAATAAACGCGCACGAGCCCTGCATATGCCAGCCCAGGCTGTGTCCCTGTCGCGATTAAAGAGTTGTATTCCTGGACAGCCGCGTCCAGTTGGTGGATGCGATATAGATGTTCTGCGTCCTTAAACGATGCGGAAGCCGAGGCAACGGGCTTGCTTTCGCGGTCCGATGTTTCGCGGGCACGCGGCACGCGCCCGGCGCAAATCATTGCGCCAAATACGCTCAATGAAATCAGTCGCAACCTAAAACGGTGCACGCGGGGCCTCGAATCAAACTTGCAATGGGATGCTCCGGAATTGATTCGCGTTTACCTGCCCGTATGGTGAAAATCATCCGAGAGCCTGCGGAAAACTTAGGACTTCCCGGAAGGAAGAAGGGCGAGTTCCTGATCCGCCTGATCAGCGGCGCCCGTATCGGGATATTCAGATTTGATTTGATTGAAAATCCGCGCCGCTTGCGCTGGATCCGACTGCCGGTAGTGCTCCGCGAGCGCGAGCATCACCATGGGCTTCGGCGCAAGCACCGATGGATTCTTCAGCAGTTCGTTATAGAGCTCGACCGCTTGGCCTGCTTTTCCTGAATGGTCATAGATCTGCGCGAGTTCGAAACGAGCCATCGCTGCGAAATCATGATCGGAGCTGTTTTCAATTTTCGAAAGCCAGGTGACCGCTTGCGCATTCTGATTCAACCGTTCGAGACATAGCGCCGCATAGTAATCGGCGAGCTGGCCCGGGCGTGTGCGCGGATAATGTTTCGCAACACCTTCGAACTTCGCCAGCGCGTCCTGATATTTTTTCGCGCGGTCCGAGTAGCTAATTTCGTTGGGCTGCGGTGGCTGGCCTGCCGCCACTATCGGAGCTCGAAAAACCTCCGTCGCCGCACTGAACTCAGCTGCGGCTTTCACCGATTGGCGTTGCGAATAAACTCGCCAGCCAATCACTCCCGCGGCGACAATTAGTGCAACGATCACGCCGTAAATCAGCGCCGTCTTGTGCGACAGCACGGCTTCTGCGCTGTGCGACAGCGCTTCTTGAACGTGGTCCGTCTTCAATTCCTGACGGGAAATATGCTTCGCCACTTTTTAATTCTCCGGGGAAGTCCAGTTTCTTATGCTAGCACAGAACGCGCAATCCCGTTCAAATCCCGTTCAAATGCCGTTCAAATGCGAGAAGAATTTCGGTCCGTGGAAAGTCACAGTGCTCATACGCTACTTATTTTTCTGAAACTTTACCGGCAGCGCCATTGCCCGCCAAAGGAAGCTTTTTGCTCATCACCAATTCCGTGCCGCCATTCGCGCCGCACTGAATATCGAATTCGTCCATGAACGCGCGCATCAGGAAAATTCCGCGGCCTGAAGTTCGTAGAAGATTTTCTTCCGCCAGGGGATCCGGGACGTCCGCCAAACAGAAATTCTTGCCCTCATCCAGAACGTGCACCACCATCTTTCGTTCGTCAAGTTCGACTGTCAGTCCGATTTTGCGCCCTCGCTCTTTGCGATTGCCGTAGCTATAGGCATTGATGACGGCTTCGCGTACGGACATGCCAATTTTGTGGCAATCTTCTTCGCCGAAGCCGGCCTCCGCGGCCACGCGCAAGGCAATGTCCTCGGCGAGATCGACGCTATCGAGAAGCGTCTCGAGCGTCACTTCAATGCGCTGGGCGTGGGTCGCCATTCGTTTCCCGCATAAGAACAAAAGCGCGATATGCTCGCATGGGCATAGCGGGTAAGTCAATCAAGCGCGCAGCCGCACCATTCATCATCAACGTCAGTTCATCGTAGCGCATCGGACGCGCATGGCGCTATGGGCGCGAAGTACTACGCCCAGTAGGCGCGATCCAGAGTGCGGTATTGAATGGCTTCGCTCAATTGGCGAGGTTGAATTTCGGGGACGCGGTCGAGGTCGGCGATGGTTCGCGCCACCTTCAAGATGCGATCGTGCGCGCGCGCGGAGAGGCCAAGTTTTTGAATGGCGGTTTCGAGCAGCTTCTCACCGTCGGCGGAGATACCGCAGTGTTTGGACAAAAGTTTTGGAGTTATTTGCGCGTTGGCGTAAATCTTTTTTTCCGCGGCGTAGCGATCGAGTTGCAGGCGCCGCGCATCCATCACGCGTTGACGCACCGAGGCGGAAGGTTCCGCTTCCGTGGCGCCGCGCAGCTCTTTATATTTCACGGCGGGAACTTCGATGTGAATGTCGATGCGGTCGAGCAGCAGCCCAGAAATTTTCGAGACATACCGCTGAATTTGCATCGGCGTGCAATGACAATCGCGCGTGGGATCGCCGAAAAATCCGCAGGGGCATGGATTCATCGCCGCGGCGAGCATGAAGCGCGCGGGAAAACTGACGGAAAGCGCAGCGCGCGCGATGCAAACAACTCCGTCTTCGAGCGGCTGCCGCAAGACTTCGAGAACCTTGCGCTGGGATTCCGGCAGCTCGTCGAGAAAAAGCACGCCATTGTGGCCGAGCGACACTTCGCCGGGCCGCGGAATCGCGCCGCCGCCGATGAGCCCGGCGTCGCTGATGGTGTGGTGCGGCGAACGGTACGGGCGCGTCGCGACCAATCCGCGCGAATCATCGAGAATGCCCGCGACGCTGTGAATGCGCGTGGTCTCGATGGCTTCTTCGAGGGACATCGGCGGCAGGATTGTCGGGATGCGCCTGGCAAGCATGGTCTTGCCCGCGCCAGGCGGTCCGATGAAAAGAATGTTGTGGCCGCCGGCGCAGGCGACTTCGAGCGCGCGTTTCGCCGATTGTTGGCCTCGGACGTCACGCAAGTCCACCGAATACTGACCCGCTTCCGAAAGCATTTGCTGGCTGTCAACGCTGACAGGGGCAAAAGATTCGGGCGAATTGATGAGATCGACGGCTTTCGGCAGCGACTTCACCGAAAAAACGCGAATGCCTTCGACAACGGCGGCTTCGCGAGCATTTGCTTCCGGCACCACCACGTTTTTTATTCCGCGTTCGCGCGCCGCCAGCGCGGCGGAAAGCGCGCCACGAACCGAGCGCACGCTGCCATCGAGAGAAAGCTCGCCCAGAAAAACATAATCGTCCAGAATTTTGCCGAAGAACGTT
>DATLSS010000059.1:0-19141 GCA_035534035.1 Candidatus Acidiferrales bacterium | reverse complement strand
CGCCCGGAACTGCACTTTCGGGTTGTTCTTCGACAATACCTTCGTGATCGCCGCCGTCAACGTCGTCTTGCCGTGGTCGATGTGACCTATCGTCCCAATGTTCAGGTGCGGCTTGCTGCGCTCAAATTTTTCCTTCGCCATGTCTCGCTCAGCTCCTCAGCGTGTGCTTGTTCAGTTCAAAAAACTCAGTTCAAAAATTTCGGATGCTCGGCCTTCATAAAACTTATCGGCTCGGGGGAATTCAACCGTTCCATCATCTGCCGAAGCTGTCGGCGCGTGGCCTGCGAATCCACTGCATAACCCGCCTTCAGCTTGCGGATAAGCTCTTTCGCGTTCCTCTCGAACCAGAACTTCTCCCAGAATTCGTCCACTGCTACCTCGCTACCTTGCCCGTGGCCTTGGAGATGACTTCCTCGGAAACGGCCGCCGGGGTTTGTGCGTAATGCGAAAAATGCATTGTAAAACTGCCGCGGCCCTGCGTGCGGCTGCGCAAATCCGTGGCGTAGCCGAACATTTCCGAGAGCGGCACTTCCGCGCGAATCACCGTGCTGGCCGCACGATTTTCGGTGCCCTGAACATGCGCGCGGCGCGAATTCAAATCGCCGAACACCTGGCTCATGTATTCCTCGGGCACGACAACTTCGACTTTCATAATAGGCTCAAGGAGCTTCGGATGGGCGCGGCCGCAGGCTTCCTTGAACGCCATCGACCCCGCAATCTTGAACGCCATTTCCGAGCTATCGACTTCGTGATAGCTGCCGTCATTTACGACCACTGCGATGTCCACCATTTCGTAGCCGGCCAGGATGCCATTTTCCATGGCTTCCTTGATGCCTTCTTCAATCGGCGCGATATATTCCTTGGGAATCGCGGCACCGATGATTTTGTCGATGAAAAGCAGGCGATGCTCTTTATCGAAGCGCCATTTGCCGCCCTTGCCCGCGACTTGCTTGGACAACTCATCGAGCTCGTCGGTGGAGAGTTCGCGCATGTCCTCATGGCTCGCGTTGGGCAATGGATGGACGGTAAGTTTCACGTGGCCGTATTGGCCGCGGCCGCCCGTCTGGCGAATGTAACGGCCTTCGGCGGGCGCTGACTTCACAATCGTTTCGCGATACGCGACCTGCGGCCGGCCCACATTGGCCTGCACGCTGAATTCTCGCATCATGCGGTCGACAATGATTTCCAAATGCAGTTCGCCCATGCCGGAGATGAGCGTCTGGCCCGTGTCCGGCTCCGTATGCACGCGGAAAGTCGGATCTTCCTGCGCCAGCCGCGCCAGCGCGTTGCCCATTTTCTCTTGATCGGCTTTGGTCTTTGGCTCAATCGCGACCGAAATGACAGGCGCGGGAAATTCAATGGCTTCGAGAACAACGGGCTTATCTTCATCGCACAACGTGTCTCCGGTGGAGACATTCTTCAAGCCCACACACGCGGCGATGTCGCCCGCATCAATGGCGTCGATTTCCTCTCGCTTATTCGCGTGCATGCGCAGCAAACGGCCAATGCGCTCGCGTGATTTCTTCGAGGCGTTGTAGACCGTCGCACCCGTTTTGCAGACGCCGGAATAGACGCGGATATAGGTAAGATGCCCGACATACGGATCGGACATAATTTTGAACGCCAGCGCGGCAAATGGCTGATCATCCGCGGGACGCCGCAATTCGGGCTCGTCCGTGTCGGGCGAAATGCCTTCGACCGGCGCAACGTCTGCCGGCGACGGCAGGAAGTCAACAATGGCGTCGAGCAGCGGCTGCACGCCCTTATTCTTGAAGGCAGAGCCGGCAAGTACGGGAACAAGCTTCAGAGCCAGCGTCGAGCGGCGAACGGACGCCCGCAATTCCGCCGGTTCGAGCTTATGCTCGGCAAGATATTTGGTGAGCACGGCGTCGTCGTGTTCGGCAATATACTCGACGACCTTTTCGCGATGCTCTTTGTAAAACTCAGGACTGACCGCCGAGGATTTGATGGCCGCGGCAACATCCGGGCGCGACTTTTGAAACTCCGGATCCCAGAGCTGATCGAGCGAAATATATTCGAATTCCGCGCCGAGCGATTCATCCTTCCAGACAATCGCGCGCTCCTCGATGAAGTCAATCACGCCGATGAAAGTGTCTTCTTTGCCGAGGGGAAACTGGAGGGGGACGGGGTGGGCCGAAAGTCTCTGGCGCATGGTGCGAATCACATGGTCGAAATCCGCGCCGACGCGGTCCATTTTATTGACGAATGCGATGCGTGGCACGCGATACTTGTCCGCCTGGCGCCATACCGTTTCCGTCTGCGGCTGCACACCGGCGACCGAATCAAAAATCGCGACTGCCCCGTCCAGCACGCGCAGCGAGCGTTCGACTTCCACCGTAAAATCCACGTGACCGGGCGTGTCGATAATATTGACGCGATAGTCGGTGCCAAAGCGCTTCCACGAAGCCGTCGTCGCCGCGGAAGTGATGGTGATCCCGCGCTCGCGCTCCTGCTCCATCCAGTCCATCGTGGCCGTGCCTTCATCGACGCTTCCCAGCTTGTACGTCACGCCCGTATAGAAAAGGATGCGTTCGGTCGAAGTGGTCTTTCCGGCGTCAATGTGGGCCATGATTCCCAGATTGCGCATGCGGTCGAGTTGGAATTGGCGCGCCATGAAATATTTGTTTTACCAGCGATAATGGGCAAAGGCCTTGTTGGCCTCGGCCATGCGGTGCACGTCCTCCTTCTTCTTTACTGCTCCGCCCTTGCCGTTTGCGGCGTCCATCAATTCGTCGGTCAGCTTGTCCGTCATGTTCTTGCCCGCGCGCTGGCGGGCATACAAGATCACCCAGTGAATCGCGAGTGATTGCCGCCGGAACTGATTCACCTCGACGGGTACCTGATAGTTCGCGCCGCCCACGCGCCGCGACTTCACTTCGAGCAGCGGCTTCACGTTCTCGATGGCTTTCTTGAAGACGGTCAGGGCGTCTCCGCCTTCGGCTTTCTGCGCAACGTTTTCCATGGCTTGATAGAAAATCGCCTGCGCGGTGGCGCGCTTGCCGTCATACATCATGCTCGAAATAAACTTCTGTATAAGATCGCTTCCGTAGACGGCGTCTCCGGCGATCTTCCTCCGAACTACGAATCCCTTGCGTGGCATTCCGCGATTCTCCTACTTTTGTGCGGCCTTGGGCCGTTTTGCGCCGTATTTCGAGCGCGCTTGCTTGCGGTTCTCGACGCCGGCGGCATCGAGCGTCCCGCGAATTACGTGGTAGCGAACTCCCGGCAAATCCTTCACGCGGCCGCCGCGCACCAGCACGATCGAGTGCTCCTGCAAATTGTGACCGATCCCGGGAATATACGTGGTGACTTCGGCGGAATTCGTCAGGCGCGCGCGAGCCACTTTGCGCAGCGCCGAGTTCGGCTTCTTCGGCGTTTGCGTGTAGACCCTCACACAAACTCCGCGCTTCTCCGGACAGCCCTCGAGTGCGGGTGACTTCGTCTTCGTCTTCAACTTCTCGCGGCCGTGTCGAACCAGTTGTGCAAACGTCGGCACTCTTCTCCTCCGAACGCAATCCCAAGTTTCGGTTTTTCTGCCGAGCGTGCGAAGCTCAACAGATGGTGGTAGAACAGAAAGGGCCGGTTAAAACCCGAAGGAACCGGCTAAGATGCTCTGCGCGGGCGTGCTCGTGAAGATCCGAGAACACATCCACTTCTAAAGCGAAGAGCTTGCAAGTACGGCTTTGCGGGGCAGGCGCCCCATTTCGGCCGCTCTCCCCATCCCCATTCCTTCGTTCAATGTTCCGGGGCGGGAGAATACCCTTTCAGCATCAATTACAAAAATATTTCCACCTACAAACCAGCGAGTATAGGGAAACACCCCTTACGTGTCAACCCCTAATGCAGTATAGATTTGCCGCACAATGGCGCGACTCGATTTCGACCCGAACATGGAGCCGCGTCCGCCTGAATCTCCCGCCGGGAATCGGGGCAGGCTTCGGCCCGCTGAAGGCCATCTCAGCTGTGAGCCGGTACCACCAGTACCATAACGTGCTTATTATGTGTCAAATATAGAAATAGTTCAAATTTCAAGCGCGCCAGCTCAATCTCGCGGACCGCCGATCGCAAACCTCCGGCGGCCCTCGATTTGTGGCTCATGCAGAACAGAGCGCCCCAGTTGCACCCAGCCTGTCGGCCAATCCTGCCGAGGCCGCCCGCACCACGCAGCTCTATGGAAACTCACCCGCGTCCGGTACTTTACCGAAGAGCGAAACCTCACTAGACTGCGTGAAGCCGAAATGAGACTTCGCCACTCCCACATTTCCGCAGCGGCATGCGCCGCAATTTTCTTCGCTGCCTGGGTTGCGCTTCTTTCATCCGCGCCGCGCTCATTGCTGGCGCAAACGCCCGCCGCGCAAAACGCGCCAACGACAAATTCCACTGCGGAACCGTCGGAACCATTTGTACTCGAACGCTACTCTACGAAGATTCGCTTTGAAACCAACGGCACCGGCGAGCGCCGGCAGGAAGTCCGCGTTAAAGTCACGGGCGACGCGGGCGTCAAGCAACTCCACACGCTTACTTTCGATTACAACTCCGAGGACGAAACATTCGCGCTCGCTTACCTGCGCATCGCCAAGCCCGATGGCACCGTGGCCGAAACAAGCTCGCAAGCCATTGCAAAAATGATTGACGATCAGCCGGCGCCCGTGGTGAAAGACGCTCCCAGCTTCAAGGAAATTCGCGAGGTCCACGTGACGCTGCCGCCATTGGCCATTGGCGACACGCTAAGCTACGAATCCGATACGAAAATTATCAAACCCACGGCCCCAGGAGAATTCTGGTACGCGCATACATTCCTGTCGCATACACGCGCGCGCGACGAAGAGTTGCAGATTGATCTGCCGGCGAGCCGAGCGGTTCATTGGAAAATGTCGGCGCAGTTTTCTCCCGCAGCGACCGCGAGCGGCGCGCGAAAAATTTATACCTGGAAGCGGACCCAAGCGCAGGCTGCTCCCCCGGCGACGGCAGCAGTCTCTTCGTCCGGCGACGATTCCGCGGATGCCGGCGCCGCGCCCGGCAGCAAGCCTCCCGACGTCATCCTGACGAGTTTCACGACTTGGCGAGCGGCCGGAAAATGGATAGCTACTCTCGACGACTCTGCCGCAAAGCCGAACGATGCCGTTGCGGCCAAGGCCCAGGCGCTGATCGCTACCCAAAAAACCGACGGGGACAAGATCGAGACGCTCTACGATTTCGTCGCCAAGCAAATTCGCTTCGTCGATATTCCTTTCGAGCAGGTGGATTTCCAGCCGCACGATGCGGCAACAGTTTTGAGCGACGGATACGGCGACGGCCTCGACAAATGCGCGCTGCTCGCGGCGTTGCTAAATGCCGTAGGTTTTCACGGTGATGTCGCGCTGCTTTCTTCCAGCGCGAAACTCAGACCGGATCTTCCTTGGCCTGGCGCGCTGAATCACGCGATTCTTGCGGTCACGGCGGGAAAAGAGGTTTTCTGGCTCGATCCTTCGTCCGACGTACTTCCCTTCCGCATGCTGCTGCCGAATCTGCGCGGCCAGCAAGCGCTCATCGCATCCACGGCCGTTGCGCCGCATTTCGCGGCCACGCCTCTCGATCTCCCGTTCCAATCCTCGCAAACGGTGGAAATTACCGGACGCGTAAGTTCGCTGGGCAGATTGGTTGCGCGGATCCGCTATACGCTGCGCGGCGACAACGAAGTAGCGCTGCGCATGGCCTTCGAACGCACGCCCCAAGCGCAATGGAAACAGGTGGCGCAAACCATGGCCACGCTCGATGGCCTGCAAGGCGAAGTTACCGATGCGAAACCGAGTGATCCCACCGCGACGCGCGACCCGTTCACGCTCGATTTCATCCTGGTCAACGAAGAGTTCCTCGACTGGTCGCAGCCCAAGACGATTCTCAAGCTTCCCTTACCTACGTTCGGCCTTCCCGACGCCTCGGAGAATTCCGCGAGTCCCATTGAATTGGGAAATCCGCTCGACGTGACCGCGAAACTCACACTGACTCTCCCCGTGAACGACTCGCCGCAAATGCCCGTGGGCGCGGGCGTGACGCGCGACTATGCCACATATCACTCGAGCTACGCCTCGCAGGAACACGTGGTCACCGCGGAGCGTTCTCTGCGCTTCATCGCTCGCGAAGTGCCCGCTTCGCGTCGCGCGGATTATCTCGCGTTCGCGCATGCCGTCGAAGCGGACGAGAGCCAGGGCGTCATGGTCGCCGATATCATTCCCGGCGTGCCGGAAGATGCGACATCCGGCGCGCTGATGGAATCGGGCACTGCCGAATTGAAGGCTGGAAATAACGCCAAGGCTCTGCAATTGTTCAACGCCGTGGCCCAAATCAATCCGCAGCAAGTAAATCTGTGGCGCGTCCTCGGACTGGCACAGCTTGGCCTTGGAAAATACGCGGACGCTACCGTTTCGTTTCGCAAACAACTCGTCGCGAATCCAACCGACGACACCGCCAATAACTTGCTGGGCGTCGCCCTCTACGACCAGAAAAAATACGACGACGCTGCAGCCGCCTTCCAAAAACAAATTGTCCTCAAGCCTCTCGATCCCAATGCGTATGGGTACTTGGGCGCGGTTTATATTGACCAGAAACGTTACGATGCCGCACTCGCGCAACTCGAAAAGGCCGTCGTCCTCGATCCGGACAGCGCCGCGGTTCGCCTGCGCCTCGGGCAGGCCTATCTCGCCACCGGGAAAACCGAAAATGCTCTCGGCGCATTCGACAAAGCCGCCGGCCTCTCGCCTTCCGCCCTGATTTGGAATCAGATCGCTTACGACCTCGCGGAACGCGACGTGGCGCTCGATCGTGCCGAGTACTACGCGAACTTGGCGGTCAGTTCAACGGAAGCAGCGCTCAGCCGTGTGGACCTGCGCCACCTTACGAATGAAAACTTCGGCAACACAGTTGCGCTTCCGGCTTTTTGGGACACGCTCGGCTGGGTGCACTTCCAGCAGCGTCGGATGAAAGAGGCGGAATCGCTCATCGCTTCTGCGTGGCTCCTCGACGAACGAGGCGACGAAGGCTATCATCTTGCGCGAATCTACGAAGCGCGCGGCGACAAAGAGCTTGCAATTCGCACGTACACGCTTGCGCTCACTTCCCCGGGCGCGCCCGCCGATACTCGCACCCGGCTCGCAAAACTGCTCGGGAGCGCAGCGGGAATCGATTTGCGCGTAAAGGACTCCGGTGCGGAACTGCTGCACATGCGCACGATTCCGCTAGGAAAAACGATCGCCGCAAGTGGCAAGGCCATCTTTTTGGTTTCGCTCGCGCCAGGGCCAAACGGTCCTGTGGTTCGCCAGGCGAGGTTTCTCGGCGGAGACGACAAACTGTCCGGATTTGGCGACCGCCTCCGCGAGGCCAAGTTTCCCGCGGTCCTTCCGGCGAACTCAAAAGCGCGGCTCGTTTTGCGCGGAACCCTCGAATGCACTCCAAAAGCGGCGGCGTGCAATTTTGTTTTTGACCGCCCTCGTGACCTTCTCGTCCGGCGCTAACTGCCTCCATCAGTTCTCGGCGCCCTTTTTTTGTCGTCCCCAGCACAGTCGCGTGCTCGCGCTGAGTGTCGCTGATTGTGTGCTAAGATTGTGATTCCCGCGCTGCGGAAGGATCGCACCGAAACATGCCAAAAGTTGGATTTGTGAGTCTGGGATGCCCGAAGAACCTCGTCGATAGTGAGGTGATGATGGGGATTCTCGGGCGTTCGGGCTACGAAATCACGCCGCGCGCGGACGATGCCGACGTGCTCGTCGTCAACACGTGCAGCTTCATTGAGCCCGCTCGCAAAGAATCCGTCGACGCGATTCTCGAAATGGCCGAGCACAAGAAATTCGGCCGCGCCAAGAAATTAATCGTCGCCGGATGTCTTGTCGAGCGCTTTCGCGATGAAATTCGCGAGCAAATTCCGGAAGTCGATGCCGTCATCGGAACGGGCGAAGTCGAAAAAATACTGCAGGCGTGCGAAGGCGAACTGCGAAATTCGCCTGAATCGCCCACGTTCCTCTACCACGATTTGACGCCGCGAATTCTTGCGACGCCACGCCACACCGCGTACATTAAAATCAACGAAGGATGCGACCATCCGTGCGCGTTCTGCATTATTCCGCAACTGCGTGGACGGTTTCGCAGCCGGCGTTTCGAATCGGTGGTGCATGAGGCGGAGAATCTGGCGGCGGCCGGCGTGCGCGAAATCAATTTGATTGGGCAGGACACCACGTTCTACGGCGAAGATTTGGGCATGCGCGATGGTTTACCGCTGCTCCTAGAACGGCTCGCGGAGATTGGAGAACTGCGCTGGGTTCGTTTTCTCTATTGCTACCCGAATCGCGTCACGACGAAGCTGCTCGAAACAATCGCGCAGCACGAGAGGCTCGTGAAGTATCTCGACATTCCTCTGCAGCACGCCAGCCGCAGTGTTTTGGCGCGCATGAAGCGGGGCTCGCACGCGGATGCGTTTTTGAAAATGCTCGAACGCATCCGGCGAACCATTCCAGGCGTATCGCTACGCACATCGTTTATCGTTGGCTTTCCGGGCGAAACGGACGACGATTTTCGCGTGCTCCGCGATTTCGTGCACGCGGCGGAGTTCGACTGGATGGGCGTCTTTGCGTACTCGGATGAAGAGACGGCGAAGAGTTACGCATGCGACGGAAAAGTGGACGCGGAGACGATTGCACGAAGGCGTGACACGTTGATGGCGATTCAGCAGAAAGTATCGCGGCGGAATTTGCGCGCAAAGGTCGGCAAAACTTTTACCGCCATGCTTGAAGGGCCGTCGAAGGACACGGACATCGTGTGGGAAGCGCGTCTCGAAGGCATGGCGCCGGAAATCGACGGCAAAGTCTACATCACCGAAATTGCGGGAGTGACGAACGCAGCGCAATTGCCGCCGCCGGGAACCATGGCGCGCGTCGAAATCACGGAAGCGCGCGATTACGATTTGATTGGGCGCGCGGTCGGGATTATTTCGGCAGACACGACAACTCCGCAAGACGCACAAATTCTCGCGCAACCATTCCCTATCCTCGCGTAGGTTTTTCGAGCCCTCCCGTGGCAGCCCACTTTACAACGCCCAGGAACGGCGTGTTAGTCTAGGCGCGACAACCATGGAATGGCATTGCCCCATTTGCCGGAAAGCGACCGATTCGACAAAGGACAGCGATTTCCCTTTTTGCAGCGAGCGCTGCCGCTTGACCGACCTCGGCAACTGGGCCAGCGAGAAGTACAAAGTGTCCGAGCCGGCCACCGACGAATCGCTGTCCGAATCGCACGAGACAACTCCACGCAACAAGACACCGCACGAAGCAACTTCGCACGAAGCACCGCAGCGCGATGAACACGAAAACTGACTCTGCTCCAGCCGAGCCTCCGCGAAAACCGCGCTTGTCATTATTTTTTGCAACAGCGGGTGGTGCAGGATACCTCCCGAAAGCGCCCGGCACCTGGGGCTCGCTGGTCGGCATAGCACTGTATTGGTTGATGTGGTGGATTTTCTCAAGATTTCATGCAACGACTTTCGTGTACGCGACATTGGGAGATTCTCGCGCAGCGGCCTGGATGGCGGAAAGTGCGGCTCGCCTTCGCCTCTTTGAGATTCCCTTACTTTTCGGCGTCGCTGTCGCACTTTTCGGCGTATGGGTTTCGACTCATGTCGCGAGGTGGAACGGAACCAAAGACCCGCAATTCGTAGTCATTGACGAAGTCTCCGGCCAGCTTTTCACGTTTCTGTTTGCGCTCCGTCCGCTCAACTGGAAATATTTGCTGCTGGGTTTTATACTTTTTCGCGTCTTCGATATTTGGAAGCCGTTTCCGGCGCGGCAAGCAGAATCGCTGCCCGGCGGCTGGGGAATTATGGCGGACGATTGGGCTGCCGCTGTTTACGCTGCCATTGGAATTTGGATTGCCAGGGGTTTGGGCCTATAAAGGTGTGGGGGCTTAGCGGTTGAAAACGAACGGCATCCCGAAAATTGAAAGCGTGCAACCGTCCGCGGCGATCCCCGGCGGCGAGATCACCATTCACGGCGCGGGCTTTGCGAACGGGAACCGCGCGCGTCCCGCAGTGCGTTTCGGCAGCACGGAAGGCAGCGTCGTGATGGCGTCGGAGAACGTGCTGGTCGCGCGCGTGCCCGATGGCGCCGAGGGCGGCATGGTGCGCGTCCACGCAGGCCATAGCGAAAGCCAGCCGTTCCCGATTTCGATCGGCTCCCTCGTCGCCGACAATTTGCATCCCGTAGCAAATCCGGCCGTCGACCGCGAAGGAAACGCATACGTCACCTTCAGCGGCCAGCGCGGACAGAAAGTTCCCGTCTCCCTCTACAAAATCACGCCGAGTCGCGCCATCAGGCCCTACGTCACGCAATTGATGAATCCCACGGGCCTGGCTATCGATCGCGATGGCGCGCTTTTTGTTTCCTGCCGCAACGATGGAACCATTTATCGCGTGACGCCGAATGGACAGACCGTGCAGTGGCTCGAAGGCATGGGCATCGCCACCGGAATCGCGTTCGACCGCGCTGGAAATCTTTACGTCGGCGACCGCAGCGGCACGATTTTCAAAATCGGAGCGGACAAGGAAATTTTTGTCTTCGCAACGCTCGAGCCTTCCATGTCTGCGTATCACTTCGCATTTCATCCCAGTGGCGATTTGTACGTCACTGGGCCTACCACGTCCAGCTTCGACCGCGTTTACAGAATCACTCCCGCAGGCGAAGTGGAGGTTTTTTATCGCGGCTTGGGGCGCCCGCAGGGCCTGGCCTTTGATCGCGCGGGCAATCTGTACGTCGCGGCGTCGCTCGCGGGCAAGCGCGGAATCGTCCGCATCTCGCCCGATGCTCACGCGGAGATCGCCCTCAGCGGCAATAATATTGTCGGTCTCGTGCTCGAACCGTCGCGCCGTGCCCTGGTCGCCACTGTAAATGCGCTTTACACCTTGGATTGGGACATCGAAGGGGTCCCGCTAACCGCTTAGTTTTAGCTGCCTGCTGAAAAAAAGGAACGGCTGTCATTCCGAGGAGCGGTGGCGACGAGGAATCTGCATTTTCCTTGGACCCGCAGTTATGCAGCGCTATCAACCTGGTCTTTGGCTTTGTACAAAGTCTTAGAACCCGTCAGGTCAAAAATTTAAAACTCGCGCCCCTTGCGGGTTTCGCCGCGCATCGGGTACAACATTTGCAATGGATGCGGAGATCATTGCCGTCGGTTCTGAGTTGCTCACGCCCTATCGCCTCGACACCAATTCCCTTTTCCTGACCGGCGAGCTCAACCGCCTCGGCTTTCACGTCCGCCGCAAGCACGTTGTCGGCGATCGCGATGACGATCTGCGCGACGTCTTCCTTTGCGCGCTCGAACGCGTCGACGTCGTCGTTTCCTGCGGCGGTCTCGGTCCGACCGAGGACGATCGCACCCGCGAAATTGTCGCCGAAGCGCTCGGACGCAAGCTCAAGCGCAGCGAAGCTATCCTGCGGAGCATTCAGGAACGCTTTCGCAAATTTGGACGCACCATGCCGGAAGTCAACGTGCGCCAGGCCATGGTTCCCGAAGGAGCCGAGCCGCTCCCCAACTCTCAGGGCACCGCGCCAGGTTTGTGGCTCGAATCCGACGGCAAAGTCGTCGTGTTGCTTCCCGGACCGCCCGCCGAACTCCAAGCCATGTTCCTGCAGGACGTAAAGCCCCGCCTCGCGCGGCGCGGCGCGAATCTGCGCCTTTACACGCGCGATTTGCGAACCACGGGACTACCCGAGTCGGAAGTGGATCAACGCGTCGCTTCGATCTACAAACAGTATGCCGGAACGGAAACTACCATCCTCGCCGCGCCGGGAGAAATTCAGCTTCATCCTCGCGTTTGGTCCGAAGACGAAGCCGCGGCCACTAAACTTCTCGACGAAATAACCAAGCGGTTCGCTCTCGCGCTCGGCGAAAACCTATTTTCGACTGCAGGCGAGAATCTGGAAACGGTTGTCGCCAACCAATTGCAGGAGCATCGCGCGACAATCGCCGTTGCGGAGAGTTGCACGGGCGGAATGCTCGCCGCGCGCCTCACCAACGTCCCGGGAAGTTCGTCGTATTTTCGCGGCGGAGTCGTCTCCTACAGCAACGATTTGAAATCCGCTTGGGTGGACGTGCCCAGGGAAATCATCGAAGCGAAGGGCGCCGTCAGTTCCGAAGTCGCGCTCGCCATGGCCGACGGGATTCGTCGGCGTACCGATTCCACGCTCGGCGTCGGCGTCACCGGAATCGCGGGTCCCGGCGGCGGCACGCCCGAAAAACCAGTGGGCCTGGTGCACATCGCGATTGCCGACGAAAAAGGGACCAAGGAGCGTGAGTTTCGTTTCCCCGGAACCCGCGATCGCATCCGCCATCAAGCCACTCAATCAGCGCTGGACATGGTGCGCCGTTATTTTCTCTACGCCGCGTCACCGGCGAAGGGTTAGCCCGTGCGCTTGTTCGTCGCGCTCGATGTCCCGGAGGAGACGCGTCGCTCGCTCGGCGAAACAATTCAGAAATTCGAGAACATTTGCCGCGGCGCGCGCTGGATGCGCCCCGCGAGCATCCACATCACTTTGAAATTCATCGGCCATGTCGACGAAATAAAATTGCCTGCGATCAAGGATTCTCTGGGCCAAGTGAAATTCAAGGCTGCGGTTGAAATTGCTTTCCGGCATTTTGGATTTTTCCCCAATGAGCGCCATCCACACGTATTCTGGCTCGGGATTGAAGCGGGTCCGGATCTTGCAGCACTGGCGTGGGACGTTGCATCGAGACTCAAATCCGCGGGAATTCCTGCGGAATCACGTGAGTTCAAGCCACATTTGACGTTGGCGCGATTCAAAACCGCCGAAGGGCTCCCCAGGTTGCGCGAATTGGTTGCACCGCTCGCGTACCAGACTTTTGGCACCACGGCTGCCACCGAATTCCATCTGTACGAAAGTATGCTAAATTCCAGCGGCGCCGTCCACACTAGGCTGGCGACTTATCGTTTCGTGGAAGGCCGCGCACCGTGAAATCGCTCTGGCTGATTCCGATTGCCGCGTATCTCCTGGGCTCGATTCCCTTCGGATACTTGATTGTGAAAATGGGCCGCGGTTCGGACGTGCGCGCATCCGGCAGCGGAAATACGGGCGCGACGAATGTCACGCGCGTCGCCGGCAAGCCTGCGGGTTTCTTGACGCTCCTGCTCGACACAGGCAAAGGATACTTCGCCGTCTGGCTCACAGCGCGTTGGTCGCACGGAAACATCCGCTGGGTGATGGCCGCGGCGGTCGCTGCCGTCCTGGGACACACGTTTTCATGCTGGCTACGCTTTCGCGGAGGCAAAGGCGTCGCCACAGGACTCGGCGTGTTCCTCGCCGTCGCCTGGCAAGCTATCCTCGCGACGCTCGTGGTATGGGTGGTGGTGGTCGCGTTTTGGAGATATGTTTCCCTTGGCTCGGTAGTCGCCGCGGCGGCAATGCCGATTCTGGTCTACTTGTTTTACGCACCGGGTCACGCGCCGCCACTGGCCGTCTCATTTGGCGCCGTCGCTGTCGCGATTATCGTAATTTTCAAGCATCGCGAAAACATCGCCCGCCTGATCATCGGAACGGAGAGGCGGCTCGGCCGGAAAAGTTAATCCGAAAATGAACATCCAAGAACAATCATTCATGACAGACTGGAGCGCGCGGCGTTCGGAGCTTCGCCCATCGAACCGGCTCTCGTAATTCCTTCGCAAAAAATATATGCCTGACACGAAAAAAATCGCCATCATCGGAGCTGGAGGATGGGGCACGGCCCTCGCCATCGTGTTCGCGCGTAGCCGCGCGCCGCATCGCATCGCGCTCTGGGCCCGGGAACAGGACGTCCTCGACTCGCTTTGCAAAGACCGCACAAACCCGGCATTCTTGCCAGGCTTTACCGTGTCCGCCGAAGTCGAAGTCACCGGCGAATTGCGCGAAGCCGTAGACGGCGCGGACATTGTCATTGGCGCGATGCCCTCCGCGCACGCGCGGGAGCTTTATACGGAGATGCTGCCGTTTTTCGGTCGCATGACCGGTTTCGTCAGCGCCACAAAAGGCCTCGAATCCAAAACCCTGCTGCGCATCACGGAAGTGATTGAGCAAGTGCTCACGCCTAAATTCTGGCCGCGCGTCGCGGTGATTTCGGGGCCCTCGTTTGCGCTCGAAGTCGCCCGCGGCGATCCCACCGCCATCGTCGCCGCCTCGAAAGATCGCATGCTCGCCACCGAATTGCAGGAGCAGCTATCCGGTCCCACGCTACGCGTCTACACAAACGACGACGTAGTGGGTGTCGAACTCGGCGGCGCGATTAAAAACGTAATTGCGATTGCCGCTGGCGTCGCCGAAGGACTCGGCCTGGGTCACAACACAATCGCGGCGCTCATCACGCGCGGCCTCGCTGAGATGACGCGCCTCGGCACGGCGTTCGGCGCGCGCAAAGAGACCCTCGCAGGATTGGCCGGAATGGGCGATCTCGTGCTGACGTGTACAGGCGACCTGAGCCGCAACCGTTCCGTCGGCGCGGAGCTGGGCCGCGGCAAAAAGCTCGAAGAAATCCTGGCCTCCACGCGCATGGTCGCCGAAGGCGTCGGCACCACGGCCGCGGCGCACGCGCTCGCGCTGCAACTCGGAATCGAGCTGCCCATCACCGAGCAGATGCACGCCGTCCTCTACGAAGGCCGCGCGCCGCAAGACGCCATCCGCGAACTCATGGAGCGCCCCCTGAAGGCGGAATGATTGTAGCCACAGGGTATCGCGACGCGATCCGCGCCAGGCTACACCACGAAGCCACCGCTTACGTTCAAGGTTTGTCCTGTCACCCACCGCGCGTCGTCGGAACAGAGAAAAGCTACCGCGTCCGCGATTTCTTCAGGATTTCCTAGCCGCCCCAGCGGGCTCCTGCTGATTGCACGGCTGCGAACGTCGACCTCTGAGAAATGCTCCCGCGTCATGTCCGTCGTAACGTACCCTGGCGCGACTGCATTGACAAGAATGCGGCGCGGAGCTAACTCCAGGGCCCAGTTGCGGGTCAGGGCCTCGACTGCTGCTTTGGTGGCGCCGTATAGGCTCCTCCCACTGTCGACTCCGATCTTCGCCACAACGGAAGATAGGTTCACGATCCTCGCTCCGTCACGCATCAACGGCAGACACTTTTGCGTAACCCAGAATACCGCCTTGAGATTTAGATCCAATATTTCGGCTACATCTTCCGACGAGGCACTCCCCAACGGGGTTGGCTTCCAAATCCCAGCGTTGTTAATGAGCATATCCAAACGGGAACGTTTGAGTCCCGCGAGCATGGAATCAATGGAATCCGTGGAACGCAAATCCGCTTGCAGGATGGTCGTAGAATTCACTTGGCGCGCAACTTCTTCAACGGCTGCCCGATCTTTATGGTAGTGGAGGAGCAGTTGGGCACCCTCTCGGGCCAGGCGCAGCGCGATGGCGCGCCCTATGCCTCTCGAGCTTCCCGTTACCAGCGCGGTTTGTCCTGCTAGCCGTTGAACGCAGTTCATTCACCAAACATATTCCCACAATTGCTGATTTTGAAATAGATTCGCCAATCCGCCTCCTCCGGTCTTCCCCAGTAGCGTGGCCAATCTGCCAACAGGTAGTACTTTAGGACAGTTGTACCCTCCTGTTGGGTCGCATACGATTTTCAAGTAGACATTCGCATGCCAGAAAAACCATTCAAGCCGACCGGAATGCGCCGCCTGCGCATTCTCTGGATTGTGCTCGGAGCGCTGCTCTTCACCAGCGCGCTGCCACTTTGGCTTTATCATCGCGAAGTCCTGCAGCTTAGCGAGGAAAAGCTCCAGGACACAGAGCGTGTGCAGCAATCGGAAATCACGCGTTCCGTGGCCAGCGAAATCCTCCAATTTGAATCGAATCTCAGCGAGCAGCTCGAAAGTCAACGCCAGTTGCTGGCCCTCACCGGCTGGATCAAAAACGTCAGCGACCCTGCGCACGCGCCGCAACTCAGCCGCATGCTTCAGAACGTTCTGCAAAATAATCACGATATCCTCTACGTCACGGCCATCGGCACGGACGCCAAGGGCGAATCGGCGGAAAGCGTCAAGGGCGCCGACCGTGATCCGTTCGTCGACGCGGCTCTCAAGCGTGCCTTCACAGCCAGCGTGCAGGGTGGCAACTGGGTCAGCGGCACGTTCGCTCTCGGCCAGCAGAACCGCCCCGCCATCGTCATCTCGGTCCCGCTGATGACCGGCGGCCAATTCTCTGGAATGCTCGCCGCAGTCGTGTCCCTCGATCACATCGTCGCTCGCCTTAAGGACGCGAGCGTGCGCGACCGTACCGTCTACGTGGTCAACGGCGACGGTCGAATCGTCGTCCACCCAGACACCATCAACATGGTTCCCGGCCGCGACCTCAGCTCGGATCCTGTCGTCGGCCAATTCAAGCACTTCCCGCAGGAGCTGCGCGGGACCGAGACTACGCAGTTCACGATGGACGAAAATAAAAAGCCCGTCGAGATGATTGGCACCTACAGCACCATTCCAGAACTGCACTGGGCCGTGATCGCGCAGCGCAGCCTGGCGAAGGCCCGCGTGGACGCGGGCGTGCAGGAACTCACTACGCAAGCGATGCGTTTCGTCATCGCCGTCACTTTAATTGCCCTGCTGGTCGGGTACCTTTCCGCTCTGGGCATCACGCGCCCCATTCAAGGTCTTGTGCGCTCCACGCGCGCCATTGCCCGCGCTGAATTCCACGAACGCGCGCCGGTCGAAGGCGCGGCGGAAATCAGCGAGCTTGCCGAAACCTTCAATGGCATGGCCGATGACATCGAGAAGTATGTCGACCGCCTGCAAATGGCCGCGACCGAGAACCGCGAGCTCTTCATGGGCTCGATTCGCATGCTCGCCGCCGCCATCGACGAAAAAGATCCCTACACACGAGGCCATTCGGGCCGCGTCGCGAAATATTCCCTCACCATCGCTCAGGAGATGGGCCTCGACGCAGACGCAATGGACAAACTCCGCATTTCGGCACTCCTGCACGACGTCGGCAAGATCGGCGTCGATGACAATGTCTTGAAAAAGCCCGGCAAGCTCACCGAAGAAGAATTCACCCTGATGAAGCAGCATCCCGTGAAGGGCGCGAACATCATGCGTCCCGTGGCGCAACTCAAAGACATGCTGCCGGGGATTGAGCTCCACCACGAGCGCATGGATGGCCAGGGCTACCCGTATGGTCTCGTCGGCGACCAAATCCCCATGATGGCGCGCATCATCGCTGTCGCGGACACCTTCGACGCCATCACCACCAATCGCCCCTATCAATCCGCGATGGATCTCGAATACGCCATGGACCGCATCAAGCAACTCGGGGGATCAAAATTTGACATGGACGTTGTGCACGCCATCCAGCGCGCCGTCGCAGCCGGCAAGCTAAAGCTAAGCCCTTCGGTAATCGAAGTCGAAGTCGCCGTCTAAATTCCCTTCCTTTCCTCACAGCATTATTTCCGGCCAAAAATCTCAAACCAAGGAACTCTCAGCAGTGACAATTTCGCTTTCCATTCTCACCTTACCGGCGCTTTTGCAAGAAACCTGGCGGCCCCGCGAGCGCATGACCGTATTCCTCTGTTAGAATGAACGTTTCCGCCAATGTGGCGGAAGCGCCATGATCACCCTATTCGGCAAACCCGAGGAAACGGTCCTCGAACGGCTCAAGAACTCCGTCGCGAAAACGCGCACGGAGCTGTCGGCGCGTGTCGAGCAATTGTTGACAGGCGACCGTCCCGTCGATCCCGCATTACTCGCGCAACTCGAAGCGGCGCTTCTGAGCGCGGACATCGGCGTAGGTACCACAAAGGAAGTTTTGGCCTCCCTGCGCAGGCAAGTCACGGAACAGAAACTGACTGGCTCAGCCGCGCTCAAGCTCGAACTGAAAAATCAGCTCGTGAGCATTCTCGCGGCAGCGCCTGTTCCGCGAAATGGCGATTCTGGCGCGTCTGCCGCAGCCGCGCCGCGCGTCATTTTTGTCGTTGGCGTGAATGGCACCGGAAAAACCACCACCATCGGCAAACTCGCCAACCGTTTACGCGCCGAAGGCCGCTCCGTGATGCTCTGCGCCGCAGATACATTTCGCGCGGCGGCCATCGAGCAGCTCGAAGTCTGGGCCAAGCGCTCCGGCGTCGAGCTGATCAAGCAGAAAGCCGGCTCGGATCCTGCCGCTGTCGTTTTCGACGGCCTCACCGCCGCGCGCGGGAAAAATGTCGACGCTGTTATCGTGGACACCGCCGGCCGCCTCCACACAAAATCTAACTTAATGGCCGAGCTCGAAAAAATGAAGCGGACCGCCGCAAAGCTCGTCCCGGGCGCTCCGCACGACGTGCTGCTCGTGATGGACGCGACGACCGGCCAGAATGGCCTCGCGCAGGCGCGCGAATTTACCGGCCACGTCGGCGTCACGGGAATCGTGCTGACAAAGCTCGACGGCACCGCCAAAGGCGGAATCGTGATCGCAATTTCCCGCGAGCTGGGCTTGCCCATCCGTTTTGTTGGGACGGGCGAGCAAATAGACGACCTGGTGCCCTTTGACGCGCAAACCTACGTCAACTCGCTCTTTGACTAACCTTTTGACTAACACTGGCTGACATTGACTGACCCCACGCACACTCGCAATACGAACACCAAGAATACGAAGCAGCTCAATTCCGTTTCGAGCACTGGCTCCGCTCGTCTCGCGGACTCTGTTCGCCTCACGGACGAAGCCTGGATGGCTCGCGCGCTCGTACTCGCCCATCGCGGCGTCGCGCTCGCGCACCCTAATCCCATGGTTGGTGCGGTGGTCGTGAAAAACGACGCTGTCGTCGGCGAAGGGCTTCACACTTACGAAGCGCGCAAGCACGCAGAAATCGTCGCCCTCGAACGCGCGCGCGCCCATGCGCGTCATTCCACTATGTATGTGAACCTCGAACCCTGCTGCCATACCGGCCGTACCGGCCCGTGCACGAAAGCAATCATCGTCGCGGGCGTGAAGCGCGTCGTCGTCGCGATGCGCGATCCCAATCCCGCCGTCGCTGGCCGCGGAATTCGCGACTTGCGCGCAGCCGGCATCGAAGTAGTTCTCGGCGTGCGTGAAGACGACGCGCGCCGCCTCAACGAAGCCTTTGCGAA
>DATLSS010000058.1:0-38464 GCA_035534035.1 Candidatus Acidiferrales bacterium | reverse complement strand
CGAACTAATCCAGCCACCCGTGACGCTGCCAACATCGGAGATCACATAGATCACCACAATCGGCAATCCAATTTGCGTGAGCGACAGGCCATGCTTTCGCTGAAGAAAATCAGGTACCCAGAACAAGTAGAACCACCAGATTGGGTCGGTGAGAAATTTCCCAAGCACGAAAGCCCACGTCTGACGATGCGGAAGCAAACTGGCCCAGGGCACTCGCCGGGGCGGATCGACGGGATCGCTGCGGATATAGGCCAGCTCTGCCGCGGTGACGCGTGGATGTTGTTCCGGCGACCGGTAAATCGCGAGCCAAAATCCGAGCCAAACGAAGCCGACGCCGCCGATAAAGAGAAACGCCCATCGCCAGCCGAGATGGATGGTAATCCACGGAACGATTAGAGGTGCGACAATGGCGCCCATGTTCGTCCCGGCATTGAAGATGCCTGTTGCCAGGGCTCTTTCGCGGCGCGGAAACCATTCGGCGACGGCTTTCAAGCTGGCGGGAAACACGCCCGCTTCGCCAAAACCCAAAGCCGACCGCGCAGCGATAAAACCCCCGAGCGAGCCGGCACCGGCGTGGGCCATCGAAGCCACACTCCAGAACGCCATGGTGATCGCATACCCTAACCGTGTACCCACGCGGTCGATAAACCAGCCGGCAGCTATCATGCCCACGGCGTAGGCCGCCTGAAACGCGAAGACGATGTTGCCATAATCGATCTCGTTCCAGCCGAACTGCTGTTGCAGCGTGTCTTTTAGAATTCCGATGACCTGCCGGTCCATATAATTCTTGGTGACGCCAAACAGCAGCAGCGCGCAGATCACCCAGCGGTAATTGTTCCCCCAGAAAGGTCGTCGAGTTTCTGCCAAGTCGCTGGCGGCGCGGGTGACAGACGAGGCTGTAGGCGAGGCGGACGAATCGGCGGCCAAGGCAGCGCCTTCTTTCATGACGGGTCGGGCCGGCGTCAACTCTTGCGGCCCATCTCCAATCCGGAAGACCCCTGGTTGAATCCGGGTTGCACATTCACAACGCCAAACTGGCGGTCCTCGATTTCCCGGTGTGCCGCCATTGCCCACAGAAAACAGATGCGATGACCGGGTATCGAAACGTTCGGATGATAGCCTGCGGGCATCAGCACCGCGTCGCCATCGCGAACCACGGTAACCAACTCCGGATACTCGGTGTCCCGGTAGACCAGCTGAATGCCATAGGCCGGCGCGGGCATGGCGAAATAGACGTACATTTCCTCGAGCATTTGCGCGTGCTCGTGCGGCGGCCAACTGGTCCAGTGGCCGCTATCGGAAAACGTGAATCCGACGATCAGCCGCCCAGCTTCAATGTTCTTCGCCAGCGCCATGAACAATTCGCGCGACGAGCCTGGCCCGCCCGTTCTAAAATGCAAGCCGGGGTCCTTCGCTATTTCGGCGTAGCGAACGATTTGGAGCGGATAGTGCTTTTCGACATCGGCGGAAAATTCGGCGATGTCGACGCCGGAGGGTGAAGCAACCTCGACCGAGGAATCGCGAGGGATATAGACCGCGTCGTATTGTCCCATCGCCACCGTTTCGGTGCCGACTTTTACCGTCGCCTCGCCGGAAAGACAAACGAACCCCGTTTCGCGATTGCCAGTGGAAAAGGAGGCCGAGGGTTTCGATCGGTTCAGGATGATGCGTGCGTACGCCAGATGTTTGTTGGTGCTGTTGGCGGGCGTCACCGACACATGGCGTCCTAGTTCCCTATTAGTCCTCCGAAAAATCATTTTGTCCGAAGCAATTTGAGCTTGTGTGCTCATCGGCAACTCCTCTTACGATTTCGCTGCCCTTCATACTACCGACATCGGGCCGCGCGTGTAAGGCAAGTTTCAGGAGCTAAAGTCCTCCTCTTTTTTCTTCTCGACTCTGCCTGATGCGGAAGCCCTGCGCCTCCCTGGGGCCCTTGCTCCGGTCTATGCCGAGGCGTCGCGTACTCGTACAGCCGGCTCAGAATGTCAGCCGGAGACCCAACTGCAATTCCCGCATGGTACCGGCGCCACTGATGACTCCGAATGTATTGGTCCCAAGAGTGGTCCCTGGATTATTGAGGTTTACAAGATTGAACACGTTCAAAGCCTCGGCGCGCGCCTGCAAAGTCAGCCGCTCGTGGATTTTGAAATCACGCGAGAGCGCCATATCCCATTGATAGAAGTGGGGACCGTAAAGAGAATTGCGCCCAAGATTGCCGTCCTGGCCATTCGGCCCTGCACCGACGACTCCCGCCGGGCAAGCGACTTTCGTGCCGCCGTTATTGTCGCAAAAAGCTGCCGTGTTGAACCATGCCGAGGGACCTCGATTCGATACTGAGACCGTAGTGGCCGGCACACGATTGGGCCGGTCGTTGCCGGAAACACCATCCAGGTTGAAGTCGCTTCCGCTGGTAATGGTGAACGGCAGGCCGCTATGCGCGCTAATGATGGGCGAGACGGTCCAGCCGTTCAGCAGCCCGCGCAGGAGACCGCTCTGCCCGCTGTAATAACTGAAGAGCCAGACGAAAGACACTACAGCCGAGTGGCGCTGGTCAAAGTTCGAGGCGCCGCGCTCCTCGCGGAGGGCTAGATAGTCCTGAGGAATTTGGCCACTGGCGGTGGGATTGGGCGTGTTGTTGTCCAGCTCAACGCTTTCGAGGCTCTTGCTGTAGGTGTAATAGCCTTGCAAGGAGAAGGCTCGACCGAGCTTCTCGGAAAAAGTAACCTGCAGAGCATTGTAGCTGGCCGTTTGAGTAGACTGGTCTTGAAACACTTGACCGAACGCGCTGTTGGTGACGCCCAACGTAGGATTGTCGATGGGACGACGCTGATTCACGTTTTTGCTCGAAGGCGTAACGCCCGACACATTGTAAAGCGGGTAGTTCAAATCGACGGCGATGGGCAAATCATGGCTGAGCGAGCCCACGTATGCGGCGCCGATTGTGAAGCCGTGCGCGAACTCATGTTGTACGGAAAGGTTCAATTCATACGTGTACGGCCATTGAAAATTGGGTGAAACGCCCAGAATGTTGCCACCGGTAACCCATGCGCCGCACGTCGGATTCGGATAGGGGAACGGAATGGCCGCCGCCCCGCCGCAGGTAAACCCGTTATATGGATTGGTCAGAGAAGCGTAGGTACCCGGATTGTTGCCCTTTGCAAAAATGTTGGGCCAAGTGCTCAGACGAATGCTAAACGGTTCGAAGTTCGAGGTCATGTTCCAATCGTTGCCGCCAATCTGGCCGTAGAAAACGCCGAATCCGCCGCGGATTGCGGTCTTCCCGCTGCCTGTGGGGTCCCAAGCAATGCCGATTCGAGGCTGTACGTGATGCCAGCGGACCGGAACAATTCCGCGCGCTACGCCCGGATCTCCGATGAAGAGCTGGCCTGTGGGAGCGGCGGGTTGCACGGTGGACTGAACGCCGGCGACAAATGTCGAGGCCAGTTTATGCTTATCGGTCGGAGGAGTCTGGACATCCCAGCGCACGCCGAGATTCAAGGTCAGACGCGGCGTGAGGCGGAAATCATCCTGAGCGAACAGGGCGAAGTAATTGCTGTTCGTATACGGTGTGACTGGCGCGTCCTGCTCCTGTGAACTCTGCAGGCCCAGCTCGAAATCCGCCAAGTTATTGCCCGAGTTCTTGGCGCCGCCAGCGAAACTGAATACCCCCCAGTTATCGAGCAGGACCTGCTGCTCGTCGTTGTCATTTCCCACCTCGCCGCCGAACTGGAAAGCATGGCGGCCGTGAGTCCAACTGAACACGTCCCGGAAACTCGTCAGGTTCGTGCCGGTCTTGGGTCCGGCAATGGCATTGCTGAGAGAAAAGTAGCCGCTCACCGAAATGTTTGGATGCGCGGGCGTTCCCTGGATCATATAGTGTGGGCCGGAACAAGGCGTGCTTTGGAAATACGGAGACGACGTCGCGCAAGCAGCGGCCGTGATGTCGCTCAGCGAGATTGCCGGAGTGTCCGTGCGACCGCCGAAGTTGCGCGTGTAGCTCAGCCACCCCTGGTTAAGCTTGTTCGCGGAGATGGTCCAAGTGTGGCTCAGATTGATGTTCTGCTGACGCCAAGCGAAGGTTTCCGCGCCCCAATTGGGAAGATTGCCCTGCGGATTCGTCGTGAATCCCTGATTGATGAAGTAGCTGCCCTCGATCAACTGATTGGGAGTGAGCTGGAAATCTATCTTGCCTAACCCCTCGTCGTAATTATTAGGCGTGGGAGCCACAAACCCCTGCCACATGTCTTGCCTGCCCGTAACCGAATCCATCTCATTGGCGAGTGGCACAAAATTCGCCATGATGTATTGGGACGTTGGGTCCAGCATATTCGCGGGAATCTGATTGTTGGTAAAGGTCGCTCCGCCACCGATCGGATCCTTGACGGTAAATGGCTTCTTGCTATTCCCGGTCGTAGCAAGGTCAGAAGAAAAGTCGCCGCCTCTTTCCCCAGCGCCGGGGGCCGCGCCCACGCATTGGGATGCCGAAACCGAAGCGCCGCAATTGCTATAGGGAACCACAACATTGTTGCGGAAGTTAGGCGTAATCTGACGCAAGCCGTCGTACGAAGCAAAGTAGAAGATCTTGTTTTTCTTGATCGGACCGCCGACTGTGCCACCGAATTGATTACGATGATAGGGAGGCGTGGCGCCCGTGCTAGCCCAATTGTTGGAGTTGAAGATCGTGTTGCGGGCGAACTCGAACACGGATCCGTGAACGTCGTTCGTGCCAGATTTCGTGATCACATTGACGACCGTTCCCTTTGTGCGGCCATAGACGGCGCTGAAGCTGTTCGTCTGCACGCGGAATTCCTGCACGGCATCCGGACTGGGGACGGCATTGCCCGTTTCCCTCACGCCAGTCATGTTAAGGCCGCCGTCGAGATAATAGGACGTCGAACCCAAACCGCCATCTGCCCCGCCGTTCATAAATGTCAACTGCTGCTGGATTCCCAGGGTCGTTTGGTCCATTTCCTGGTGCTGGAAGCCGGGGGTCAGTTCGAGAAGCTGATAAACATCGCGATTCACAAGAGGCAAATTCACGATTTGTGCATTTTCAACCGTCGTGCCGACTTCCCCGGTTGAGGTGTTGACCGTTGGCGTAGCGGCAGTAACGGTGACCTCTTCGGCGACGCTGCCGACCTCCAAGACTACGTTCAGCCTGGCCGTTTGGTTCAAGGTCAGCAGCACGCCGGTTTGGTTGAACTTCTTGAACCCGGGCGCGGTGACGTCCAAAGTGTAGTGGCCGACAGGCAACAGATCGAAGCGGTACTGCCCCTCAGAATTTGTGCCCACCGTGCGCGTGAAATTCGTGCCGGTATTCGTGATCGTCGCTTGAGCGTTGGGAACAACGGCTCCCGAGTGATCAGTGACTGTGCCCACGACCGTTGCGGTTGTGACCTGCGCCCGAGTCCGCGGAACCGCGAGCAGAACGAACCAACAGACCGCCAGCCCAAACAAAAGCTTTTTCAACATATCGCCTCCCTTGCTGCCCCGTTCGGTTTCCCTGAGCGTGAGATTCTTCGCGCACGGGCTCTGGCAGAATCCCTGCACTCTCGGCTGTGGTCACGGCCCGGCAATTTTCCCTGCTGGTGCCATAGAGCGCGCAGACTCCAAAACGACAGAACGGAATCGACACCACTTCCGAGAGCGCGCAATCGAGGATTTGCGCAGCCCGGGGAATATCGATGTCTCACAATGCGGCACGGCGTCTTAATATATGACGCCGGTATCGTTGTCAATACGTATTTTTTTCGGGCGATGGTACCCTGCCAGCGCCAGGGGAGAAGAACTCCGGAGCTCGGCGCTGCAACGAAGCAACTGCTGTGTACATTGTCTATAGCGGGCAATCCTGAAGACCAAGCTAGTTGCAGCGCATTCGCGCCAACAGCTCATTCATAACCAAAAACGCTCCGAGGCCGTGGAAGTCATCCGTGTTTTGTTTTCGCGCGAGATAGTAGGCGAGATTGCCGACGTTGGTTCCCTCGCAGATCCCGGGAATGTGAACCGAGCCATCGGCATTGCGGACGAGCCGGGCGAGTACGCCGCGGTAGCCTTGGCAGGCTGCTTTGCTGTAGCTCTTAGCGATGTAATGTCTTTCGACAGCGCGAGCCAGAAAGTAGGTGAACATGCAGGAACTCGACGTTTCGAGCCAGTTGCCGGGCACATCCGGCTGATTGACGACCTGAAACCAGAGTCCACTTTTCGGATCCTGATAGCGCGTTAGCGCACCGGCCAGTTGCCGCACTAGCGCCAGAAGCTGTGGCCGGTCTGGATCGTGGCGGGGCAAAGTGTCGAGGACGATGAGGAGTGCCATGCACGTCCAACCGATCGAACGGCACCAGAAGACAGAGGAGTGATGAGTGATCGGATCAGCCCAAGGCGACGCGCCAGATTCGTCGTAGGCGTGAAAAAGGAGTCCAGTCTTGGGATCGTTCAGATGACTCGTGTAAATCAACAACTGATGTGCCGCTTCGTTATCGGCGTAGTGCGCATCGTGAAACAGCTTGCCGTAACGCACTAGAAACGGCAGGGACATGTAAAGGCCGTCGAGCCACAGCTGATGGCGGCGCGAAGTGGCATGCCAGAAACCCCCATCGGCGGTGCGAGGATAGGTGTCAAGGCGCCCGCGAATTTCCTGGGCAGCGATTTTGTATTTCTTCTCTTTTGTTTGCCGGTAGAGAACCAGCAGCAGATTGCCCGGTAGCATGGAATCGAGGGAATTGATTTTCGCGTCTATCACGCCTTGCGCGTCGACGTGGGAATCAACCCATCCCTGCACGTAGTGCAAATACCGCTGGTCGTGCGTTCGCTGATAGACGAGATAGGTGCCGTAGAGGAAAAAAGCTACGGCATATCCCCACTTCCCGAGTTTCGCAGGATCCGGATACCGCTGCATGGTTGTGTCAACGACGGCGCGGGACCAATCGAGTTCCGAGCGCGACGCGGCGGGAACGGGACGAACGGGGGAAGAGGCTACGGGCTGAGGAAAGGCCTCAGCCGCGGAGAATGCCTGCGAGCCAGGCACTACGCCGACAAAGGCGAGCACGAAGCTGAGAAAAAGCACGGTGCCGCGACGCCAGACCCTCTGGGTCTCCATGATTGCGTGTCTCTCGAACCTGTTCTAAATGCAGCGACAGCCCAATGGCCATGGCTGCCGAGCCGGCGTGGCTACACGCCGTCGCGCGGCTTATTGCGCCGGACGAAGAGAGTATCCTGAATCGGCTCTGATTCGCACTCGAGCGCGATCGTCGTTACCGGATGATCGGGCGCTTCCCTAGGCAGTCCCACGAGCTTCACCTGGAAGCGATTTTGAGTGAAATTCACCTTGCGGCCATCCCCCAGCAGCCGTGCCGATTTCACGCCGGTCATCAGCCCGCTGATGGCGACGTAATCGCCGGGCCAGAAGTAGACGTGCATGTAGAGCGTATTGCCCGTGCGTGTAAACGTCGCGTAACTTGAGCGCCGCACCTGGCAAAGGTCCGATTCGTAGATGGTCTGCCCGTTACGTTTCATCCATTGGCCGACCTCTCTGAGAACGTTCACTTCAGGCTCGGGCACGGAGCCATCTGGTTTGGGCCCGATATTCAGCAGATAGTTGCCGCCGTCACGAACGCAGGAGACCAAGTTGCGGATCACTGTCTTCGCCGATTTCCAATTGTCGTCCGCTGCCTGATAACCCCAACTATCGTTCAGCGTCATACAGGTTTCCCAGGCGCGGCCCGCTTCGGCGGCTTGGACGTGCTGTTCCGGAGTCGAGAAATCGCCGAGCAGTTTGTTGCGATTGTTCACAATGATATCGGGCTGAAGCTGGAACACCATCTGATTCATCCGTTCCGATTCCCACTGGTCGGCATTGAGCGGCCAAGCGACGTCGTACCAGAGGACGTCGATCTTGCCGTAGTTGCTCATGATGTCATGGATGAGTCCGTGTGTGTATTCGACGAAGCGCTTGCGAGCATCCTCGTCGGTTTCACAGCGTGCGCCATCCGGATGATGCCAGTCCATCAAGGAATAGTAGAAGCCGACGCGCAGACCTTCAGCGCGCGCGGCCTCCACGTATTCATGCACCAAGTCACGTCCCGGCCCCTGCTTTGGCGCGCAATACGTCGTATGCTGCGTGTTGAAGTTGCAGAAGCCTTCATGATGCTTGGTGGTCATTACCATGTACCGCTGTCCTGCCTCGCGCGCCAACCTCGCCCAAGCGCGTGGAGCATTGGGCTTCGGTTTGAACAGTTTCGCGTGGGCCATGTATTCTTCGATTGGGATTGCCTCGTTTTCCATCACCCATTCGTGGCGCTCGATGGTGCTGTAAACGCCCCAATGAATGAACATGCCGAACTTCGCCGCGTGCCACCACTGCATTCGCCGAGCGCGGCTGGCGGCTTCCGCCGCCTGCTCCTCCTGACCATTTTGGCCGGGCGGCGCGGCGGATTGTACGCCGGCAAGGGTCGATGACGGCTGCTGCGCGTCCGCAAAAATTGCGGAAGATAACGGTATGGCCGCCGCAGCGGCAAGCGTCGCTCCGCTCTGCCTCAGCAGAGTCCGGCGGCTGATTTTTTTCTTGTCCATGTCTTCCCTCCTCCGACGTTTCTTTTCGATTCGGCCTCACCGGATCCGCGAGCGTTCCTACGGCTCCAGTTCGAAAATGCGTTCCATCAACAGCCATTTCTCGCCCGGCTTGGCTTGCGGCAATGACTTCTGAAATTTCCACATCAATTCTTCCCACTCCTGCACTTTCGGATTGGCCCGATCGGCTTGCTCCTTGCCTGCAAACGAAAATTCCGGCCCCGCTTCGAGGATCATGAACAGGCGCGTGCCCAGCAGATAAATTTCCAGGTCTTTCACGCCGGCTTCCCGGATGCTGCGAGTGATTTCCGGCCAAATCTTTTCGTGATGGCGCCTGTATTCGGCGATCAGCTTCGCATCGTCCTTCAAATCGAGAGTCAGACAATAGCGGCGCGTCATGATCCCTGGACCCCCGCGCCGACCATGGCCGGCTCACCGGTCGGTACACTCTTCGGTTTATATCCGCTAACGGCGAAGTAAAGGATGTACACGTAGCAGACCAACGGAACCAGAAACGCAACTTGAATGCTGCTGGCGTCGGAGATGCGACCCATGATCGCGGGGAAAATCGCGCCACCAATGATTGCCATTACCAACAGCGAAGACCCGCGTTTGGTGAGCGGCCCGAGATTCTTGATGCTCAGGGCAAAGATAGTGGGGAACATGATGGAATGGAAAAATCCGATCAGCACGACCGCCCAAACGGGAACGATGCCTCTCGCCAACAGCGCTACTGTGACGCATATCAGGGACCCTCCGGTAAACACCGCGAGGAGACGCGGCGCGGCAATGCGCTTCATCATTGCTGAGCCGGCAAACCGCCCCACCATGAATCCAATCTGGTGGCCGAGCAAATAATATGCGGCTAGCCGGGCTGTCATCCCCGGGACGGTATGCTGCGCGAAGCGTATGACGAAGCTGGCCACACCGACTTGCGCGCCCACATAGAAAAACTGAGCGGCGACTCCCTTCACCAAGTGCGCTTGAGCGAATACGCTGCCGCGCGGCGGCTGAATCACCGCCTCATGACCGCTGCAAGCAGTTCTCTCGGCAACGTCGGGCAAGTGGACTACAGCGATGAGGACGGCCATGAAGATAAAGATTCCCGCAATCACCAGATAAGGCAGCTTCACGGAGCTGGCCACTCCCGCGCGGTACACTTGCACCTGGACCGCGCTGAGCGCACCGAGTTGGGCCGGAGTGCGCGGAACTCCAGTGAGAATGAAAACCGCTCCGATAAGCGGCGCAGCCACGGCTCCGACCGCATTGAAGGATTGCGCGAAATTCAGACGGCGCTCGGAGCTGTCCGGCGGGCCCAGGATAGTGACGTAGGGATTCGAGGCCACTTCGAGGAAGCTCTGGCCGCACGCCATCACGAACAGCGCCACCAGGAAAAACCGGTACAGGCCGATCATCGACGCGGGCAGGAAGAGAAGAGCGCCAGTTGCGCACAGCAGCAAGCCGGTTAGGATGCCTTTCTTGTAGCCAAGGCGCTCCATGAGCCAGCCAGCGGGAAACGCGGCGAGGAAATATCCGCCAAAGAAAGCCACCTGAATGAACGAAGACTGGAAATCGTTCAGCCCAAACGCTTGCTTCATTCGCGGAATCAGAATGTCGTTGAGATTGACGCCCAGGGCCCACAGAAAGAAGAGGCTGGTGATTAAGGCGAGGGGAACCAGGAAACGCCGCTCGGTGAGCGGAGCCGAAATTGCCGTTTGTCTCGCCGATGAGCTCGCCACCATGCCGTCTCCTAAGTCAACGCTCTGTCGAGATGCACATATCCTCCATCCACAAATACCAATTGGCCGGTGGTATGAGAGGATTGGGCCGAAATCAGGAACATCACCGTGGCGGCGATTTCCTCGATCGTGGTCATCCGTCGGCCCAGCGGAATGCGGGAAATAATCAATTCCAGTTTCTGCTGTGGTTCGGCAAACTGGCCGAGCCACTGCTCGTAGAGTGGCGTCATAACTTCGGCGGGAATTACCGCGTTGACGCGAATGCCGAAGGGAAGCAGCTCGGCTGCCCATTCACGCGTAAGAGCCACAACGCCTCCTTTCGCTGCGGCGTAACCCGACGTATTGCCCTGCCCGGTGAAGGCTACTTTGGAAGCGATATTGACGATCGTGCCGCGGGCGCGCTGCAGTGCCGGAAACGCGAAATGCGCCACATCGTAGTAATGCAGCAGATTGCGCTCGAGAGATTCGCGAAACTGTTGCGGCGTGCCGCGCTCGAGGCCAACGCCATCGTTAATCCCGGCATTGTTCACCACGCTGTCGAGCCGACCGAAAAACGCTTCGGCCTGCTGGACCGCTTCGCGGCAGCGATCCGCCCCGCAAAGATTAGCCGCGACGAATCGCGCCCTCTCGGCGCCAAGTTCCGCCAGCAGGCTGCGGCCGGCATCTTCGTCGCGATCGACAATCACGGGAAGGGCGCCTTCCTGCGCTGCCGCGCGGCAAATCGCCGCCCCAATTCCCTTGGCGCCGCCCGTGACCAGCACTACTTTGTCTTTAAGCTCGAAGTTCATAAAAGCGCGCCGCATTCCGGTAAAAGATTTTCTCTTTTTCCGATTGCGGCAGTTCCTTGGTGTATTCGCCGATCATGTGCTTCGCCCGCCCGTAGCCGCCGGCCAACAGACACACCGGCCAATCGGATCCGAACATCAGCCGATCCGTCCCAAAGCAATCAAATACCACGTCGAGATATGGCTTGAAATCGGCGGCGCGCCATTCTTTCCAGTCCGCCTCGGTCACCAGACCGGAGAGCTTGCACTCGACGTTCGGTAGGCCGGCGAGCCGGCGTATATCTCGCTCCCAGCCGGCAATTTCTTTCCCTCTGATTTGCGGCTTGGCAATATGATCGACCACGAATTTTTGCGCCGGAAACAGCGCTACCATCTCGGCTGCCGCAGGAAGTTGTCGCGCATAAATCAAGATGTCATAGGTGAAACCGAGCCGATGCAGTTGGCCGATGCCGCGGAGGAAATCGGACCCTAATAGGAAGCGCTCGTCGCTTTCCGCCTGGGCGATATGGCGGAAACCGCGCAGCTTCGGGAATTGCGAAAAATACTCGAGGCGTTCAGGCAGGCGATCGGAGCGCAAATCCACCCAGCCGACCACGCCGAGAATGAAGTTACATTCCCGCGCCAGATCGAGCAGGAACATGGTCTCCTGTTCGGATTGATTGGCCTGCACCGCGACGCATCCATCGACCTGGTTTTCAATCAGCTCCGCCATTAGGTGCTCGGGGAGAAAATCGCGCCGGAGCACGGCCATCTCGTTTGTGATCCAGTCGTCGCGGACCGGATCGTAGCGCCAGAAATGCTGATGTGAATCGATCGTCATCGCGCTCGGGGCAGCTGGGGCCCCGGCGTGTCCAGGGCGCAAACCAGCAGATTCAATCACGTAAATTCAGGAAGCCGCCGTCCATTGGATAATTCGAGCCGGTAATAAAACTCGCTTCACCGGAACAGAGAAACAGCGCGAGCGAGGCTACTTCCCGCGATTCTGCCATCCTGCCGATCGGCTGGCTGCGCGCGAGTCGATCAAACATTTCCTGCTCGCGCCCAGCATAATTCCGGCGGATGAATCCGTCCACAAACGGCGTATGTACTCGCGCGGGCGAGATGCAGTTGCATCGAATCCGGTGAGATAGATAGTCCTTGGCCACTGAATAGGTCATCGCAACAATTGCTCCCTTGCTCATGGAATAGGCGAAACGGTCGGCAATCCCTGCCGTGGCGGCGATCGAGGCGATGTTCAAAATCGTTCCACCGCCGTTCGCTTTCATCGGACCGACCGCCGCGTGCATGCAATGATAGAAGCCCTTGACGTTCACGTCGAACATGCGGACGAAATCGCTTTCAGCAGTATTCTCTACGTTGCCGATATGGGCAATGCCGGCATTGTTCACCAGAATGTGAAACCGTCCCTGGCGCGCAAGCTCGCCGAACACCGCCTCCACCTGCTCCCGGCTGCCGACATCGCACTTGTGTGCCTGGGCGTTCCCTCCGCCCTCGACAATTTGCCGGGCGACTTTTTGCGCGCCATTCTCGTCGAGGTCCAAAATTCGCACGCACCCGCCATGAGCGGCGAACTTGATGGCAATGGACTTCCCAATTCCACTGGCCCCACCAGTAATGATGGCGACTTTGCCGTCCAGCCGAAAACAGCTCGAATTGTCTTCCTGGCTTTTCAGAGAGACACACCTCTTTTCCAAGGAATGAAATCGTCCTGGCCAAGTTCCTCAGCCTTGGTTCGGCTTTCACCACTCGCTACCTCGAGAACGCGTTCGAGGATTTCTTCGCCCATCCGCTCGATTGTCGTTTCGCCTGTGACAATGGGGCCGGCATCCAGATCAATGATATCGTTCATGCGCTTCGCGAGTTCGCTATTGGAAGAGATCTTGAGGACTGGGGCAATGGGATTTCCCGTCGGCGTTCCCAAGCCCGTGGTGAAAAGCACCACATTAGCCCCTGCGCCCACTTGCGCCGTCACGCACTCAACATCGCTTCCGGGCGTGCACAGCAAGTTCAATCCTGCGGTCTTCGAATATTCTGGATAATCGAGCACTGCGGTGACCGGAGACGTGCCGCCCTTCTTGACCGCCCCGGCGGATTTCATAGCATCGGTGAGCAGGCCATCGCGGATATTTCCGGGCGAGGGATTCATGTCGAAGCTGGAGCGGACGGCGCGCGCGCGGCTCGCATATTCACGCATGAGAGACATAAACCGTTCGGCAACCTCAGGACTCGTGCTGCGGTCGATGAGCTCCTGTTCGACTCCGCACAGCTCCGGAAACTCCGCGAGAATGGACCGGCCGCCGACGGCAGCAATCAGGTCGGCGGTGTGGCCAATAGCCGGATTTGCCGAGATTCCCGAAAAGCCATCGGAACCGCCGCACTTCAGACCCAGGCACAAATCGGAAAGCGGAACAGGTTCGCGGCGTGCCCGGTTTGCTTCGATCAGTCCGAGAAAGGTCTTGCGGATGGCAAGGGATAGCATGCTCGATTCCGACTGGCTCTTCTGCTGCTCAAAAACCAGCAGAGGCTTGTCGAACTTCGGGTTGCGCGCGCGGATTTGCTCGCGAAGAATTTGCACCTGCGAATGCTGGCAACCCAGGCTAAGCACCGTGCCGCCGGCCACGTTTGGATGATGCAGATAGTCAGCGATCAGCCCGCAGAGGTTATTGGTATCTTCTCGCGTACCGCCGCACCCTCCCTCATGGGTAAGGAACTTGATGCCGTCAATGTTTTCGAAAAGCCGATCCGGAGGCGCGTCCGACACGTGTGCAGATGGCTCGCGTTCATCGAGAGAGTGGCTCATGCCTTCGCGATACCAGTCCCTCAGATGAGCCACTTGGCTCCGATATATCTGCGGCGGAGCGAGCCCGAGTTCTTCTTCCAGCGCCTGCTTCAGAACTCCGATATTGCGGTTCTCGCAAAAGACGAGCGGCACGACCAGCCAATGGTTCCGCGTGCCCACCTGCCCGTCCGACCGGCGATAACCATGGAATGTGCGATTACGCCACCGGGACACATTGGGCGACGACCAGTGGAAAACACTGGGCCGCGCTTGGAAATCGGTCGCTTCGTGACGTACGTTTCGGGTTGTTAGCAGTTCGCCTCTGCCAACGGCTTCCGTGGCCCTCCCGACAACGATGCCGTACATCATCACCGGGCTCCCGAGCGCGAGATCACAGGCAGCGAACTTGTGCTTAGCGGGAATACGGCAAGCAATAACAAATGCTTCGCCGACGCAACTGACTTCTTCGCCTTCGCGCAAATCGGTGAGCGCAATCCGAACGTTATCTTTCGGGTCCAGTCGCAGAACTCTGCTCTCCATCGGATCCCATCTCACCGTGTGTCGCGTCTCTGTGCTCGCCTGCGGACTCCCGCTACTCCGATTGCGTCGCTATCGGTGGGAATCCTGTCATTTTGTCGCCAAGGCCCTTTGCAGCGACGGCTCCATTTTACGCGACTGGAGGTCGCGAGCGAAATTATGTCCGGCCGTTCGAGCGACTCCCCGTTTCGCCCATCCCTACAGGAACATCTAGCGGGAAAGACCCGAGAAGAAGCGCACCCGCTCAAGGATGTTTCCGCAAGTTACGGCTAGAATGTAAACCTCGCCCCGAATTGCAGCTCCCGCGGACTGCTGGCGATGCCACTGATTACGCCCGTAGATCCTGAGCCGATGGTCGCATTGGGAGTGCCCAGAATCTGTATATTGAAAACATTGAATGCTTCGGCGCGAAACTGCAGACTCTTCGATTCGCTAATCGGGAAGTTCTTGTCGACGGAAAAGTCCACATTCTTGAAGAATTCATCGCGCAGGACGCCCACTCCGAAATTCCCAAATACCGGATAGCCGGAAGAAAGCGCCGTCGAGCACATCGGGGACAATGAATTTGCTGGCGCAGTCTGCCCGGGCGAGGACGGGATAATACAAAACGCTGCCGGGTTATACCATTGGGCTTCACTTTGATTCGCCGGAATCAGCGACTGCCCAGGAATCACATCCGGACGATCATAGCCGCTGACAAAGGTGCCCTTTCCACCAATTCCGCCACTGCCCGAAATCGCCGCCGGGTCGCCACCGCCATTGCTGATGTTGAAGTTCTGGCCCGAGCGGGCGATAAAGAACATATTCGTCTCCCAATTGCCCACTACCCAGGAAAGGATTCCATGATTCATGTGCGCCGTTCCCCGGCCAAACGGCAATGTATAGCTCCAGCTGAGCGTCAAATCCTGAGGAACATCAAAGGCGCATGGGCCGTAGGACAATGCCTGGTTGAAATAGTTCTCTGTCACCGTGCCTCCGTTCGTCCCATTCTCGACGTTGAACCAGCCGCTGCTGGTGCCTAGGCACTTCGACCAGGTATAGGACGCCAGAGCATACAGGCCGTTCGAAAAGTGTTTTTGAAACTCCGCTTGCAAGGCATTGTAATTGGCATACCCGGTGGAGGTGGAATAATGGTAATTTGTCCTGCCCCAAGGCATCAGCCGAAGGCTGTCCACAGACGTGTAATATGCCGATTCACAAGCCGCGGTATCTGTCGAGGAACCCTTGGCGCCGCAGCTTGTGACCCCCTGTGAAGATGTCTGGACAGCGGAGTTGAGGAATGGCGATGCAAATTTCGCCGCATTGGCGTTGCCTGTCCAATCGAGACGACCGGACTTACTTCCAACATAAGCTACGGAGAGCATCATGTTGGTTCCAAATTGACGCTGGACATCCACATGCCATTGCTGGGACCGCGCGTCCGTATAAGAAGGATCGTTCAAATAGCCGCCGTTCTGGTTGAGCGCCCAAGGGGTAGTAGCCACGGTGGGAGCGACGCCTTGCGTGAGTAAAGTACCCATGGGCGAAAGGGAGGCGCTGCCTCCCGACGAGTTCGATGAATTGAACGGCAAAGAACTGGAACCCTCTGTCCAAGGCCAGTCCGCTCCAAGCTCGGTGTTCTGGAGCCACTGGCTGCGCGCCGTAATCGTGTCGTAAAACATGCTGTATCCCGCGTGCAACACCGTATTCGGCAAGAACTGCCAGGCAATCCCGATGCGTGGTCCCCAGTTGTCGGTGATGGAATTTCCCGAGGCGGCGCCATTCTTAAACACAATATTGTTGAAGGTGTTGAAAGTCTGGCCGCTGAGTGGGACGGTGACGGTGAAGTTCGGGTTTGAACTGGAATAGCCTCCTGGAACGCACGGATTCACGAAAGGCGTCGTGCAGGCAGTGATTGCTGAAGCGGGCTCGCCAATCAGCCATTGCTGATGATAGAGGTCAACGGCATTCAGCGGCCGACCACTGGGTCCGATGATGCTCGCTGTCGGCACATAGTCGTATCGCAGCCCCATGCTCAGGCTGAGGTTGTGCCTGACCCGCCAATCATCCTGGAAGTAGCCAGCCCAGGTAGGCATCCTCAAATAGACGAGAGCAAAGGCCGGTGTTTGTACTTGAAAGCTGGCAGGCAAAGCCAGCAACGCCGAGGCCAGATTATTTCCCTCCAGCGGGTGAGAGGTAAAACCTGAGCTGGTTTGATTGCCGCCATAATCCACTTCAGTGAAATTGTTCTGCTGGTAGCGGTTCGAGTAGATGTACTGAACGCCGGCCTTCATATCGTGGTTGCCTTTGATCCACGTGATGCTGCCATCGGCGTTGGCCACGGGATTGCCTCGCAGATTTGGCGCTTGGCTGCCGATCGTGTGTCCGTCCACACCGGTCATAAAAAATCCCTGGGTAGCGTCAAGCCCGCTGAAACCCGCAGTGGTCTCGGGTTTGAAACCCACCGATGTCAGTCCGGCGTTCTGATAGAACGAATAAGGCTTCAGCATGCCCCCCGCGCGAACGTCCAGAATCAGGTTCCGGTTGAAAACATGGTCCCAAGCGCCCCCGAAATTGTAGGCATGATAAGTCTGAGGATTGTTTGAGATTGTACCGGCGAATGGACTGGTATCATTCACCCACAGCTGGCTCAAACGCAGAAAGAGAGTATTGCTGTCGTTAAAATGCTGGTCAATTCGAATCTGCCAGCTATTCATATTGTCGGTCTCTGGGCGTGTATCCAGATAATTGTTGTTGTGAACGCCAAAAACAGGCGTGAAGTTCGGTTTCGGGAAATACGCCTGGATGAGTTGCACCATCTGCGGATTCACCAGTGCCGCCGGGATGACGTCGCAGGCAGCGCCGGCCGCCTGGGTTCCAAAAGAATTGCCTGGGGTTGTGTTTACCGGTTCCGGAGTCATCGGGAGATAGTTGGGATCGGTGAAAGGGCTGGTGCCTGAGCCGGTGCCCGGGACGCACTGAAAGGGCGTGGTGCCGCCTGCTGAATAAGGATTGTAGATCTGGTTGACAATTTGACTTGTCGGCGAAAATGATCCTTGGAGCGAACCCGTGAAGTCCGCATTGCCATTTGAATTTGCAGTGAGCCCTAATTCGGCCTGTGTGGGAACGGTCGTAAAGGAGCTGGCGGCTTTGCTGTAGCGCCACCCTTCATAAGCGCCATAGAAAAATGTCTTGTTCTTGAAAATCGGTCCACCGACGGCTCCGCCGAATTCATTCTGAGTGTAGTGACCAACAGGAATCGGGCTAAAGGGATTGCGCGCATCGAATGCGTTGTTGCGCAAGTATTCCCAAGCCGAACCGTGAAAACGATTCGTCCCCGACTTTGTGGCGACGTTCACCACGCCTCCGAGCGTGCCGCCGTACTCCGCCTTGTCGTTTTGCGACTGGACCTTGAATTCATTCAGCGTTGGCAGGATGGGCAGAAAACCATATACCGCCCCACGTAAATCGGTGTTTAGAATTCCATCGAGATAGAAAAGATTTTCGCGGTTTTCTTGCCCATTGACCGAGGGCTTGTAAAAGCTTGTGCCCGGTATGCCCGTGATTCCCGCATCCGTGTTGCTGATACCAGAACCTTGCGCGCTCGAAACCGGTGTGACCCCGGGGGTCAAAATGAGCAACTGCGTAAAGTTCTGACCGTTCAAAGGGAGCTCCTGCAACGGCCGTTCATCAATCACCGTGCCAAGTTCCGAACTCGATGTCTTTAGCAGAGGAGTCTTGGCCGTCACCTCGACGGTCTGGTTCACCGCGCCAACCTCGAGCACCATGTTTTGAGTTAGCGTCTGGTTCACCTGAATCTCAAATGCGTTGACCTTTGCCACCTTGAACCCCGCTGTTTCGACAGTCAGTTCATAGGTCCCCGGCAGCACATTGATAAAAAGAAAATAGCCCGTCGTATTGGTCTGGGCCTCGCTGGTAATCTTCGTGCCTGTATTGGTCAACTTCACAGTGGCTCCCGTAACAGCGGCACCGGAGCTGTCCGTCACCGTTCCGTTCACCTGTCCGGTTGCCGTCTGTGCCCGCACCACTGAAGCGAAAATGCTTAGTACCGCAACAACCAAGGCCGCCCGTTTCGCTAAACGCATGGCTCGCTCCTTAGAATCGAAATTGACCGCTGCTTGCGCGTCCGTGCCGAACCGCGAGGGCTGTGGCAAGTAAGTAAGACTTGTCCCCCACGGTTTTCGTGCCAGGCACGAGTTCGCGACTCATCGCAGTGCGTGATTGATACCCCCACCCCGGCAGTCGGTCTGCGCTGGCCCCCGCCGACTGCGTCGCTAGTGGGAGCCTATAACAAGAAGAAAATTGAAATTCAATATAAAAAATTATGATTTTATATATTAAAATAACGGCTAGGAGGCCTTCTTAATGATTCCTGCACGCGATGCAAAATCCGCTCCCGTCGGAGTGATTGCCAAAATTCTTCGCATCTTCGAGGCCATCAAGGTTTGTCCCTCTGGCCTTTCCTTACGCGACATCTCACTCCAGACCGGGCTCAACAAAAGCACCGCCTATCGCTTCCTCGCACACTTGGAGCGCGAGAGATATCTTTTTCGCGATGAAGCCGGTTCCTATGTCGTCGGTCCCAAGCTCATCGGCCTGGCCACCGGCGCCACCTATCAAACGGTCCTGCGAAAAGTCTGCCGGCCCATTTTGCAACGGCTCTGGAGAATTACTGACGAGACCGTGAACTTGGGAATCCTGGACGGACAACAGGTGTATTACCTCGACGTTCTCCAGAGTCCGCATCCATTTCGTATGGCCTCACACGCCGGCAGTTGGCGTCCGGTCTATTGCACCGCAATGGGCAAAGTACTCAGCGCGCACCTGCCGCCCGATGAGAAGGAACACGTGCTCTCGACGCTTCGCTTCGAGCGATTCACGCCGCACACTATCGCTCAGCTTCCGCGGATGCGAAAAGAGTTGGAGAAAATTCGGCAAGCGGGTTACGCCGTCGACGATCAGGAAGCAATTCTGGGCGCACGCTGCGTCGCTGCTCCGATTCTCCTTGAGAACGGTAAGGCTGCCGCAGCGCTCAGTGTTTCGGGGCCGACGACGCGAATCGATCGCGCCAAAATTCCGGTGTTCGTGGCGGCGGTGACGGAAGCGGCACATGCCATCTCACTGCGCCTCGGCGCTTCCGAATTTTTGCCCATCGCAAGCGGTCCCCCCGCTACGCAAGCGCACCCGATCCCAGCGATTACCGCGCCCGCCGCTCGCTACCGAAGCGATGTTGTCGCTTCGCCGCGAGCAAACCCCCGAAGCAGTGCAAATCGGAATCCGTGACGCGATGCCTGCACACCGCGCGGTAGGCCGAGCCCCGCAGTTCGCTATTCCGATTGCTCGGAGAGCAGCACGACGAGTCGCCGCGGGCCATGAGCACCAAGAACGAGGATTTTTTCGATGTCCGCGGTTCGGCTCGAGCCAGTGATGAGCGAGAAGGAGGAGTTGGCGAATAACTCGCCGTGCTGCCGGATTGCCGCAAGGGCAGTCCCCAGGTCGGGAACCAATTGTCGCGTTTCTGCCAGCACGATATGAACCGGTGTTGCCACAGAAGCGGCGCGGCCGCCACAAGCGGTCGAAACCAGCACCGAACCGCTTTCCGCGACCAGCACTCTTGCCAAAGTCACTGCTGCCGGAGAGGATTCGCTCAGCTGCCCCTGGGATGACCATCGAATCGCACGGGTTTCGGACGACTTGGCGATGGCGCGCCTCAGCAGCGGCGCCTCCTGCACGAAAATCTCACCCTCCGGAATCTCGCCGAGCAACTCGCCTAGAGCGTTGCCGCAGCCGGCCCAATCTGGCCGTACGAGGCATTCGGTGTTGTTCGCCGCACATTCCGCGCGAAAGCGCTTCAGCGGATTTTCGATCCGAACGATAATTTTTTCGTTGGCCGCCGCCTTTTGCGCCGGTGCCGCCGTTCCCATCGCTGCGCGGATGCGCGCGAGAATCTGTTCGCGCCCTCGATTTTCATCCCCCACGCGTTTTTCTCCACATCGCACGAAACGAATGGCGCGGAATTGGAGGCGCAGCGCGATTTTTCGTCCATGCCCGAGCGGGATCAAGGGCTGTTCCCTCGAGACGCATGCCGTACGCTAGCCGCATGGCCATTCGCACAGCCCATGCGAGCCTTCGAAATCGCCCCGCATCGAGCATCGCCCACTGCCACAGCCGCATGCCAATCTTCTCGGATAGTGGCCGGAGGCTTTCTTCGACCGCATTTCTACGATTCTGCAGAAGGTGCCGATGCAGATCGATTTTCACGGGACAGACTTCGGTGCAGGCGCCGCAGAGCGAAGAAGCGTAGGATAAATGTTGATACGCGCCCAGTCCTCCCAGATGAGGCATGATCACGCTGCCGATCGGCCCCGAATAAACGGTTCCGTATGCGTGGCCACCGATTGAGCGAAAGACCGGGCAGGCGTTCAAGCAGGCGCCGCAGCGGATACAATGAAGGGCTTCGCGTTGCTCCACATCGGCGAGCAGGCGTGTGCGTCCATTGTCGAGCAGCACCACGTGAAACTCCTCTGGACCATCGACCTCGCCTGGCGCACGCGGCCCGCCTACCAGCGTGTTGTAGCAGGTGATCGGCTGGCCGGTCCCCGCGGTCGCCAGCACCGGCCAAAGAATCGCCAGATCTTCCAGTCGAGGAACCACTTTTTCGATCCCGACGATGGCGACGTGGATGCGCGGAAGCGAGGCGCAGAGCCGGGCATTGCCTTCGTTCGAGGTGATTGCGATCATCCCGCTATCGGCGACCAGGAAATTTGCGCCGGTGATTCCCATTTCAGCGGAAAAGAAAGCGCGACGCAGAGCTCGACGCGCGACTGCCACCAGACTGGGCGGATCCTCCGCTTCCACCCCTCCGAGTTTCTCCCGGAACAACTTTGCGATTTGCTCGCGGGTGAGGTGCATCGCCGGCGTGACGATGTGGAAAGGCGGCTCGCGGCGCAACTGCACGATGAATTCGCCCAGATCCGTTTCCCACACTTTGATCCCGCGGCTTTCGAGTGCGCCGTTCAGGTGGATTTCCTCGGCCACCATCGATTTAGATTTCACTACGGTCCGCACGCCCGCGCTCGCCGCGAGATCCAACACGTATTTTCTGGCTTCTTCCGCCGTCTCCGCCCAGAACACGTGCCCGCCGCGATCTCTTACCCGCTGTTCGAATTCCAGCAGATAGCGATCCAAATGATTGATCGCTTCCCGGCGGATTTCGTGGCAGCGCTGGCGCGCCGCTTCCCAATCGGCGAAACGCGCCTTGCCGCGCCCCACCACCAGATCGTAATGATCAATTCCTCGGCGAACGATCTCGCGAAGCTCGACATCCACCGCCTTTGCCGTTGCGTCCTGGAAAAATTGCCTGGATGCCGCGCTCATTTCGTTGCCCTGGTTTCCGATCCCGCCGAATCCGTCCGCGCCAGAATGCCCGCCAGATGGATGGTGCGGACCGGCGAGTGCCGCCGGCGCAGAATGCCGTCAATGTGCAACAGGCAGCTGGGATCGGTTGAAGTCAGATATTCGGCGCCGGAACTTTCAGCGTTTTCGGCTTTGGTAGCGCCCATGGTCGCGGAAATCATCGCGAACTTCGCGGCAAACGTCCCGCCGAAGCCACAGCATTCCTCGCTGTGAGTCATTTCCACCAGTTCGAGGCCTTGCACGCCGCGCAGCAGCTGCCGCGGACCTTCTCGAATCCCCAATTCGCGCAGCGCGTGGCAAGCATCGTGAATGGCGACCTTGTGAGGAAACGTCGCGCCGACGTCGGTGACTTGCGCGATGTCAGTCAGAAATTCAGAAAATTCATAGACGCGTGCGCTCAAACTTTTGGCCTGAGCGAATTCCCGAGTGCCAGCCAGCAGTTCCGGATAAAAGTGCCGCACCATCGTCGTGCACGAGCCCGAAGGACAAACCACCGCGTCCGCGCAAGCGAACACGCGCGCGAATCGCTCGGCCAACGGCCGCGCGAGTTGCCAATAGCCGCTGTTGAATGCCGGTTGCCCACAACAGGTTTGTTCATCGGGGAACCAAGTTTCGAATCCTAATCTTTCCAACACGCGTGCCGTATCCAACCCAACTTGCGGGAGTAACTGATCAACAAAGCATGGAATAAACAGCGCTACTTTGCGCATTCGCGGCTCCATCGTTGCTGCCGCGAGTCATTCTTCTGTTCATGCCCCGCGGGTTCCTGTGGAATTGTTTACGACGCCGATTTTCCGAAGTCCAGTCTTTTCGCACCGGGCGATTCTGACATTTCGGAATATGAAATTCATTACTGTGGTTTGAATTTGCTTGACGCCGTTCTTTTTCTCCGCGTAGCTTCTCAGACGAAAAGGCAAACGGTGAGACTGATTCGATTTGGCGAGCCCGGGCGTGAGCGTCCCGGCATTCTGCTGGGCGACGGCGCCCGCCTGGACGTTTCTGCATTCGGCCACGATTACGACGAAGCTTTCTTCGGGAACGACGGGATTTCGTCGCTGTGTGCCTGGCTCGATCTCCATCGTGACAGCGCGCCCCGAGTGCCCGCTGCGGTCCGCTGGGGACCCCCCATCTGCCGGCCAAGCAAAATTGTCTGCATTGGATTGAATTTCCGCGATCATGCCGCCGAGAGCCGTATGGAAATTCCGCTGGAGCCCGTCCTGTTCCTCAAATCCACGACATCGCTCGCCGGCCCCTTCGACCCGGTGATCATGCCGCGTGGAGGGCGGAAGCTGGATTGGGAAGTCGAGCTGGCAGTGGTCATCGGGATGAAAGCCAGCTATGGGCCGAAAGAGAACGCGAACGACTTCATCGCCGGCTACGCCTTGCACAATGATTATTCCGAGCGCGCCTTTCAGCTCGAGCGCGGCGGCCAATGGGTCAAGGGCAAAAGCGCGGACACTTTCGCTCCGATTGGCCCCTTTCTCGCCACCCGCGACGAAGTTCCCGAACCGCAGCGGCTGCGGCTGTGGTTGAAAGTGAACGGCGAACTGCGCCAGTCAGGCACTACCGCAAATATGATTTTCGATGTTCCCACGCTCGTGAGCTACGTCAGCCAGTTCATGACTCTTCTTCCCGGCGATGTGATCAGCACCGGCACGCCCGCCGGCGTTGCTTTGGGCCGAGAAACGGACGCCTATTTGAAGCCGGGCGACATCGTCAATCTGGGGATTGACGGATTGGGAGAATCGCGGCAGCAGGTTGTCGCCGCGCCGTAATGACGGCAATGAGATGGGTTTCGTTGACTCAAGGGGTCGGTCAAAACAGGCATCCGATGACGTGCCCCCAGAAAGTGGCCAAGAAATGGACGGAGACGACAATTACGACCGTGTTCAAGTCGAAAAAAATCGGGATCGACGGCCAAACCTGTTTCGCCATCCCGCCGCTTGGCCGCTGACGGTATTTCTTCTCGCTCTGCTTTGCGTTGCCGCCGTGTCCACTCGCGCTCCTCTCGCGGCATCTTCCGCTGATCCCGATGCGCGCGCACGGGAGATCGTTCGGCAGATGACGCTGGCTGAGAAAATCACGGAGCTTCATGGAATCCGCGACGCGAACCATTACCGCTACGTTCCGCCCATTCCTCGCCTCGGAATTCCCGCCCTGCGCGTTACCAATGGTCCGGCAGGCGTCGGGCCCGGCGGAACGGGCCCGCAAGCGCCGGCAACTGCTCTTCCGGCACCCATCGCTCTGGCCGCCACGTGGGACGTGGTCGCCGCGCGTGAATATGGCCGCATCGAAGGCAGCGAAGCACGCGACCTCGGCAACGACTTGATCGAAGCCCCGACGATCAATATCGTTCGCGTGCCGCAGAACGGGCGCACGTTCGAGGGTTACGGCGAGGATCCTTACTTGAGTGGCCAGTTGGCAGTGGCCAACGTCGAAGGCATCCAGAGCCAGCACGAGATCGCCAACGTCAAGCACTTCGACGCAAATAATCAGGAAACCGACCGCTTCGTCATCAACGAAATCATCGGCCACCGCGCTTTGAACGAAATTTATCTGCCTGCTTTTGAGGCTGCCGTGCGCGAGGGTCACGCGGCATCGGTGATGTGCGCGTATCCGCAAATCAACGGCACGTTTAGTTGCCAAAATCGCTTGTTGATGACCGACGTGCTCGAAAAAGAATGGGGTTTCGATGGCTTCATCACTTCCGACTTTGGCGCAGTGCATAGCACCGTTCCTTCCGCCGAAGCTGGGCTAGACCTGGAAATGCCCACCGGGATTTATTTTGGCGCGGCCTTGCAGGCGGCCGTGACTTCCGGCCAAGTGCCGGTTTCGTTGCTCGACCAAAAACTTGTTCGACGGTTTCGTACCATGATTCGCTTCGGATTGTTCGATCAACCGCCGACGCGTCAGCCGATACCAGCTCGGAAAAACGGCGCAGTGGCTCGCCAGCTTGCGGAAGAGGGCATGGTGCTTCTGAAAAACAAGGATGGGACACTGCCTCTGGACACCTCGCGCCTGAAAACCCTTGCACTCATCGGCCCCTATGCCGCCAAGGTCATCACCGGCGGTGGCGGCAGCTCGCACGTGGTTCCGCTCTATGTCGTCGATCCAGTCGAAGGAATCCAGGCGCGCATCGGCTCAAAAGTGCGCGTCGAGCTTGCCGATGGCGGTAATCTTGCCCAGGCTGTGGCGTTGGCGCGAACCGCCGACGCCGCCGTCGTCATGGTCGGACAAATGAACACGGAAGGGCGCGACCATCCGCTCGCTCTTGGTGACGGTCAGGACGAACTGGTCAGCGCAATCGCAGCAGTCAACAAGCATACGATTGTGGTGATCAAGAGCGGTTCTGCAGTGCTTATGCCGTGGGCCAGCCAAGTGGAATCGATCCTGGAGGCTTGGTATCCGGGAGAAGAGGATGGCAATGCGGTAGCGGCGGTGTTGTTTGGAGATGTCAATCCTTCTGGCAAATTGCCGCTCACTTTTCCCGTCAGCGTGAGCGACACGTTTGCTGCCAACCCCGTTCAGTATCCGGGCGTTGACAAAGTCGTGCGTTATACCGAAGGCGTCTTCGTCGGATATCGTTATTACGACGCTAAAGGCATGCAGCCGCTTTTCCCATTCGGCTTCGGCCTGTCTTATACGAAGTTTGCATACAAGGATCTAAGGATCGCACCAGAAAGATTACCTGTTTCCGGAAAACCAAGGGTGCATGTGGAGATCAAAGTCCAAAACGTCGGATCGCGCACGGGAACGGAAATCGTGCAACTCTATGTCGGCATCCCGTCAACCACCGCTGTTCCCGAGCCGCCCAAACAGCTCAAAGGCTTCGTTCGAGTGACGCTTCGGCCGGGCCAGACATCGCCAGTGCACCTGGACCTCGATCCGCGCTCATTTTCCTACTGGGACGTCGCCGCCAGCCACTGGGCAATTCTTCCCGGCACATACCAGATCCTGATCGGCTCGTCCTCGCGCGACATTCGTCTTCGCGGCGCAGTTCGCATTACAAAATGATTTTCATCAGAACAGAAATGCCTCGCGCGGAATGCGGCGGCAATCGAGGACGCAAGGAAAAAGTTCGGCGCGACGGCGGCTTATCTCGCTACTCGCCGTTTATCTTCCGCGCGTCTCCGGCCATCGGAGTGCTTGTGCCGGGTCAAAGGAGAGCCTAGATCCTGGGAAAGCGCCAGCGCCGCTCTTACCAGGGGCTGCGCGATTTGCGGGACGTTTTCCTTGGTAATACGAAAAGACGGTCCCGAAACACTGATTGCCGCCACGGGGCGGCTCGAGTGATCCCGCACCGCCGCGCCGACGCACCGGACTCCTTCTTCGTTTTCCTCATCATCGATGGAGTAGCCGCGCGTTCGCGTGGCGCGAAGTTCTGCCTTGAGTTTTTCGGCGCTGGTGATTGTGTTCGGCGTTGAACTCTTCAGTTCGTGCTGAAGAATCATTGCGTCGACTTCGTGATCGGGAAGTTCAGCCAAAATCGCCTTGCCCACAGCCGTCGAGTGTGCCGGGGCGCGGCGGCCAATGCTCGATGCCATACGTACGCTTCGCTGCGGCTCTATCTTTTGGACGTAAAGCATCTCCCCCTCATCGAGGATGCACAGATGAACCGTTTCTCCCGTCTCCTCCACCAAACCGTGCAGGTGCGGCAGCGAATGCTGCAGCAGGTCTTTGCTGGCAATCGCCTTCGAGCCCAGCTCGAACAGTTTCAACCCAAGCCGGTACCGTCCAGTTTCGGAATTTTTTGCTACCAGCCGATGCCGCTCGAGCACGATCATCAGCCGATGCGTAGTGCTCTTGTGCAGTTCCACGGTGGCTGATAATTCCGCCAAACTGCTCTCGTTCCGCTGGCTGCCCAGTACGTCCAAAATCGCCAGCGCACGGTCGAGCACTTGAATTCGGTAGGGCGACTTCTTCGCTTTTGTGGATTGCACTTTCATCGAGAATCCTTGCCGCAGGAGGCGACGATCTTCGGCTTCAAATGTTCCCACCATCTATGACTAGGGGCTGAACGGTTGTCATCGTGCTAGCCACCCACCGTCAACCGCCAGGACGTGCCCGTTCACGTAACTGCTTGCCGTCGAAGCCAGAAAGACCGCCGCTCCGGCCAGGTCCTCCGGCTCTCCCCAGCGCCCCGCTGGTATGCGCTCCAGAATTTTCCCGCCCCGTTGCGAATCGGAACGCAACGCTGCGGTATTGTCCGTGATCATGTAGCCGGGCGCAATGGCGTTGACGTTCACCTGTTTCGCCGCCCACTCGTTGGCCAGCGTCTTGGTGAGCTGGACGATGCCGCCCTTTGAAGCAGCGTAGCCAGGAACGAGAATCCCTCCTTGGAACGACAGCACCGATGCGATGTTGATGATCTTACCCCCTCCGCGCTCGATCATGTGTTTCCCAGCAAACTGGCAGAGGCGAAAGACCGAGGTGAGGTTCACTGTCAGAACCAACTCCCAATCCTCCAAGGAATGTTCGACCGCAGGGCTGCGACGAATCGTGCCGGCATTATTCACCAGAATATCCAAGCCCCCAAGCTCGGCGATCACTTCGGAGATCAGCAGCGAACACACGCCCGGATCCGACAAATCCGCGGAAATGAAAGTCACTTGACGGCCCGCCGCGCGAATTTGCTGCATCAGCTTTTCCGGCCGCGACCCGCGCGCATGAAGAGCGACGTCGGCACCGGCTTCGGCCAGCGCGAGAGCAATCGCCGCTCCCAATCCCTTATCCGAGCCCGTTACGAGTGCCTTCTTACCGTAGAGCCGGAATGACTCCAAAATCATCGTCAAACCTCAGGAGAAATCGATTTCTCGACTCGCTTAGTTCGGCGTCGCACAAGTCAGCGAACCCAACGAAGAAACGAAAAGTGTCTCAAAAAATGGCACGCCATACCTTATACTGAGACGCCGACGGAGCTGTCAAGGACGATGCGCGCACCCTGCCAACGAAAAAATGGCCCAGTGAGGGCGTCTTACTGGCTGACACTCTGAGATTTCAGTTGCTCGATGCGTTGGCGACCCGGGAGTATTCCCAAGACAAGTAGGGAGGAGAGGATGCAAGCCGCGGGTAGGGTCGGACGACGCATACAACTTTTGCTTTTCAGTTTTGCTCTGTTGTTTGCCTCCGCCACTTGGGGTAAGCCGGTCCGAATCGAAAGCTCGGTGAAGAGTCCTCTCGTTTCCTTCGCTGTCAAACGTTTGCGCGGGGCGCTCGCCTCGGCCGGCTATTCGGCCGGTGCAACGGGCCCGATGATTCGTCTCCAGCTTGATCACGGAACGCCACAGAGCTTCTCGATTCGCCGGGACCGGGACGGGCTCACGATTCGGGGTGGAGATGAACGCGGCTTGATGTATGGGATTCTGCGTCTGGCCGAGGAACTTCGCATGGGAGAGCCGATGGCCTCTATTCCCGACGAATCCCGCTCTCCTTTTCTTCCGGTCCGCGCCTTCAAATTCAATATGCCTTTCCCCGGCACCAACTACATCGCTCCGTCGCACTTAGTGGATACGCAGTGGTTCTGGGATCTGGACTATTGGCGCGGTTTTCTCGACGAGCTCGCGGAAGATCGCTATACCGCCGTCGAACTTTGGAGTGCCGAGCCTTGGGACCAGATGGTGCAGTTGAAGCAGTATCCAGAAGCGAGCGACGTGCCGCAGCCTGAACTGGAGCGTCACATCCAGTTCTTCCGCGCGCTCTTCCGCATGGCCAAGGAGCGCGGTATCGACACTTACCTCGTTACATGGAACATCGATTTGGCTCCGGCATTCGCGCGCGCTCACGACTTGCCAACTCGCAACGTGGACGACAACCAGGTGCGCGACTATCTCCGCGACTGCGTCCGCACTCTCCTCGTCACCTATCCCGATCTCACCGGCCTTGGCACTACCCAAGGCGAGCAAATGGGCAAAATCCCGGAAAACAAACGCGCGGATTGGATAGCCGACGTGTATTTCCGCGGCATCCAGGAATCCGGCAGGCACGACGTGCCATTCATTTTCCGCTATTGGGGCGGAACGCCCGAAGCCACCGAAAAGGCGGCCCAGAGCTACCACGAAGGGCCGGTCTACCTAGACATCAAGTACAACGGCGAACACGTCTATTCTTCGCCGCAGTTTCACGTCCAGAATTCGGCGTGGATGTCCCAAACCCACGCCTACAAGCTGCTCTGGCATCTCCGCAACGACGATCTCTATCGTTTCCGTTGGGGCGATCCCGCATTCGTTCGCCAACTGTTTCTCGACATGAAGCACTCCGACACAATCGGATTCACCTACGGCTCCGAAGTGGATCTTCCAGGTCCGATCCGTTACGAAACCCCTGCCGCACAGAAGGGCCAGACCTGGCGCTATAAATGGCAGAAGATGTGGTTCGCTTTCGCGCTGTGGGGCCGTCTCGCTTACAATCCCGGGACCAACGACGCTCTATGGCAGCGCGATTTTGATCTTCATTACGGTAACGCTGGCCCTGCGCTTTATCAGGCCACCGTCGCCGCCAGTCACATCGCTCCGCTAACGACCTCCTATCATTGGGACTACATGAACGGGGATTGGTACGTCGAAGGCTCAATTGGCTCGTGGAACACGTCCGCAGAACAGCCTCGGCTCAATTACCGTCGCTACGGTCTTTATCAGGACATCCGCGACTATATCTTCAACAATACGATCGATTCCCATTACGAAAACATTCCCGCTTACGTCGCGCGCACGCTCTCGCGCCAGCCGACTCCGCCCGGGATGCTCACTCCGCTCGACGTTGCGAGGAATCTCGAACAGGATGCCCGTGCCTCACTGGCCGCTTCCCAGATTTCCGCACCGGCCGCAAAATATCGCGCCGAATTTCGCGATGCCCAAATGGATGACGAAGCCTACGGCCATCTCGGCCTTTATTACGCTGAAAAACTGCGAGGGGCAACCGATCTCGCCCTTTTCCTCTTCTCCGGCCGAAAAAGCGACCAAGCTTCCGCTATCCGGCACCTCGCTCGTGCGTACCGCGAATGGCAGCAATTGGTGTCGACCACCAGCGCGCGCTACATCACTCGCGAAATCTGGCTCTTCGGTCCATTCAACTGGAAAATGTATTCGCCGCGTGTCGCCCGCGATGTTGCACTCGCCCGCGCGATGCAGCCCTTCACGCACCAAGAGCAACTCTGGCAGGTTTCCGGCCAGAGCGGCAACAACGCGTCCTCGAAACCTGTCCGCGTCACGATTTATCAGCCGTTCGCCATTGCCGGTCTGCATTCCTGGCTCGTCTATTTCAATTCGGTTTTGAACGCGCCTGCCATCCAGTCTACAGACGGCCCCAGTTCCACCGCGTATTGGCGCACTTCCATCTCCGGCACGCAAAATCAGGGCGCGGTGGTCGAGCTTCCCTCCCATGGCGCGGCAACGGTTACGGTCGACGGCAAAGAGGCTGTGCCGATCTCTCAAGACGAAAAAGGCGTCGAAGCGTTTCGGGTTCGCGGCGGCGAAATTCAAATTGAGACTAATCCCGCCATTGTCCCGGAACTGAATATCGTTGCGGGAGACAGAGGGAGCGCGAGTATTCCGATTGCCGCTTCCGCCGCGACGCAAATTCACTTGCCCGCCGAACGCAATTCGCAAGGCGTGTTGCTGATGCCGCCGGGAGTAAAACTTCCCAATACTTCGGCTGGCGGCGTGCGCGGAGTCGATCAGTCCGGCTGGATCGATTTCCACTTCCGGCTCCCTGCACCTGGCTTTTACAAATTCCGATGCCAAATGCGTGCGAGCGGCAATCGCAAGCCCTCGATCGCCTTCGCTTTCGACAATTGGAATGGAAATCAGAAATCGGCTGCGGGCGCGCCTTCCGATGATTGGGAATGGATTGAATCGCAAAAATCCCTGGCATTGGGCGCGGGTGAACACACCCTGACGATTCGATTGCGCCCGGGAGACAACGTGCAAGCGATCCAGATTCTTCCGGATTGAGCGGCAATTCTGCACCCGTCCATTGATTTTGTATTTTGAAATCCATTTTTTACTAATTGACTTTCTAAGTGCCGTCTCTTAGCGTCGCCTGGAACTAGATAAATTGGGTAAATGGCGCGGCTTCCGCGGATTCGACATGGTGGTCGTTCCTGAAAAAACGGAAAGAGACTGAGCATGCTGCTTTCACGCAGGGAATTTGGCGCCATCGCAGGCCTCACGGCTGCCGCAATAGGAACGCGGCGGCTTGGCTTCGGACGGACTGGTCGCACGGAGATTCCCGACGTGGCGGCCATCGACCGCCATCGTATTCTTTTGGCAGCCAATCGCTATCTTCATGAGCGGCCGATTACCATCACTAACTTTTCCAGTCCTCGCAGCCCGGCCGGCACGCATGACTATTTTTCCGAAGGCGATTACTGGTGGCCGAATCCCAAGGATCCGTCCGGCCCTTACATCCGCCGCGACGGCTTCTCCAACCCCGATAATTTCACGGCGCACCGTCACGCGCTCATTCGCCTAAGTCTTCAAGTTCCCGCACTCGCCGCAGCGTGGCTGCTCACCCGTGACTCTCGCTACGCCGCACAGGCTGTCGAGCATCTGCGCGCCTGGTTCATCAATCCAGCGACGCTGATGAATCCGAATTTGCAGTACGCCCAGGCGATTCACGGAATCACCACGGGCCGCGGCATCGGCATCATCGACACCATCCATCTGGTCGAAGTCGTTCGCTCCATCCCTTTTCTCGAGCGCTCACGCCAGATCTCGCCCGCCGATGCGGATACAGTGCGGAAATGGTTCTCCGATTACCTCGCATGGATGACTACTTCGAAAAATGGCCAGCAAGAGCGCGACGCCAAAAACAACCATGGCACTTGCTGGGTGATGCAAGCCGCTGAATTCGCCTCTTACACCGCCAACCAAGAGCTGATCACTTTTTGCCGTCAGCGCTTCCAAACAGTGCTCGTACCGAATCAGATCGCTGCGAATGGCAGCTTCCCTCTGGAACTGCGGCGCACAAAACCCTACGGCTATTGCCTCTTCAATCTCGACGCCATGGCTACGGTGTGCCAGATTCTCTCGTCTCCCTCTGACAGTCTCTTTTCCTTTGCTCTTCCCGATGGTCGAGGCTTCGCCAAGGCCATGACGTTTATGTTCCCTTACATCGCCGACAGAGGCCGCTGGCCTTACCCGCACGACGTCGAATATTTCCAGGATTGGCCCGTGCGCCAGCCGAGTTTGCTGTTCGCCGGGATCGCGCTGTCACGCCCGCAGTATTTTCCGGTTTGGCGGCGCCTCAATCCCGATCCAACCGTCGAAGAGATTATTCGCAATTACCCCATTCGTCAGCCATTACTCTGGGTTTGCAAGGAGACTCATTCGTGAAGAAAATCCTCCTGCTTTGCGCCGCTGCGGTGTTGGGATTGATGCCCGTTCGGTTGCCCGCACACTCGCAAGCGGCCACCACAGAGAATCCCTCCCGGCCGTGGATGAATCGTTCTCTTTCGCCGCAGCGCCGCGCCGAGCTGCTTGTTAAGCGCATGACGCTGGACGAAAAGATCCTCGAAATTCACATGATGAACACCAAGGAACATCCGCGGGAAGTGGCCGCGATTCCGCGCCTGGGTATCCCCGCTCTGAAAATCACCAACGGTCCCGCCGGGGCCGGGCCCGGCGATAGTCCGCATCCTGTTCCGGCAACCGCGTTGCCCTCGGCCATCGCCTTGGCTGCATCCTGGGATCCCGCTCTAGCCGAGACATTCGGAAAAATCGCGGCGCGCGAGTCCGCGGATCGCGGAGAAGGCGTGATCGAGGCGCCCGGCGTGAACATCACCCGCGTCCCGCAAAACGGCCGCAATTTCGAATATTTCGGCGAGGATCCATATCTGGCCGGACGATTAGCGGTTGCCGAAATCCGCGGCATACAGAGCCAAAACGTGATCGCGGAAGTAAAACATTACGACGCTAACAATCAGGAAACCGATCGCAAAACCATCAACGAAGTGATCGACGAGCGCACGCTGCGCGAGATTTATTTGCCCGCCTTCGCCGCGGCCATCCAGCAAGGCCACGCGGCCGCGGTCATGTGCGCCTATCCCAGCGTCAACGGCCAATTCGGCTGTGAGAACCTCCATCAGCTCAAGGACATTCTTCGCGGTGAATGGGGCTTTCAGGGCTTTGTCCAGTCTGATTACACCGCGACGCACAGCACCATTCCTGCCGCGCTCGCCGGGCTTGACCTCGAAATGAAGCACGATGCTTATTACGACTCGGACATGAAAGCTGCCGTCACTTCCGGCAAACTCCCGGAGTCGGTGGTCGATACTATGCTTATTCGCCGGTACGGCGAGATGTTCCGCTTCGGGCTATTCGATCACCCCCATCAGCCCAAGCCGATTCCTGCGAAACAAGACGGCGCCATGGCGCGAGCCATCGCCGAGCAATGCGCCGTTCTACTCAAGAACTCCGACCACTTACTTCCGCTCAATCCCAAATCTCTCCACTCCGTCGCGCTGATCGGTCCCTTTGCAGGCTCTACTCAGACCGGCGGAGGAGGCAGTTCGCAAGTGACACCGCTTTACACTGTCACTCCAATGGAAGGCCTAAAAAAATACCTCGGCACGGCTGTCACGCTGACTTACAACGACGGCAGCGACCCCGCCGCCGCAGCGGCCATTGCCAAAACCGCGGATGCTGCCTTAGTGATGGTGGGGAACAAGGACCGCGAGGGCGCCGACCGTCCCAATCTCTCACTGCCCCCTCGCCAGGATCAACTCGTCGCTGCGGTCGCCGCCGTCAACCCTCACACAATCGTCGTCTTGAAGACTGGCGGACCTGTGCTGATGCCCTGGCTCGATCAGGTGCCTGCCGTTCTGGAAGTGTGGTATCCCGGAGAGGAGGACGGCAACGTCGTTGCCGACCTGCTATTCGGCAAGGCAGATCCCTCGGGGAAGCTGCCCATGACTTTCCCGAAAACCGAAAACGAGACTCCCGCGCACACGCCCGAGCAATATCCCGGAGTCGATGGCACAGCAGTCTATTCCGAGCGTTTGGAAGTCGGCTACCGCTGGTACGACGCGCAGAACATTGCTCCGCTTTTTCCTTTCGGTTTCGGCCTCTCCTATACAAGCTTTCGGCTTTCTCACGTCCGCGCACCTTCGAAAATGGAGCCTGGCAAGTCAATTCAGGTCTCGCTCGAGGTTGCCAATACTGGCTCGCGTGCCGGTGCCGACGTCATTCAAGTTTACATATCTTCACCCGCATCCACCGGCGAACCGCCCAAACAACTCAAGGGCCTCGCGAAAGTCGACCTGCGACCGGGCGAAACGCGGATCGTGAGCGTCACGCTCGACCCTCACGCATTTTCTATGTGGAGCACCAAGGCCGACCGTTGGATGGTGCAACCTGGCCAGTATGAGATTCTGGCGGGTGATTCCTCGCGCGATCTTCCTCTCCATGCCGTCCTGCACGTCCCTTCAGTTTCTGCGACCGCTCAACCCACAGCGGATTCCGGTGCAACGGAGAGCTCAATGCGTCCGCGAACGCCACGGCGCAGAGTGACTGAGGCCAGACAATGACCAATTCAAATCACGAACTCTCGCGCCGTAATTGCCTGGGCCTGTTCTCCACGGCTCTGCTCAGTTCCGGTTTGCTCGCGGCCCCTCCGGCGGCTGCGAAGGAGCTTCCCTCCGAACTCGACAGCACTCTCGGTGTGCGCACGTACAACGTCCGCGATTTCGGCGCGAAAGGCGACGGCCAAACGCTGGACACGGCCGCGCTGCAAGCGGCGATCGACGCTTGCAGCAAGGATCACGGCGGAACAGTGCTCGTTCCCGCGGGCGTCTTCGTCATCGGCACCGTCGAAATGAAGAGCAACGTAACGCTGCACCTCTCTGCGCAAGGCAAGCTGCTCGGCAGCGCCGACGGCAAGCAATATCACGCCGCTAAAGCCATTCCTCTGGCGGGCGACGCTACCCTCCGCGACGGCAACGTTGCACTCATCTTTGCCGCGAACGCCGAAAACCTCACCATCGAAGGTCCCGGCACTATCGATGGCCAGGGTGCGCAATTTCATAGTTCTCGCCGTGGCGTTCCCCCGCCCTCGGGACGCGGCGGCGACCTTCGCCCCTATCATCTGCTCTTCTATCGCTGCAAGAACTTGCGCATCCGCGATCTGTTCTTGTTCGACAGCGCTTATCATTCCGTCCGCGTCATTGAAAGTGATTTTGTTTGGTGCGACGGCCTGCGTATCTACAATCGCGTCAACGGCAATAACGACGGCTTCCATTTCATCAGCAGCCAGTACGTCCACGTCAGCAATTGCGACGTGCAATCGCAGGACGATGCCTGCGCCCTGTTCGGTAGCTGCAAATTCGTCACGGTCACCAACAGCACCTTCAGCACGCGCTGGTCCGTCTTTCGGTTCGGCGGCGGCAGCCCGGAGAATATCGTCATCTCTAACTGCGTGATTTACGACACCTACGGCTGCCCGATCAAAATGCAATTCGGTCCCGAAGCCCAGGCGCAAAACATTCTATTTTCCAACCTCGTCTTGCAGAATGTCACCGGCCCGATTTCGATCGACCTCAATAACCGCGTGCCGTTCGGCGGCGATGGGAATGAAACTACGGGAAAAGGGTTCGTCCGCCATATCATGTTCAACGGCATCCGCGCCCACGTGCTGGCGGAAGGCGCGCAGTTTCCCGATATGCCCTTCGCGCAGCACTACCGCCCAGGTGAAATGCGTCAGTGCATCGTTCTGAACTGCGTAGAGGATTCTTTCCTCGAGGACGTCGTCTTTGACGACGTGCGCATCACCTACGGTGGTGGAGGAACCGCCGAGGAGGCCGCAAGAGTGGTACCGCCCATCGCCGGCGAATATTTCGAAATGGGTACGCCTCCCGCTTACGGCCTTTACGCACGCAAAGTGCGCGGCCTCACTCTTAATAATGTTCGCTTCGAAGTTGAGCAGCCCGATCTCCGCCCATCCATCGTGCTCGATCAGGTTTCCGACGTCTCCATCACCGCTCTCGGCGCGCAGGGAAACATTCACGCGGAGTCGGTGCTGCGCTTCTCGGAAACGCAGGACGCTCTGATAACTGCGGTAAGAGTGCTGACGCCGGCAGCGGTATTCCTCGCGGTCGAAGGCGCTTCCTGCCGAGCCATCACTATCGATGGAGGCGACGTTTCGAAGGCAAACGCTCCCTTGGCATTCAAGGCCGGCGCCACGCCAGCAGCTGTGAAGCTACGCACGTAAACAGGATTTTTTTGAGGTCGAATAGGTTCTGCTTCGGTTTACGAAACGCGCCGAAGTCTCTTTTCCGCTTCGGCAGGGTCGCGATACACAATCACCGGTCGGCGCTCAGGAACCGGCACGCGCATCTTGCCAGCCTTAACCGTGACGCCCACTTTTTCCGGTTTCTCCACGTCGAGCGCCACTGCGGCGATCTTCGTGCCATCCCATTCTTCAGGAAGCGCAACAGCCAGTTCTTGAGCGCCCAAGCTGTAGAAAGCGATGCGACTCTCATCCAGCGGACAGAACGTGCTTCCGTCGCGCGCCACTTCGAAGCCGCTCAATTTCACCGAGTAGGTCTGCCGGCTCGTGTTCAATTGCAACGTTGCGTTTCGCTCGAGGCTGATCGTTACGTCGTCGCCCGCGCGTTCGAACGACTCAATATCGAGATGCTGAATTTTGAACCACGGCACCATGAGCAGATAAAACAAGTCGGTCACTTCCTCAAGAGGAGAATCTTTGGTCAGCCAGATGCGTCCGCCGGTATTCCAGAAGAGATCGTCAACCATTCTTCCCGGAAAAGGTTTCGCACGCCCGCCGGCGCCCCAAATTGCCGCCTTGCGATAAACGAGCGGCAGCATCGGCACCGGTGTCCCGCCGAAAGGACACTGCGCTCGTGCGAGTCCGTCGGCATAGTTGAACCACGTGACCTTGCCGACGAAGGCGTAGCGCAACGCTTCGGAGCTCACATCAACGCCGTATTTCCGAAAATCTTCCAGAACCTTGTAGCGGCCTTCCTCGAGATTCCTGATGCCGCTCGCCGGATGCGCCGGATCCCAATCGTTGCGGATAGCATAGTAAGAAAGGACATCGATGTGCGTGGTGTCGCGCAGCTTGTAATGCTCGCAGGTGTAGCGGACGCGATCGGCACCGGGTCCTTTCATGTATTTGGCCATACCGAGAATGTAGGAATCCTCGCCGGTCCAGTTTCGGCTCTTCCACAACTCGCCGTCGGGACACCGCGCGATCACTTCCAGATTCCATGCCGGGCTACTTTTGTAGGCGTCGTCGTAGTTGTCGGAAAACGTCACGTGACAGTTGTGCTGCGGGCCCTTCTCCATCAGCTTCATCAAGCCCTCATAGCCGCCGATCCGCTGGTTCACCTCGGCGACGGAAGGGTAGCCCGTGTCCTTTCCGTGAAACTGCCAGCCCCAAAGCTGAACCACTTGCGGAGAGTCGTCGGTTAAGGACGCCACTTTGCGGATCGTCTCGCCCGCTTCCTCGAACGTCGCTCCCGGCTCCTTCCACAGCGGCTGGTCGAGATGAATGCCGTATTCGAATTTGTCGTCGTAGAAACAGGTCGGCTTGCTCGGCATTCGCGCCCGCACCAGTTTGGCCCCGTCCAACCAGTCCACTCGGCCATTTCCATCCACGTCACCGACGAAATCCAGCCGACAGTGCGAACGTTGCTCGATCAGCAGGTTGGGAGTTTGTTGGTTGCCGCAGTCGCGCGGGTTGGGCGGTGCCAGGTTCATATCGTAGCAGAGGCTTCCATTCACTCGATGCCGCTGGATTGTTCCAAGCGAAGCGCGCCGACGCCCGGGATGTCCCGCTACGGCGAGCGTCGTTCCGTCCATGTATGCGGTGGTTTCCTCGACGCAAATGGCGCGCTCATTCGCCACCATCACTACGGGCAGGCTGGCCAGCACGCTGCCCCAAAATCGATTGGCAGGCAGACTAGCTGCTGTCGCTGCGGAAAGCTCCGCGACGCTTCCACCCTGATCACCATGAGCGAGCCATGCTTTTCCGTCTTCCTCTCGCACGGTCGCCAGCCGCGGCAGCGCCGCTTCGATCAGCTCGTAGCCGTTTTCTTCCTCTATATCTTCCACGCTCACGCGTACCGTCGCGCCTTCGACCGCATAACGCACAATAAACGAAGCGGCAGGCTCGCCCTCATACGTAGGCTGAAAACGGAAATCGGCTTGCGTTTTGACAGCCTTCACCGATGCCGCCCCGAGCAGTGACGTAACGAATCCCCATGGCTGTTTTCGATGCAGCATCACCGCCAATTTTGCGCCGAAATCCTCGCCGCGCATCTCGGTACCGAGCGTCGTAACGCGATATAGGAAAGGCAACCCGTCGTCGCCATCAAGCACCAATTCGAGCTGGCTGGATTTGAGCACAACAGGATTCTGCGGCGCTGTGCGTTCCGGCAATTCCCCGCCGTCGAACAAAGCGGGCCACCAGGGAACCGCCCCAAGCCCAATCAGCCCCGCCGCTCCGGCCTTCAAGAATTCCCTTCGATGAAGTCTGTCGATTCTATTTATCGTGCTGATCTCGACCTCCTCTCAGCTCGCAAAGATTCGCCTCAGGCCTTGGGGCCAGCAAGCGATCGAGGCGATGGACGAGCGCGCCGAGTGCTGGAAAATCCAGTTCCGCCTCCTCGGGCATCTCCAAAACGCGAT
>DATLSS010000057.1:0-8163 GCA_035534035.1 Candidatus Acidiferrales bacterium | reverse complement strand
CAAGAGGTCAGGAATGTTCTGGACCGTTCGAGGAGCCAACGCCATCCTGGCTCTCCGCTGCTGCCATCTGAATGGCGATTTTGAAGACTACTGGGAGCAACGCAGGGCGGCTTAACTTCCACTTCTATGTCGCGCACCCCCTTCGGCCCGGGTGCGCGGGGCGCTCTTAGAAGGCGCTAGGTTTGCAACGGTTGCGTTTCGCTTCTTGAAGCCGCCGATGTCTTTGCTCTGGAAGGATATGCGAAATGAAAGACCAGGAACATGAGGGAGATTACGACGAAGCAGGCGATGCTGGCTTCGGGGCCCACTTTACCTCCTGTGAGCCAGCGCGGGCCGTGAAATGAGGAGTTGAGCAAATGTCCCGGGGCGGCGAAGCCGCTGTCAGGCACGCCGTAGATGAATGTCTCGCCGTAATCCCATGCGGCGTGCAGGCCGATAGCGAACCAGATGTTTCCGGTGCGACGCAGGGTGAAGCAGAAAAAGAAACCGATGTACGCTGCCGCGAGCGCGCCGGGCAACGCTTCGCCGGCGTTTTGCAAATGGCCCGCGCCGAAAAGGAGCGACAGGAAAATTGCGGCAGGCCAGAAGCCCATGCCGCCGCCAAGAGTGAATTGGCTGTAGCCGCGAAATAAAAATTCCTCAGAAAAGCTGGTGAGCAGAAACGCAATAGCCCAGACGAGCGCGTAACCGACGAGGGCACGTCCCGCGAGCGCCACTGAACCGAACGAAAATCCGTGGAGCGCGGCGATTAGCAGCATCGTCGCGGTGATGGCGAGAAAGCCCCAGACGGCGCCGACCCAGAAGAGGTGGCCGAACGCTTCGCTGGCGGGCAGCCCGTATTGTGCCATTGGCCGCTCCTCGATCTTCGACATGATGAGCGCGGCGACAAACATCGAAATGACGAGAATTCCTTCCTGAATCAAAACGAACGAAACCGTGAACGATTGGGCGCCCGGCTGCGTCGAAGGAAGGTGGAGGACATGCGCAGCGACGGCGGCGACTAGCAAGACACCTGCGCAGGCGAGGAAAATGCCGAGGAAAATCAGCCAGCGCCAGCCGTCGCGGATGCCGTGCGGACCGACGAAGAGCGTCCCGATGCGGTCTTCGAGACTTTCGATTCTTGGCGGTGGAGATTGTTCGCCGTGGTGCTCCGGCATTTGGCGCTCCTTCCTTTGAGTTTCGCGATGAGGCAAAAGCACGCGCCGAACGGTGTGCGGCTTCGCATCATACGCGAAGTGGAGTGTGGCGGCGCGGTTTGTTTCTCGCAGGGTTATGCGCGTGAGCGCGGCGACCCGCCGCCCTCAGCGGCTGAAGCTCTTTTTTACGAGCGGTAAGGCGGGGTTGAAGCCCCGCCTCGCCGAGGCTTTTCAAAAGAGCGAGTTCAAACCGGGCGAGAGTTTGCGCGGTTGCGGCGCTTCGGCGCGGCTGATAGAATCGATAATTTGCGCAGGTGAAATTGGGTAGCGCTGTGTCGCAGCTTTCGAGCATTCCTTCGATTACTAGAAGCGCGGGAGCGGGCGTGAGGTCCGCAGGAGGGCGAGTTTGGCCAAATATGATTTAGCGATTATTGGGAGCGGGCCGGGCGGGTACGTGGCGGCGATTCGCGCGGGCCAATGGGGCTTGAAAACGGTGTGCATTGAGAAGGATCCGTTTCTCGGCGGCACGTGCCTGCACGTCGGCTGCATTCCCACGAAGGTGCTGCTGTACCATGCGGACCTGTACGAGGACTTCAAACGCGCGTCGGAATTTGGATTTGAAGTGAAGGACGTGAAAGTGAATTGGCCGGCGATGATCGCGCGCAAAACGAAGATCGTCAACAAACACGCCAAAGGCATCGAGTTTTTATTCAAGAAAAATAAAGTGGAATCGGTGCAGGGTTGGGGACGAATCGCGGGGCCGGGGCGCGTTTCGGTGGAAAACGGCGGGAAGAAAACGGAAATCGAAGCGACGAATATCATGCTGGCCACGGGATCGGACGCGCGTTCGCTGCCGGGCGTAGAAATCGACAACAAAGTGATTATGGATAATCGCGGGATGCTGGATATGCCGACAATTCCGAAGTCGCTGGTGATTGTCGGCGCGGGCGCGGTGGGAGTTGAATTCGCGTCGATTTACAAAACTTTCGGCGCGGAAGTGACGATCCTCGAAATGCTGCCGCGGCTCGTGCCGCTCGAGGATGAGGAAATTTCCGCGGAGCTCGGCAAGGCTTTCCGGAAAAGGGGAATTCGCTTCGAGCTCGAGGCTGCTGTTCAGTCGGTGAAGAAAGATGCGAAGGGCGCGACAGTTACGTTCAACGATAAATCAGGGGCGTCGCAGACCGTTTCCGCGGAGAAGGTTTTGATTGCCGTTGGGCGCCGGCCGATGACGGAAAATACCGGCATCGAAAGGACGAAAGCGAAGGTCGAGCGCGGGTTCGTGCACACGACCGCATACATGGAAACGGCCGAGCCGCATCTTTACGCCATCGGCGACATCGTGGTGGGGCTGCCGCAACTGGCGCATGCGGCGTCGATGGAGGGAATCATTGCCGTGGGGCGCATGGCAGGAAAATCCATGCAGCCTTTTGACCGCAACCGATGCCCGAATTGCACGTACTGCGAGCCGCAAATCGGCTCGGTGGGCTTGACGGAAAAGCAGGCGCGCGACGCAGGGCACAAAGTGAAGACGGGGAAATTTCCGTTCGCGGGGAACAGCAAATCGTCGATTCTGGGGCATCACGACGGATTCATCAAGGTTGTGTCGGACGAAAAATATAACGAAGTGCTGGGCGTGCATTCGATCGGGTCGCTATCGACGGAGATTATCGCCGAGGCGACGACGGCGCTGCAGCTCGAAGGCACGATTGACGACATGATGGCGATGATCCATGCGCATCCGACGGTTTGGGAAGCGATGGGCGATGCATTCAATTCTGTGATGGGCCTCACAATCAACGCGTAGCAGCTTGGCGCAAAGCGGAACGGGCGGTCATTTGAAGAACACGGGCGAAAAAATGTGCTGGGTGGTGGACCTGGGGCTGATGGCGTATCAGCCGGCGTTTGATTTGCAGCGGCGGCTGGTAGCCGCGCGCAAATCCGGCGCGCTGCCGGACGTGCTGCTGCTGTGCGAGCATCCGCACGTGATCACGCTGGGGCGCAACGGCAGGCAAGAGCACTTGCTGGCGTCGGCGCATTTGCTGCGGCAGATGTGCGTCGAATTTCATTCGAGCGATCGCGGCGGAGACATCACGTATCACGGGCCTGGGCAAATTGTCGGCTACCCAATCTTGAATCTGGCGGCGATTCGCCGCGACGTGGCATGGTATGTGCGGCAGCTCGAAGAAGCAATGATTCGCGCGACGGCGGATTTCGGCGTTGTTGCGGGACGCAACGCGGGAATGACGGGCGTGTGGGTGGATCGTTCCGGTGACGCGAGTGGTGAAGCGAACGACGTGGCCGGGCATGCTGCCGCGGTGGAAAAACTGGCGGCGATCGGCGTGCATTTGAGCCGCTGGGTGACGTCGCACGGATTCGCGTACAATGTGTCGACCGATTTACGCTATTTCGATTTAATCGTTCCGTGCGGCATTGCGAACAAGCGCGCCACATCGCTCGAACGCTTGCTCGGCCGGGCGGTGCGGCGCGACGAAGTGACGCCGCGAATCGTCGCGCAACTTGGCGAAGTTTTCGAGCGCGACATGCAGCCGGTCGCGCGGGAAAATTTAGAAGAAGCCTTGCAGGAATGTGAAGCGCCAAGAGCGCACGCGATAGCGTGAAATTCATGCCGAGCATTCGCACAACTTATCGCACAACTCGCCGGTTTCGCTTATCGGTTCGCCGTAGGATAATGGGGTGTCGCGCAGGGAGCAGAGCATGAGCTATCCGCTCACGCGGGAGCAGCATCTCGACCTGTATTACTACATGAAGCTCAATCGGATGCTCGACGAGCAGCTCGTGCGGCTGTTTCGGCAGAACGTTGTTGTCGGCGGGCTGTATTCGAACCTGGGCCAGGAAGCGACTTCGGTGGGAACCGCGTACGCGCTCGAAAAGCGCGACTGGATCGCGCCCATGATCCGCAACGTTGGGGGATTGCTGGTCAAGGGCTACAAGCCACGCGACATTTTGATGCAGTACATGGCGCGCGTCGATTCGCCGACGATGGGCAAGGATGGCACCAGCCATTTCGGCGACATCAAAGTGCGTCACGTGGTTTCGCCGATTTCGATGCTCGGCGATTTGGTTCCGGTGATGGCGGGCGTGGCAATCGGCGGACGCTACCTGGGGCAAAATATCGTGGCGATGACGTGGGTGGGCGATGGCGCTACGTCCACCGGGGCGTTTCACGAAGGCATGAACTTCGCGGCGACGCAACGTGCGGCGCTGGTGCTGGTCGTCGAAAACAATCAGTGGGCGTATTCGACGCCGGTGGCGAAGCAGGTGCCGATTCACGATCTCGCCGACCGAGCAAAAGCGTATGGCATCGCGAGCGCCATTGTCGACGGCAATGATGTTGTAGCCGTTTACCAGACCGCGAAAGAAGCCGTGGACCGTTGCCGCAAAGGCGACGGCCCCGTGCTGATTGAAGCGAAAACCATGCGCATGAAGGGCCATGCGCAACATGACGCCGCGGAATACGTCCCCAAGGAGATGTTCGAATACTGGGAAGCGCGCGACCCGATTGTGCGCTACGAGAAATATCTCACCGAGAATAAGATCTGGGATGAAAAAACGAAGAAAGATCTCGACACGCGCATCGACAAGGAACTGAAAGAGGATCTCGAATTCGCCGAGAAGTCGCCTCTTCCGCCGCCGGAGCTTGCCGAGCAGGGCGTTTATTGCGATGGCTGCCACACGGTCGAAGCGGTCTGGAAGCGTTCGAAGGTCGAAGTGACGCCGCCGAAATCGAGCGTCAAGCCGGAATGGGAAGTCGCGGACTTCGGCGGATTCGATTTGGCCTCGACGATGGCGAAGCAATCCGCCGCTGCCGCGCCGGGCGGCAACGGTGCGAAAGACGCGAAAACTATTGCATCGGGAGCGCCGCAAGCCGCAACACCCAAACCGGAGCAGAAGCCGAATGGCGGTGCCGCAAAATCAGCGCCGCCCCACCCCCAGCAACAGTCTGGGCAGCGTCCGGGACAAAATCGTCCGGAACAAAGAGGACAGGGCTCCGAACAAAAACTCGGGCAGAAATCCGGGCAACAACAGCCCTACCAGAAATCTTCTGGACAGAAAATGACGTATCAGAAATCGCAAGGACAGAAATCGCCGAGTCAGAGGATGATGGACCAGAAAACGAATGGCCAGCCCGAAAAAGCGAGCGACGGACCGCGCGTTCCCTTTGGCCGAGGGCCCAAAGGCAAAGAGGGGAGAAAATAACCATGGCGCCGGTCACGATGCTCGAAGCGATTCGCCAGGCGATTTTCGAGGAGATGGAGCGCGACCCGACAGTCGTCGCCATTGGTGAAGACATCGGCGTGTATGGCGGCGCGTTCAAGGTGACGGCGGGACTGCTCGAACGCTTCGGTTGGGAACGCGTGATCGATACGCCCATCAGCGAGACGGCCATCATCGGCGCGGCCGTGGGCATGGGTTATCAGGGACTGCGCCCGATTGCCGAGCTGCAGTTTATCGACTTCATTGCGTGCTGCTTCAACCAGATCACGAATTTCGTGGCGAAGTCGCATTACCGCTGGGGCGCGCCGGTGCCGATGGTGATGCGCGGGCCTTCAGGCGGAGGCGTTCACGGCGGGCCGTTCCATTCGGCGAATCCGGAAATGTATTTCGTCCACACGCCGGGGTTGAAGGTGATTTATCCGTCGACTGCGTATGACGCGAAGGGACTGTTGAAGTCGGCGATTCGCGACAATAATCCCGTGCTTTTCTTCGAGCACAAATTTTTGTACCGGCGGATCAAGGAAGAATTGCCCGCCGAGGATTACACTGTGCCGATTGGCAAAGCGATTGTGCGGCGCGAAGGGCGCGACCTGACGATCGTGACCTACGCGGCGATGATGCACACGTCGCTCGAAGCGGCCGAGGAACTCGCGAAAGAGGGAATCGAGGCGGAAGTCGTCGATTTGCGCACGCTGCTGCCGCTCGACCAGGAAACGATTTTGCAATCGGTGAAAAAAACGAACAAGCTGCTGATCGTTCACGAGGACACGCGCACCGGGGGCATCGCGGGAGAAATCGCGGCGGTGGCGTGCGAAGGCGCGTTCGAGGATTTGGACGGGCCGATCCTGCGCGTCACGGGGAAAGACACGCCGGTGCCGTTTTCGCCGCCGCTCGAAGAACGATTTTTGCCGAACAAGAATGATGTGATTTCGAGAGCGCGCGAACTGGCGCGATATTGAACTTTTTGAGGAGATACCATGGCGACTGATGTGATTATGCCCCAGATGGGGGAGAGCATTTTTGAAGGCACCGTGACGAAGTGGCTGAAGAAGCCCGGCGAGAAGGTCGAGCGCGACGAGCCGTTGTTCGAGATTTCGACGGACAAAGTGGACGCGGAAATTCCGTCGCCCGCGGCGGGTGTGCTGAAAGAGATCAAGGTCGCCGAGGGGCAGACCGTGCCGATACAAACCGTCGTCGGCGTGATTGACGCGGATGGCGCAGGCGCGGCGTCGGCGGCGCAGGTTCCGGCCGCGGCAAAAGCAGAAGCAAAGCAGCAGGTCAAACCGGAAGCAAAAAGTGAAATAAAGCCCGAAACAAGAACCGAAACAAAGGCCGAAGCGAAGACTGACGTAAATCCCGAAGCGAAACAAGGAGACGAAAAGCCGTCACCGGCTTCCGCTCCGACAAAGACGGAAGCGGCGAAAGCAGATTCAGTTAAGCCCGCGCCGTCACCGGCTCCCGCGCAAACCGGCGCGAGTCCTGGACCTTCTGCTGCGCCGCAGCCCGCCGCTCGCCCGGGCGAGCAAGCGGGAGAAAAAATTCGCAGCTCGCCATTGGTCCGTCGGCTGGCCAAAGAAAACAGCGTTGACTTGTCGCAAATCCCCGGCACCGGCGCGGGCGGCCGCGTCAGCAAGCGCGACATTTTGTCCGCCATTGAGGGTGGCGGCGCACAAGCACGGCCCGGCGCGGAGACGCTGGCGTATGCTGCCCCGGCAGCGTCACGTCCGTCGATGCCTCCTCCTTCGCCACCGGCGGCGACGGGTGTGCAGACGGCGTTTGAGTCCGCGGTGCCGCGCGAGCGGATGTACTTCGGTAATTATTCGGTCGAGCCGATGTCCGTGATGCGCCAGAGGATCGCCGAGCACATGGTGGCCTCGAAGCGCGTTTCGGCCCACGTTTATTCGATCGACGAGGCTGATGTCACGGGAATCGTCAAACTGCGCAGTCAGAAGAAAGACGAATTCGAACGCAGTACGGGATCGAAGCTCACCTTCATGCCGTTTTTCATCCGCGCCGCGGTCGAAGCGCTGCACGCTTTCCCGACTGTCAACTCGTCTGTCGACGGCACGAACATCGTTTTTCACCACGAGTGCAATATCGGCGTCGCCGTGGCGCTCGACTGGGGACTGATCGTTCCGGTCATCAAAAATGCCGAGGAGAAGAATTTCCTCGGCTTGCAGCGCTCCATCAACGATCTGGCCGAGCGCGCACGCACGAAAAAGCTCAAGCCCGAAGAAGTGCAGGAAGGGACTTTCTCGATTACGAATCCCGGAGTGTTTGGCGGCTTGATGGGCTTGCCGGTGATCAACCAGCCGAACGTCGCGATTCTCGGTCTGGGCACAATCGAGAAGCGCCCCGTGGTGATTGACGACGCCATTGCGATTCGCTCAATGGTATATCTCACGCTGAGCTACGACCACCGCGTCGTCGATGGAGCGATCGCGCATCAATTCATGAGCAAGATCAAGCACATCCTCGAGAATTGGAGCGAGGGAGTTCTGTAGGGGCAGTCGATAGTCGGTAGTTGACAGTCAAAAGTTTGAGGCCAGAAACGCGCGCGATCCTAGTTTTCGTTGACGCTTTAACTTTCGACTCTCGGGCTGTTGACCCTGGGCTGACTTTTGACCAGCCGTGAGCGCAAGCCTCGCCCTTCAGGGCGGGGTAAGCGATTGCATTTGCCTGTTTTTTGTTGCATCATCGAGACTCCTTAATCGGACTACCGCGGGGCACGCGGAAAGTAACGCGCTTGGAGATACGAGCCGCTGAAGTAAGGCGCTCGGCCGGCGAACCC
>DATLSS010000056.1:0-15147 GCA_035534035.1 Candidatus Acidiferrales bacterium | reverse complement strand
TATTCGCGGAACTCCAAGAAACGAACATTGGGAAGCGCGACCGTCCCCGTCGGGGAAATCTTTTCTGTTGACTCATACGCAGACCGATTCTTGTCAGTTTGTTCTTCTTGACGCAGACCCCCTGAGACTCCGTTCCTCATGGCAAGAGCCGGACGCGACAAGATGCTCCGTGGTGGCCATTTCGGATGAGCAGTTGCTAGTCCACACCAGAAAGGGGCGTAGCCTCATGGGGAAGTTCGGAGGTTCTTTGGACGATATCACCCTGTCGTCCGGCAACTCACAATTTTTAGCCAACAATTTGATCGTTACGTTCGGCCCTGCGCCTTGGGGAACTGCACGGATCACCAGTTCCACGGGCAAACAGATCTGAACGTTTCACTTTGAGGTTTACGACCCGGGGCCTCGTGGTGTGAGACCAGGCGTCGCACCTCCCTTTTCGTCGAGCGATGGAAGAAGGTTTGGCACAGAGACGGATCAAATTGTGGGTCCGTTTCTTTTTCGACGAGAGGAGCGCACGCTTTACGTGTGGCAAGAACCAGAAGACAAACTGATCTTCACCACCCAGCTTGGGCATTCGTTTATTCAATGGGCGGAGGCTGCGCTCTCTGGTGACGGCTCGCGTGTTGCCGCTCTGAACGCAAGGGAAATTTCGATGTATGCTTTGTCCATCCCCTAAGTTCTTTCGTTCTTCACTTCCACTCCAAATTCGCCAGAATTCCCGCGTAGATTTCCAGGCCGGTCCACAGGTTGCCGATGCGGAGATTTTCGTTTGCGCTGTGCTGATTGTCGTCGAAATTCACGATGGGTACGCCGATCACGGGCAGTCCCATATCGTTGAAGATATACATCGGCACGCTGCCGCCGATGAGAGGGACTTTTACGGCGGCCTGGCCGGCGGCATCGTCGACGACGCGCATCAGGGCTTGCGATATGGGCAAATCCATCGGCGTGCGCGTGGCGGGGTAGCCTTTGTCGCGCGTGACTTCGGCGATGTGCGGATATTTGGCGCGTTCGTCCGAGGTGGGTTCGCGGTCAATCACGTAAAACCCTTGTTTGCGAATGTGCGCGACGAGACGGTCGAATTCCTGGTCGGGCCCGGCGTTTTTTACCAGGCGCATGTCGAGCGACGCAGACGCCGTGTCTGGAATAATCGTTTTCGCTTGCGCGCCGGTCCAGCCGCTCTGGAGGCCGTCAATATTGAGCGAAGGCTCATTGAGCAATTCGAGAAGTTTTTTGCCGCCGCCATGCGGCACAGACAGGCCAAAGGTGCGCAAAAGCTTAGCGTCGTTGTCGGGAGCTTCGGCGATGGCCTTGCGTTCGGCTGGGCCAAGAGGGACCACGTTGTCGTAAAAGCCCGCGACGAGCACGTGGCCATCCGCGTCTTTCAGTGTGGCGAGCAATTTCGCCAGGCTCATCGCGGGATTGGGCGCCCAGTTGCCGTAGTGTCCACTGTGCAGCGGATGCAGCGGGCCGAAAACGGTGATGCGCACGGAGATCACTCCGCGGTTTCCGAAAAAGACGAGCGGCCGGCCGCTCTGATCAATGGGCCCGTCGGCAGTGATGAGCAAATCGCCCGAAAAAAGATTTTTGTGCGCGGCAACCGTGGCGGCCAGATGCGGCGAGCTGTCTTCTTCCTCGCCTTCGAGGACGAGCTTCAAATTCACGACCAGTGGGATATGGTTTGCGCGCAGTGCATCGACTGCGGCAAGCAGAGCAATGATTGGCGCTTTGTCGTCAGCAGCAGAGCGCGCGTAAAGCCTCCAGTCATTCTTATAGCTTCCGGGCTGTTGCGGGAACGGAATCAGTTGCCCGCCAGCGTCGATCGTGTTGGTGCGCAGCGCGGGAACGAAAGGCTTTGTGCCAGTCCAGTTGTTAGCATTTACGGGCTGCCCATCATAGTGGCAGTAAAAGATCACCGTGCCTTTCGCGCCGGGCGATTCAAGATCGCCGAAAACGACGGGGCCGCGTCCTGGAATCGGCAGAAGCTGCGTATGGAACCCCCGATGATTGAGCATCTCGACCAGCGCAGCCGCGTTGCGCTGAATGTTCGGCGTGTCGGAGGCGACGTCGGGAATCGAGAGCAGGGTGACGAATTCGCTGATGATTTGCGGTTCATGGGCGATGCGATAGGCGCGGACGGCGGAAACGACGCGGGACGTGCTTGGGGCATTCTGCGCGATTGCCGGCACGGCGCCTAACATCATCGTGAAGATTAAAGTGGCTACGCGTTTCATCTGACCTCCCGAAAGGTCGGACCGTCGTGGTTCAGTAAGCGAGCGGCGAGATTATAGCGTTTTGTCTGGCATACGTGCGATGTTCGCCGCGCGAATCCTGGTAAAGTGCATCGCGATACAGGAAGCTCAAATCGCGCCAAGGCAAATCGCGATAGAGGCAATCGGCTTTGCGATTTTCGCGCTGGCGAGTTTCGCATACGCAGGGCGAAGTTTGCGAGAACAAGGGTAGGACAGCAGAGCTATTTCTAGCCCGTTGCCCTGGCATCCTTGGCTTGCGAGAAGCGAATCAGCTCGTCGAGTTTTGTGCGCGCGGCGCCCGAGTCAATCGATTCCGTGGCGAGACGCACGCCATCGAGAAAATCGGTTGCGCGGCCGGCGGCAACGAGCGCGGCCGCAGCGTTCGCCAACACGATGTCGCGGTGTGGACCGTGCTCACGGTAAAGCATTCCGCGGCCGAAGATTTTATGAATGATTTCGGCGTTATGTTTGGCGTCGCCGCCGCGAATGGATTGGGATGGCGCGCGGCGCAGACCGAAATCCTCGGGCACGACTGTATAGCTGCGAAGCACGCGATTGTTCAGTTCCGTGACGTAAGTTTCGCCGCTCAGCGAAATCTCGTCCATTCCATCGGCGCCGTGAACGACGAAAGCTCGTCGCACTCCGAGCTCATCGAGAGCGCGCGCGACAAGTTCGGTGAAATTCGCGTTCGATACGCCAACGACTTGCGCGGAAGCTCCAGCGGGGTTGGTGAGCGGCCCAAGAAGATTGAACACGGTGCGCATTTTCAGTTCCCGGCGCGCGGGCATGGCGTGTTTCATCGCGGTGTGCAAGGCAGGCGCAAACAGAAAACCGATGCCGACTTCATCGATAGCGCGGCCCACGCGCTCGGGAGTTTGATCGAGCGAGATCCCAAGCTGTTCGAGCACGTCCGCCGAGCCACAGCGCGAACTGACAGAGCGGTTGCCATGCTTGGCGACGCTCGCGCCCGCACCGGCAACCACAAACGCGGCAGCGGTTGAAACGTTAAACGTGCAGGAGCCATCGCCGCCGGTCCCGCATGTGTCGACGAGCATTTCGTCCACGCGCGCGCGGCCCGCGGGGAAAATTGGCGTGGCGTGACGGCGCATCGCCGTGGCAAAGCCGACAAGCTCGTCGACTGTTTCGCCTTTCATCCGCAGAGTCGCGAGCAGGCCAGCGATGAGCGCGTCGGAGGCGTTGCCGGAGAGGACCTGTTCCATCGCGGCTTCGGCTTCGACGCGCGAGAGATCTTCGCCTGCGATGATTTTTTCAAGCGCCTCGAGGATCATAAATAATGCGTCAGTTTGTGACGCCCGTTCCAAATATTATTCCCTGACCTGTTTTCATTTTTTGGCCACCTTTGCTTTTGCCCCACAACATACGTGAATTAGGAACTGCATCTGAGCGTTGCCACCATGGGGTACTTCCTTGATACGCGCTGCAAATCCGAAGTAAGATTATGAGCTTTTGGCGCGAACAAATTCGCGCTAGTGAAGGAGCAATTTTAGCACTACTGGAAGGTCAATGAAGATACACGAATATCAGGCGAAGTCCATCCTCGCCAAATTCGGCGTACCGACGCCGCGCGGCGAAGTCGTGTTCAAAATAGAGGATGCGAGAGCAGCGGCCCAGAAGTTGGGAACTCCGGTGGTTGTGGTGAAAGCGCAAATCCACGCGGGTGGACGCGGAAAGGCTGGTGGCGTGAAGCTGGCGCATTCGGCGGAGCAAGCGTCTGAACTCGCCGGGCAAATTCTGGGAATGAAGCTGGTGACTCCGCAAACCGGAACGGAGGGACGAATCGTTCATCGCCTGCTGATTGAAGAAGGCCTCGACATCAAGCGCGAGCTTTACTTGAGCATTTTGGTGGACCGCGTGGCGGAAGCGCCTGTGTTCATGGCCAGCTCCGCAGGGGGAATGGAAATCGAGGAAGTGGCGAAAGAGCATCCGGAAGCAATTCTGCGCGAGACGATTCATCCCGCGACGGGCTTGCAGGCGTATCAAATTCGCAAGCTGGCATTTGGGCTGGGCCTCGCGCCAGAAATCGTGAATGTCGCGGTGCCATTTTTGCAATCGCTCTATCGCGCGTTTGTGGACACGGACGCGTCGCTTCTGGAAATCAATCCATGCGTGGTGACCGGAGATGGCCGGCTGATGGCTCTCGATGCCAAAATGGTTTTCGACGACAACGCACTCGCGCGGCATCCGGAAATCGGGAAAATGCGCGACCTGGATGAAGAGACGCCGCTCGAGGTGGAAGCCTCGAAATTTAAGCTGAACTACATCAAGCTCGATGGCAACGTGGCGTGCATGGTGAATGGAGCGGGACTCGCGATGGCCACGATGGACATCATCAAGCTTTCGGGAGGAAGCCCGGCGAATTTTCTCGACGTGGGCGGTGGCGCGTCGGCGGAACAGGTGAAAAATGCGTTCAAGATTCTGCTGGGCGACCCGAACGTTCGCGCCGTGTTCATCAACATTTTTGGAGGCATTTTGCGTTGCGATGTACTGGCCACGGGCGTGGTGAACGCGGCGCACGACCTGAAGATTAAGGTACCGGTGGTGGTGCGAATGGAAGGCACAAACGTGGAGAAGGGAAAGGAAATCTTGAAAACTTCGGGATTGAATTTCACGGTGGCCGCCGGGATGAAAGACGGCGCCGAAAAAGTGGTGCAGTTGGCCGGAGGAGCGCGATGAGCGTGCTGATTGACCAGAAGACACGCGTCGTCGTGCAGGGCCTCACCGGGCGCGAAGGCGGGTTTCACGCGGAGCAGATGATTGCGTACGGCACGAAAGTGGTTGCGGGAGTGACGCCCGGAAAAGGCGGAACGAAACATCTCGACGTGCCGGTATTCAACACGGTGGCTGACGCAGTGAAAGAAAGGGACGCGAATGCCTCCGTGATTTTCGTGCCACCTCCGTTTGCCGCGGACGCGATTCTGGAAGCGATCGATTCGCGCTTGCCGCTGGTTGTGTGCATCACGGAAGGCATTCCGACGCTTGATATGGTCCGCGTCGCGGCCGAGCTGCGCGCGTCGAATACACGGCTGATCGGGCCCAATTGTCCCGGGCTGATTTCGCCGGGGAAATGCAAAATCGGAATCATGCCGGGGCACATCCACAAGGCGGGACACGTGGGACTGGTGAGCCGCAGCGGCACGCTGACGTATGAGGCCGTCGATCAACTCACGCGACTCGGCATCGGGCAATCGACGTGCATAGGCATCGGCGGGGACCCGATCATCGGCACGAATTTTTTGGACGCGATCAAGATGTTCAATGAGGATGCCGATACGCACGCAATCGTAATAATCGGCGAAATCGGCGGAAACGCCGAGGAGGTAGCGGCGGAATTTATTAAGGGGCACGTAAAGAAGCCGGTGGTCGGTTTCGTCGCGGGACAAACCGCGCCTCCCGGACGCCGCATGGGCCACGCGGGCGCCATCATCAGCGGCGGCCAGGGAACGGCGAAGACGAAATACGCGGCGATGCGAGCGGCGGGAATCCACACCGTGCAAAGTCCGGCCGAAATCGGCGACACCATGGAAGCTATCCTCGGCAAAACCGCAAGGAAGTAAGAGAAACCATTCAATAACAAGGAGAGAACAATTGGCGACGGAACGGACCTTGGCAATTATCAAGCCCGATGCGGTTGGCCGCGGGCTTACGGGAGAAATCTTGAAGCGGATTTATGATGCGAAATTTCAGATTGTGGCGATTAAATCGGAGCGCCTGACGAAGAGCGAAGCGGAAGGATTTTATGCGGTTCATCGCGAGCGGCCATTTTTCAAAGATTTGACGGAATTCATGAGTTCCGGCAAAGTGGTCGTCATCGCGCTAGAAGCCGAAGGCGCGATCGCTCGCTGGCGCGAAATCATGGGCGCGACCGATCCCGCCAAGGCCGCGCCAGGCACCATTCGGAATGCGCTCGGAACGAGCATTCAGAATAACTGCACGCATGGATCCGACGCCCCGGAAACGGCGCGATTCGAAATCGGGTATTTTTTCTCCGGTCTCGAACTGATTTAAAGTTCGGACGCGATCCGCCACTAAAAATCCGTACTGCCGAGCGTCGCTGGCCGCACACAGAAATCTGTGGCACACTCGAGCGTTCAAAAACCGCGGCCGGGTTTGCGGGTTGTGCCACCGCAGTCGAGCTCCGCAAAAAGAAATCGCCTGGCGAAAACGGAATATGGATCCGCAGCTAATCCGCAATTTTTGCATCATCGCGCACATCGACCACGGCAAATCGACCCTGGCTGATCGCCTCCTCGAGCTTACCGGCGCGCTGTCGCAGCGGGAAATGACCGCTCAGGTTCTCGACTCGATGGATCTGGAGCGCGAGCGCGGCATCACCATCAAAGCGAAAAGCATCCGCCTGCATTACACCGCGCGCGACGGAAAAGAATATCGCCTGAACCTCATCGATACGCCCGGCCACGTCGATTTCTCCTACGAAGTTTCCCGCGCACTCTCCGCGTGCGAAGGCGCGCTACTGGTCGTGGATGCCAGTCAGGGCGTCGAGGCGCAGACGGTGGCGAACGCTTTTCTCGCTTCGCGCAACAATCTTTTTGTGATTCCAGTGATCAATAAAATTGATTTGCCCGCCGCCGAGCCCGATCGTGTAAAGGAGCAAATCGAAAATGTACTCGCGATTCCCGCGGCTGACGCTTTACTTATCAGCGCGAAAAGCGGTCTTGGCGTCGCTGAAGTTCTCGAAGCTGTCGTCGCGCGCATTCCGGTGCCGACGGGCTCTTCCGATGCGCCTTTGCGGGCATTGATTTTCGACTCGTGGTTCGATTCGTTTCGCGGCGCGGTAATTCTGGTCCGTGTAATGGAGGGCCGCATCGCGCCGCGAATGAAAATTCGTCTTTGCGCCATGGATCAAGTTTACGAAGTCGAAGCGCTGGGAGTGCTTACGCCCAAGCCCATCGTGCTGGAGGAGCTTGCGGCGGGCGACGTTGGTTTCGTCGTCGCCAATATCAAGCGCGTTGCCGATGCGCGCGTTGGTGACACGATTGTCGAGGCTGATCGCCCAGCGGCGCCACTTCCCGGTTTTGAGGCCATCAAGCCAATGGTCTTCGCCGGACTTTATCCGGTGAACGCGAGCGACTACGAACTCCTTCGCGACGCGCTCGGGAAACTTCAACTCAACGACGCGGCGTTTTTTTACGAACCCGAAAATTCCGCGGCGCTTGGTTTTGGTTTTCGCTGCGGTTTTCTCGGCTTGTTGCATATGGAAATTGTGCAGGAACGCCTGGAGCGCGAATTCGGCATCGCTCTGATCACCACGGCGCCGAGCGTCCGCTATCGCATCACGACCACGGCGAACGAAACCATCGGAGTCGATAATCCCACGAAATTTCCTCCACCCGCGCAGATTGCCCGGATCGAGGAGCCGATTCTGACTGCCATGATTATCACTTCGGAGGATTCCGTCGGCGCAATTCTGGCGCTTTGCGAGGAAAAGCGCGGTACTCAAAAGAATTTCGAATATTTATCGCCCACACGCGTCATGCTCACGTACGAAATGCCGCTCAACGAAATCGTTCTCGATTTCTATGACCGGCTGAAAAGCATTTCGCGCGGCTATGCGTCGCTCGATTATCATCTGGCGGGCTATCGTGAAGCTGATCTGGTGAAACTCGATGTGCTCGTCGGTGGCGAGCCCGTCGACGCGCTCACGCTGATTTGCCATCGCGAGCAATCCTATGAACGAGGCCGCGAACTCGTTTCACGTCTTCGAAAATTGATTCCTCGCCAGCAATTTGAAGTCCCGATTCAGGCAGCCATCGGCAGCCGCGTTATCTCGCGCGAAACCATCAGTGCCCTGCGCAAAAATGTTCTCGCCAAATGCTACGGCGGCGACATCTCCCGCAAACGCAAACTCCTCGAACGCCAGAAAGAAGGCAAAAAGCGCATGAAGCGTGTCGGGAAAGTCGACATTCCCCAGGAAGCCTTCCTCGCGGTTTTGAAAGTCGCGGCAGGGGCCGACTCCGACGATTAACTTCCATAACGCTGCATCGCCGCTGACGCATCGCGCAACATAAATTTCCGCATTGTCTCCGCGCGCGTCCCAATCCTGAAACTTCTGCAAGTCTCGCCAACGCCTCTCATCCACGACGTCAAAGAACTTGTGTGTCCGCTTCTGATTTTTTCTCGCCCAGCGCCGTATGCCGCAAAAAGCGCGAGGACATGGCTCTGAAATTCCTGTCCGCAGACAGGACATACCGCCAACTCCCGCACCAAGCGTTCTATAGCGTCCTTGGCACCCGGACGGAGCTCAGACTGCCGGCTTTTCTGTCGAGTGACTGATGACGCGCCTGAAGCTATCCAGAAAAGTTACCGGCCATCTTCCTCACCAAGATTGTTTTCGTCAACACTGTCCCCACCAACATTTTTCTTGGTTCGGACGGTCGCAGCGAGTTCCTCGCGCGCCAATCGCACGGCAATTTCATCGCCTACATTCACCTGTTCCGCCGACCGCAACACGCGGCCGCTCGCGTCATACGCGATTGCATATCCGCGTTCGAGCAATTGGAATGGGCTGCGTTCTTCGAGCCGCAGGGCCGCTGCTTCCAATTTTCTGCGCGTCGCGACCAAATACCGCCGCGCGTGCGCGGAAAATTCGCTGGCATCGCGTTCGAACCTTTGCCGCAAGCGTCCCACACGCGCGCGCAAATCCAGGGACGCAATGCGCACCTGCACCTCGGCGTATCGCCGGCGCTTTCGCGCTACCGCGCGTTCCAGCGCCGCGCGCAATTCGCCGCTGCGTCGGTCGATGCGATTGCGCAGCATCTCAACGCGGGCACGCAAATCAAACGATACGAGGCGTGCACCCGACATTCTTACGCGCTGCCGCGCCACGTCGAGCCGCCCGCGCAAGCCCGTCGCGAGCGCGGCGTTCATCTCGTCCACCCGCTGCCTGCTGCGGCGAACCAAATCCTCGGGCCGGCGAAACGCGCGATGCAACGCGAGATCGCGCAGATGGTGACGCTTTGCGAGAAACAAATAACGCATCTGGTGCGCGAGCTGCCGCGTGCAGTCCGTGATGTGCTTTTCAAATTCCGCGCGCGTGCGCACCACAATTTCCGCCGCTGCGGATGGAGTGGGCGCGCGCACGTCCGCCGCGAAATCGGCGATGGTGGTGTCCGTCTCGTGTCCGATGCCCGTGATAATCGGAATTTCGGAAGCGGCAATCGCGCGAACGACAATTTCCTCATTGAACGCCCACAAGTCCTCGAGCGAGCCGCCGCCGCGCGCGACGATCATCACGTCCACCAGCACAGCTCGGTTGAAGTGGCGAATCGCGCGGACAATTTCTTCCGCCGCGCCGTCGCCCTGCACCTTCACCGGAAACAAAATCACGTGCAAATTTGGAAATCTCCGCCGCAACACGCGCAAAATGTCGCGTATCGCCGCGCCTTGCTGAGAAGTCACGATTCCAATACGCCGCGGCAGCCCTGGCAATGACTTTTTGCGCTCCGCGTCGAAGAGACCTTCCTCTTCCAATCGCTTCTTCAGTTGCTCGAACGCGAGTTGCAGCGCGCCCAGGCCGACCGGCTCGATGTGCGAAACGTAGATCTGGTATTCGCCGCGCGGCTCGTACACGCTGACGGAGCCGCGCACAGTGACGTGCAGCCCATCCTCCGGACGAAACTTCAGCCCGCGCACTTGGTCGCGAAAGCAGACGCAACGGATTTGCGACTTCTCATCCTTCAGCGTGAAATAAAAGTGCCCCGATTGCGCCGCGCGAAAATTCGAGACTTCGCCCTCAACCCAGAGGTCTCGAAATTCGTTTTCGAGCAAATCGCAGATGCGCAGATTCAGTTCGCTGACGCGCCAAACGTGTTTATCGGGAATCAGATTGAGCGAAAACTGAGTCATTTTCGTTTTCGTCACCTGCTCATTTGCGGAACGAGCCGAAAATCCAAAACAGCAGCGTCAAAACAATGCTGACGACGATGCACGTGACAACCGGAAAATAAAATGTTGTGTGCCGACCGTGATAGGAAATGTCTCCGGGCAAGCGGCCGACGCGAAATGGCAACTTTCCCGCGCCGAGCAGAATCGCGCCGATCACGGCAATCGCCAGCCCGAAAATCAGCAAACCCTTTCCCAATTCACGCGCAGGTTCCATGAAGCATTCTCGCGTTTCATTCTACCCGACAATTTCGAACTCGGCTGAGCGTATTGGCATCCGCGGAAAGGGGGCTGTAGATTCAGACGCGGAGTGCCCATGCTTGCGGGCGAGGGTTCCTCGGCGCCGGACAATCGGCAAGTTGCGGAGAGGCATCGGCGAAGGAGTGTGAGGGAAATCGTCCTGACCTTTACTAGCTGGCAAGGAGTAAGTTGCAAACGAGCAGGCGATTTCGCTGCGGACGGGATTGCCTCCGCGAGGAGGTTACAGTAGGCTGTAGCAGTTTTGCCCGGTGGGGTAACGATGACCGTCTTTCGCGACCGGAATGGTTTTATGACAAAAAGGGAAGACTGGCGTTGAACACAAGCGTCGCAGCACCCGCAGGGCGCAGCTCGCGATCACGAGCGTACATGTGGTTCGGGTACGCCGTTTCGGCTGCTTGTCTAGTTTACGTTCTTCATGGCTTCCAACTCAAGCGCGCGATGGAGCAACTCGCGGATGTGAGTTGGCGGTGGGTGGCGCTGGGAATTGCATTAGATATTGCAAGTTACGTGGTACAGGCGTTGCGTTGGAAACTGCTGCTGGCGCCCTTTGCACGGGTCAAACTGAAAGACGCGGCGCGGGCGGTGTTTGCGGGACTATTTGCGAATTTGGTGTTTCCGCTTCGGCCAGGGGAGTTGTTGCGCGCGTACCTGGTGTCGAAGGCGGAAGATATCGGCATAGGGACGGTTGTCGGTTCGGTGCTGGTCGAGCGGCTGATCGACTTGGTGGTCACAACGGCTGGGCTGGGAGTGATGTTAATGTTCGTGCCCGCGCCGCTGCGTTTCCGGCACGGCGCGAACGCGCTGGGCATAGGGACGCTGGCGCTGCTAGGACTTTTCGTTGCGATGATTCTATACATCGAACTGCGCTTCGGCGGTGACCCGCGGCGGATGTCCGGGGGTAAGCGCGTGCCGGGGAAACTAATGTCGGCATTGATGGGATTGCACGCAATGGGAACGTCACCGAGTTTTTATCCAGCGGTTTTTACGTCATTGCTGATGCCGTTTTGCCAAGTGCTGGCGCTGTGGGCGCTGATGAAGTCGTATGGGATGGGATTGCCGTTTCTGGCAGCGGTGGTGGTGCTGCTGGTGATTAACCTGGGCGTCTCGCTGCCGAACGCGCCGGCGAATGTGGGATCGTATCAATTTTTCTGCGTGCTGGGACTTAACATTTTCGAAATGGAAAAGAACACCGCAGCGGGCTTTTCATTTTTTGCGTTCTTCATGCTCACAATTCCGTTCCTCTTTCTCGGATTCTACGCCGTGGTTCGCAGCGGGCTGTCGATGCGGTCGATGCGCGAGCAGATGAGCCGGTTGCCAGGTGAGGCCCGAGCGTCGCAGACGTAAAGACGCGACTCGCCGGCAAAATTCTGTCCTTTCTAGTGTGGCGCAGCCAAACGATTATATTTTTTCAAGAGTGCGCGCAGACGATCGTGGGGGAGGGCTTCGACGGTGCGGTTGTCGACACCGGTCATGGTTTTGGCGGCGACCATGGCGTTGACGACCGCCTCTTCGACGGACTGGACGGTGGCTTCAAAGAGCGAGTCCATGTGATCGTTGGGCATCATGGTGATTTGAGTGGGCTTTTGCGCGAGGCCGGCGCCGGGATTGGCAGTAGAGAAGGCGATGAAAATGTCGCCCGAGCCGTCTCCGGAAATGCTGCCCAGGCGGCCGAGGCCGAGAGTGACGCGTCGAGCGAGGCGCTTGAGTTGGGTGGGGAGAAGAGGCGCGTCAGTGGCGACGACGACGATGATGGAGCCGCGATCTTCGACGGCGGGATTGCCGCGCAGCGACCAGATGGGCTTGCCGGGGATTTCGCGGCCGACGGGGACTCCGGCGATGCGCAGAAGATGACGCGTGCCGAAGTTGCACTGCACCAGGACGCCGACAGTGTAGCCGCCGAATTTGTCGGGGAGTTTGCGTGACGCGGTGCCGGTGCCGCCCTTGAATTCGAAGCAAATCATTCCTGTGCCGCCACCGACGTTGCCTTCTTCGATGGCGCCACCGTGGGCGGAATCCATTGCGGCGAATGTGTCAGCGGGCGTGACGTGAAAGCCGTTGATGTCGTTCAAATAGCCGTCCCAGGTTTCGGCGACGACGGGGAGCGACCACCAGTCCTCGGTGGGGGCTTGAAAGCCGTGGTGGAATTCCCAATTGATGACGGCATCGCGGACAACGCCGACGCTGTGCGTGTTGGTGATGAGCACGGGGCCTGTGAGGAAGCCGGACTCCTCGACCCAAGTGGTGCCCGTCATTTCACCGTTGCCGTTTTCGGTGAACCAGCCCGCGAAAACAGGATCAATGGAATTTTTGCCGCGCGGGAAAATGGCGGTGACGCCGGTGCGAACCGGGCCGTGGCCGACACCTAGTTTGCCGGAACCGTAGATGAGGCTTTTGTAGCCGACTTCGACGCCGGAGACGTCGGTGATGGCGTCGAGCGGACCGGGCGTGCCTTCAAAGGGCACGCCGAGATCGCGCGCGCGGGGCTGGCGCTGCTGGGCAGGGCACGCTGGCAAAAATGCAAGCGCGAACGTGACTGACAGCATAAGAGCTTTAACAAGACGCATAGGTTTTTATCCTCTCCTACGTAATTCCATTACGTGTACTGCTTCGAGACATCGGCAATGGCGGCGCGGAGGGCATCGGCGAGGAATCTTATTTCGGCCGACGATATTACATAAGGCGGCGCGAGAAGGATGTGATCGCCGCGCGTGCCGTCGACACAGCCTTGAATTGGATAAGTGAGAACGCCGCGAGCAAGAGCAGCATCGTAAATTCGCGATGCGATGCGGTCATCGGCGGGGAACGGGTCTTTGGTTCTCGTATCGCGGACGAATTCGATGCCAAGGAGAAGGCCCAAGCCACGAACGTCGCCGACAATGGGCGAGTCCTTGAGCGGCGCGAGTGCGGCGAGAAGTTCGCGGCCTGCCGGGGCGACTCGCGCGAAAAGATTTTTTTCAGCGATGTAATCGAGAACAGCGAGGCCGGCGGCGGTTGAGACAGGATGGGCGCTGTAGGTGAAGCCGTGGAGAAAAGCGCCTGAGCCTTTTTCAATCGCTTGGGCTACGCGTCCCGTGACAATAACGGCCCCGAGAGGTGCATAGCCGCTCGCCATGCCTTTGCCCAGAAGAATGATGTCCGGTTCGACTCCCCAGTGATCGACAGCGAAGGGCTTGCCAGTGCGGCCCATTCCGGTCATTACTTCGTCGGCGATTAGAAGGATTTCGTGATGGCGACATGTTTCGGCGATGCGGGGCAGGTAGTCGGCGGGAGGAACGACGGCGCCGAGAGTTGCGCCGGAGATGGGCTCAACGATAAACGCCGCAATGCGATCGTTTTGTTGGTTTGAGCGATTCTTGAGCAGGATGTCATCGAGCTCCGCGGCACACGCGACGGCGCACTCGGGATAAAGCAAGTTTAGCGGGCAACGATAGCAATAGCACGGGTCGATGTGAGGCCAGTCGCGAAGAAGCGGCGCAAATGGCGTCCGGCGCTTGATATTTCCGGAGACAGCGAGCGCGCCCAGCGTGCTGCCGTGATAACTCTGCCAGCGAGAAACAAATTGCGTGCGACCTGCCTCGCCGCGCTCCAGAAAATATTGACGGCAGAGTTTGAGGGCCGTTTCGGTGGCTTCCGAGCCGCCGGATGTGAAAAACACGCGACCAGGGCCATGCGGCGATTCGCGAAAAGTGCCAGGCGCAAGTTCGAGTAGGCGGCGGGCCAATGCGGCTGCGTCGTACGTTGTGAATTGCGAAGAATGCACATAGGCGAGACTGCGCGCCTGTTCGCTCATCTCGCGCGCGACAAATTCCACGCCGTGTCCAATGGAGACGACCGCGGCACCGCCTGAGGCGTCGAGGATCTTGCGCCCGTCGGCGGTATAAATGAAACAACCCTCGCCGCGCACGGCTTGTGGATACGATTTGTGGAAATTTCGCGGAAAAAGAGCGCTGGTCACGTTTTGTTTTTGCCGCTGTTGAGAAATTGCCAGCGCATATTGCGTCTTGAGAGACGTTTTCCATGCGCAGGCGGGCTGATTCTAGCAGAAATGATGGAAACACATTATTGATGAGTTTGCTCTTCGCAGACAACCGGACCGCTGCCCGCGGAATCTAGCTGAAGGAGGGGTTTATCACGGCCTTCCCTCTGCGCCGAACTGATAAGGAGGAAATTCACAGATGAAAGAACAATTGTTGTCGAAAAACAGAGACCTGCGAATTGCAATGCATTCACAAACTTCACACCCTGAATTTGTAAATTTTGAGGAATTATTCGATCATGTGCAGGAGCTTCATGATTCGATCGCGAAGAGAGCGTATGAGCTTTACGAGCACGATGGGCACGAGCAGGGGCGTGCGCTCGATCACTGGTTGAATGCGGAGAAAGAAGCGTTGCATCCAGTCGCCGTGCAGATGATGGAAACCGATGAGGGGCTGACGGTGCGCGCCGAGGTTCCCGGATTCCGCGCGGAAGACTTAAAACTGAGCATCGAACCGCGACGGGTGGCGATTTCGGGCAAGCGCGAAGTGCGCGAAGAAAAGAAATCGCGGACCGTTTATCAAGAACACTTTTCGAGCCAGATTTGCCGCTCATTGGAGTTGCCAGTCGAGATTGATCCTTCACAGGCGAAAGCGGCGATTCACGATGGCGTGCTGGAAATTTCCATGTCCAAGGCGCCACGTGGACGGCAGCTTCATGTAGCAGGCCGTGCCATGTG
>DATLSS010000055.1:0-11023 GCA_035534035.1 Candidatus Acidiferrales bacterium | reverse complement strand
CGCTCCGCCAAGAATCAGCAAAACCAGCCGCTCCGGCCGCTCCAGAAAACCCACTTTACATAAAGGAATCAATGACTCGGCGCGCGCTCGTGCGTAGCTGACCATAAATGAACTCGCCATCGCCACCGCGGCAAGCCCCATATAAAAAGGCCGCCCGATCAACGTGTAATGAACCACCAATCCCATATAAAGACCAAGATCGGAATAGCGGTCGAGAGTGGAATCGAGAAACGCACCAAATGCTGTGACGCGGCCCGCGCGGCGCGCCACTTGTCCATCCGCCATGTCAAGAAATCCAGCGAAAAAAAGAACGGCGGCGGCAGCACGAAATTCGCCATAGGCAAAAAACACAGCCGCCCACACATTCACCCCCATGCCGATGATGGTCAGCACGTTTGGAGTGATACCAGTTGCGGCCAGACCGCTGACCACGTGCCGAAGCAACCAGCCGCCGCCGGCTCCGATCCAGTGCGTGACGGGCTTCCAGATGGGTTCTCTAACTTGCGGCATTTCGACGGAAATCATACGACATGCGACGGCTCGTCTCAATACACGAAAAAAAGGCCGCGCAATAAAAAGGCAACTTGCGCGGCCCTCGTACTACGAATCCGCGACATCAGCGCGTGTCGCCGCTGGATGCTTCTCCGTGTGGAACTGGCGCTGCGATCGCTGGAATATCCTCGCTGCGAATCCGCTTGTTGAAGTCGGCGAGATCCTTGTCCTTTAGTTGCCGGTATTTCGCCATCTGCTCGTCGAGCTGTTTGCTCAACAGATCAAACACCTCATGCGACGATTGCGTCGGCGCTGTATCGGCGCTTTGAACCGTGCTGTCGAGGGCCATCATCTGGTCCGCGATCATGATCGGGAAATTCAACGGATCTTCGCCGGATTTCGATTTGACCTGGATCAGCGTTTCCTCGACATCCGTGAACTTCTTGTCCAGATCCTTCGCCGCGTCGGCTGTGGCTTTCGTTTTCTCGCCAGCCGCAAGCCGCTTTTCAAGCGCCGTGAGTTGTCCGTGAATTTCGCGAATTTGGTTCACGGCGTCATGAGCCTCCGTGATACGCCCGCGAATTTGAAGGCTGAAATCAAGCTGCTTCTGCAAATCCGCCGCGGACACTTGGATGCGCGGATCTTCCTCGAGCTTCAGCGGGGCCGTATAACTCTTCCCCGCCACTGTTAACTTGACCTGGTAGTCTCCGGGAACAGCAAGCGGACCGATTGGCCGTCCGCCCCACGAAACCGCGCCCGGAACCACGCTGGGTGGCTCGTAGCGCAAGTCCCATTCGAACCGGTTCAGGCCGGCCTTTGCAGGAAGATTCGCCATTCCACCTCGGAAGAACGATTCCTGCGGCGAGGGACCGGTTGGTTTTTCGCCCTTGCTCTTATATTTACGAATCACTTTTCCTTTCAAGTCGAGAATCTCGAGCGTGATCGGCTGCTTCGGTTCGGTCTTCAACGAATAATCGATCACGGCCCCCGAAGGCGGATTTTCGCCTGCCGCGAAACCTCCGGGAAGGCGGAAGTGCCCGCCACGGAAACGATACGCAGTTGCCGGCTTGAACAAATAGGTGTCGGCACTCGCGTCTTCGGAATTCATCTGGCGCAGAGGCGTGATGTCGTCAAGGCTCCAGAAAGCTCTGCCGTGCGTGGCGATGACCAGGTCATTTCCGTGAATGGTCATATCGTGCACCGGCACGGTCGGCAAATCCAATTGAAGCGATTGCCACTGCGCACCGTCGTTGAACGAAACGTAAACTCCCGTTTCTGTTCCGGCAAAGAGCAACCCCTTGCGTTTTGGATCCTCGCGAATCGCGTGCGTGAAAACATTGTCCGGCAGTCCGCTCGTGATTTTAGTCCACGTCTTGCCGTAGTCGTTCGTTTTGTAAAGATAAGGATGGAAATCGTCCCAGCGGCTGCGGTCAGCCGCAAGGTACGCCGTGCCGGCAGCATGGGGAGATGGATCGATTAGGTCGATGCGGCTCCAATCTGGAAGTCCTTTCGGCGTCACATTTGACCAAGCCTTGCCGCCGTCGCGCGTTATGTGCACCAAGCCGTCGTCGCTGCCCACCCAAATCAATCCTCGTTCGACCGGCGATTCGGCGACAGCGAAAATCGTATCGTAATATTCCACGCTAGTGTTGTCCTGCGTCAGCGGCCCTCCTGCGGAACCTTGCTTGGTCTTGTCGTTGCGCGTCAGGTCCGGACTAATCACCGTCCAGTTCTGACCCTGATCCGTGCTCTTAAACAGCACCTGCGCCCCGTGATAAATCGTATTCGAGTCGAATGGCGACATCGCAATCGGCGCCGTCCACTGGAAGCGGTACTTCAGAGCTGCTGCGCCCGATCCCATTGGATTAAGCGGCCACGCACTGATGTCCTGCTCCTGACCGTTTGCCTTATCGTAACGCGTGATCAAGCCATCATATGAACCGGCATAAACGATGTTCGGATTCTTCGGATCGGGAACAACGAATCCGCTCTCGCCGCCGCCAACGTCGTACCAATCCTTGTCCGTGATGGCGCCTGAGTCGCTGCGGCTCGCAATCGCAACCGTAGAATTATCCTGCTGCGCGCCATACACGTAATAATTGAACCGGTTGTCGGTCGCGACGTGATAGAACTCCGCCGTCGGCTGATTGTTCTCGGTCGACCACGTTTGCCCGCCATCTTCGGAAATCGTTGCGCCGCCGTCGTCGGCTTCGATCATGCGCGCTGGGTCCGTCGGATCGATCCACAGATCGTGGCGATCGCCGTGCGGCGCATTGATGTTCTTGAACGTCTGGCCGCCATCCGTGGAGCGATACATCCCGGTATTTAAAATGTAAAGCGTGTCTGTATCCTTCGGATCGGCATAAACGTTCATGAAATACCACGCGCGCTGCGTGAAATTGTGGTTGCCGTTAATAAACCGCCAGTTCTTTCCGCCATCGTCCGAGCGATACAGCCCGCCCTTTTTCGCTTCAATCAGCGCGTAAACGCGCTGTGGGTCCGCGCCCACGGCGATTCCGATGCGTCCCAGCACTCCATCTGGCAATCCGTGACCCTCGAGCTGCTTCCACGTCGCGCCGCCATCGACGGACTTGTAAATCCCGCTGCCCGGCCCGCCACTGGAAAAACCCCACGGGGTCCGCACTTCCTGATACAGCGCGGCATAAAGCACGTGCGAATTCTGCGCCGCGAATGTCAGATCGATCGCGCCTGTTTTGTCATCCTTGTAAAGAACCTTCTGCCATGTCTTCCCGGCGTCGGTTGAACGGAAAACGCCGCGCTCTTCGTTCGGTCCATACGCATGGCCAATCGCCGCAACAAAAATAATATTGGGATCATGCGGGTCGATCAGGATTTTCGCGATGTGGCGCGTGTCGTTCAGGCCGATATGGGTCCACGCACTGCCGCCGTCAACCGACTTGTACATGCCATCGCCATCGGAAATGTCCCCCCGCAGAGCTGGTTCGCCCGTGCCCGCGTAAATCACATTGGGATCCTGCGGATCCACCGCAATCGCGCCGATGGACGACACGTCTTCGTGCTGAAATTCCGGCTTCCACGAGCCGCCGGCATCCGTCGTCTTCCAAACTCCGCCCGCGACGGCTCCGAAGTAGAAAACGCTGGGATTGCCGGCCACGCCCGTGACCGCTTCCACGCGCCCTCCGCGGAACGGTCCAATCAGCCGCCACTTCATCCCGGCAAGCGAATCCTTGCTGAGCGTCTGCGCCGCGCCAGGCACCACTGCCGCAAGCGCGCAAGTTCCAAGAACTGCTAGTGAAGCAAACAAACGAACACGCGTGATTGCACGCATCTGATTCCTCCTATGCAAAAAATGAAAATATCGAAAATCGTCTCGCAAATATTCAGTCGCGTAACTGGCCGCCGTCATACGTGTTGGCTTACTTCTCAGGCCATTCAGGAATCGTCCCCGGCGTCCACGGCGCACCGGCATCCTGCATTGCTTTCTGCAAATTCGCGAGATCGACCTGCACCAAATTGCGCAGTTGACCAAGCGTTCGCACAAATTCCTGCGACGCAATCTCGTAGCCCTGGCGGTCCGTCCCACTCGGGAGCGAAGACGACATGCGCTCGTTCTCCATAATCGTCTGGACGCGCTCTTCGATGGATTCCGGAACCGCCGCGTTTTGCGCTCGCATCACGTTGTCTCCACGCAACGTTCGCAGAAGTTCATTGTTCTTCTGCCGCAGCGCATCCGCTTGTGCAATCAGCTTGGGATAAGCCCCGGGCGTCTCTTCGAGTGCGCGCGTGATTACGCCGAGGCGCGAGTTGAGGTCGTTTGCCGTCTGCAGCGCGCCATAGAGCGAGCTGTAAAGGCGCGCGACTTTCTGCTGAAACTCCGCCAGCGCCGCGTGATCCTCGGCCTTCATCGTTCCCGCACCGAGCGCGTAAACTTCAAACGACTGCGGCCCGGCAAGCTGCGTCACCACGCCGTCGACTTGCTGCGACAACGTAACGGTGTATGTTCCCGGCATCACCAACGGCCCTCGATAAGCTCCCGGCGAAAAAATCCGTTGTTCGGGACTTGGTTCTTGGGCGGGAACAGCCGTGGCCGGATAGCGCAAATCCCATGCGGTGCGATGAATGCCCGGAGCGTTTGTCGCCGCATTTTGGCGCACAGCTTTGCCGGCCGCATCGGAAATAGTAAAGAACAGCGAAGGCGGCGGCTCGTCGGCCTCCGCGCGAAATTCGGCCGCGGTCGGATACGGCGGCGTCTTACCGTCCTTCTCGGCGACCTTTTCCGCTTTCTCGCGCTTTTCTTTTTTGGTCAGCAGCTTGCTCTTCAGATAGTAGGTGAATGTCGCGCCGAACGGCGGATTCGGCGCGCTGAAAAACGCCGAGCCTTGAAATCCGTTGCCGCGCAACCCAACGCGCATGGATTCGATGTACATTGGCGTCCTGCGCACGGGGAAAAGCACGCTGTTCTTTTCAAGTTCTTCCGGCTTCAAATTGCGCAGCGCGGAAATGTCGTCGAGGACGTAAAATCCGCGGCCAAAGCTCGCGACCACAAGATCGTTTTCTCTCTTCTGAATCTGCAAATCGTGCACCGAAATCACTGGGAAATCGCCCTTAAGCTGGATCCATTTCTCGCCGCCGTTCATGCTGAAGTACAGGCCGAACTCCGTCCCGGCGAACAAAAGATTCGCGTCCACCGGATCCTCCGCAAAGGCCAGAACCGCGCCATTTTCGGGCAAATTCGAGGAGAGCGCAGTCCACGTATCGCCCTGGTTCGTACTCTTCAGCAAATAGGGATGGAAATCGCCACTCTTGTGATTATCGAACGCGGCATAAACAGTATTCACGTCATGACTGGACGCGACCACGCGCGTCACGAATGCGCGCTCCGGCACGCCGGGAAACGTTTCGTGCTTCTTCCACGTTGTTCCACCATCGGGCGTGAATTGAATTAAGCCGTCGTCGGTACCCACATAGATTTCGCCCTCTTTCAGGGGCGATTCTGAAATGGACACAATTTCGCCATAGGTCGACGTGGAAGCATTTTTCGCGACGGCGTCCGGGCCCCATATCTTGCCCATCACCGGCAGCGTGTTGGGATCGATTTGCCGGCTCAGATCCGGACTGATCGCTTTCCAATTGTCCCCGCGATCGTTGCTGCGAAATAAGATGTTTCCGCCGAAATAAAGTCGCGTGTGCGAAAACGGACTAATGATGATTGGTGAATCCCACCACCAGCGCAGAGGCGGCGCGCCGGCGGCCTCTTGCGGCTTGATTCCTTTTTGCTGGCCTGTCGCGCGGTCGTAACGCACCAGTCCGCCGAATTGCGACTCCGCGTATACCGTATTGGGATCTTCTGGATCGGCCTGCGAATGAAACCCGTCGCCTCCCGACGTCACGAACCACTCCTCATTCGTGATTCCCGCGGCGCTCATCGTGCGCGAAGGCCCGCCCACCGAGAAGTTATCCTGCGTACCGCCGTAAACAAAGTAGAACGGTTTCGCATTGTCCAGCGACACGTCATAAAACTGCGCCAGCGGCAAATTCGCCTTCCACGTCCAGTTTTTCGCCCGGTCGTAACTCTCGTACAAACCGCCATCGCAGCCCACCAGCATGTAATTCGGATCGTTCGGATCGATCCACATCACGTGATTGTCAACGTGCTTCCATTTCTCGCCCAAGGGATGCACGGTCTTCGCGCCGTCGTCGGAAACCATCAGAATTACGTTCATGATGTACAGCCGGTCGACATTCTTCGGGTCCGCCGTAAGCTGCCCGTAGTACATGCCCTGCGCGTTGAACGGCGTCCGGCGCTCCCACGTCGCGCCGCGATCCGTCGAACGGAAAATGCCGCCCTTGCGATCCGCGGCTTCGATCTCGGCGTACACAACGTTGTGATCCGCGGGAGAAACCGCGAACCCAATTCGTCCCATGTCCACCTTCGGCAGGCCACGAGTCACTTTGTTCCAGGTCTTTCCGGCGTCCGTGGATTTGTAAATCGCGCTCCCAGGGCCGCCATCAATCATCGTGTACTGCCTTCTCTCGCGCTGCCACGCGGCCGCATAGAGAACATTGGGATCTTCCGGATCCATGGCAACGTCACCGACGCCCGTATGCTCGTCAATCGAGAGAATCTTGTCCCACGTTTTTCCTGCGTCCGTAGTCTTGTAAAGCCCGCGATCACCGCCACTGCTCCAAAGCGGCCCCGCAGCCGCAACGTAAACCGTGTCTGTATCCTTCGGGTCGATGACGATTCGGCCGATATGCTCCGAATGTTTCAGTCCCATATTCTTCCAGCTCACTCCGCCATCATCCGACCGATAGACCCCATCGCCATACGCTACGCTTCGCTGGCTGTTCGCCTCGCCCGTGCCTGCCCACACCACGGACGGATTTCGCGGATCAATCGTCAGCGCGCCAATCGAATATGAGCCTTCATGATCGAATACGGGCTTCCATGTCCCGCCATCATTCTTCGTCTCCCACACGCCGCCCGAAGCCGCACCAACGTAATAGTGCGCGCGGTTCGTTGGATCCACCGCGATGGCCACAATCCGACCCGAAATCAGCGCGGGCCCAATCGATCGCAGCGTGAGCCCGGCAAATGTCGCCGGAGACAAGCGATCCGCCGGCTTTTGTTCTTCGTGTTTCGCGGCTTGTTGCTGCGGCGCTTCTTCCTTCTTCGTCTTCTTTTTTGACTTCTGCGCCGAGACAGTCAGGAATGGAAATGCGAAAACCACCGAAGCCGCGAAAACGGAGATTCGCCGTACGTTCACGAGGTCACTCCTTGCCCAAACGATTGCAGAAGAGGCGTATGTATACCCCATTCAGACTGAAAAATGAATACCGCAGTGATTTTGATTCGCGTCAACGGACGCGCAAAAGCGCGCTCACCCTGCGCACTGCACCTTGTGTGGAAGGCGCAATGCAACAGACGACCCGCCGCGCTCCCGCGTTACAACGATTCCAGCAAACGCAGGCAGACTCTTGTGCCGGAGGCGCGCGGCGCAAATGAAACGCGCCTCTGCCACATAACGTCTCTACATGCAGTTCACCGCGTACGCTTGGATTCGCACACAACGTTTTGCACGATGGGAGAAGCACATGGCGCTCAGGATTCGCGTTTCAATTTGCCGAGTCGCGCAGCTTTTCGGTTTGCTCGCGCTCGCGACGCTCGCGGCCGCACCCGGTCTGGTTGCGCAGACCACGTACCAGAAGCCGCCGCAGAAAATTCTTGACGTGCTGTTCGCTCCCGCGCCACCGCTGGCATTTCCCAACCCCCAAGGTGACGAAATTCTCGTCGCGGAACCCGTTCGCTATCCGCCCATCTCCGAGCTTGCGCGTCCGATGCTTCGTATCGCGGGTGTCCGCATTGACCCGGCCAATTCCGGCCAGCACAATCCGCAGCGATTTTTGCATCTCGCGTTGGTGCGGGTTTCCGACGGCCACAGCAAGCCCATCGTATTCCCGGCAGGTCCAGGCTTTGGCCGGCCCGAGTGGGCGCCTGACGGCAAACATTTTTTCCTCACCGTCACAGCCGACAAGAGCGTCGAGCTATGGATCGGCGATGCCTCCACCGGTACGATCCATCATCTGCCGGAATTGGCAGTCAATTCGACTCTGGGCGATCCTTGCGCGTGGGAACCCGGAGACAAAATGCTCTTGTGCAGAATCGTTCCCGCGAATCGCGGCCGCGCTCCCGCTGAATCGAGTGTCCCTGTAGGTCCCATCATCCAGGAAAGCTTCGGCAAGGCAGCGCCTGCTCCCACATTCGAAGATCTGCTCCAGAGCCCGCGCGACGAGCAGCTATTTGATTATTACGCTACATCCCAACTCGCCTTCATCGACATTTCCACCGGCAAAGCCACGCCCGTTGGCAAGCCTGGAATCTTCGAGGCCGCCGATCCTGCCCCAAACGGACGTTATATCTTGATCGCGCGCATCCACCATCCCTATTCTTACATTCGCCCATTCGAGAATTTTGCTCACACAGTGGAAGTCTGGGATCGCTCTGGACGCGTCGCCTACAAACTCGCCGATCTGTCGCTGCAGGAAACGATCCCCATTGGCGGCGTCCCCACCGGCCCGCGCAGCTATCAGTGGCAAGCGACTGCGCCCGCGACGCTCGTTTGGGTCGACGCATTGGACGGCGGAGATCCGCATGCAAAAGTACCGAATCGCGACCGCATTATGTGGCTCAAAGCGCCATTCACAGGAGAGGCCGCCGAACTCGCTCGCACCGAATATCGTTTCGCCGGGCTCCTTTGGGGCGAACGCGGCGATCTCGCGATGTTGCGCGAATTCGACCGCAGCCGATTGTGGCAACGCACGTGGTTTCTGAATCCTCAGGATCCTTCCGCGAAGCCGCGCCTCGTTTGGGACATGAGCGCTCAGGAGCGCTACAAAAATCCGGGCCAGCCCGTCATCGATGTGCTTCCCAACGACCACGCAGCGATGCGCGAAGAAGGCACGGACATTTTCCTGACCGGACCGGGCGCATCTCCTGAAGGCGACCGCCCCTTCCTCGACCGTTTCAATACGCAATCGCTCCAGGCCAGCCGCATTTTCCATTGCGACGACAAGAGCTACGAAGAAGTCGTGGCGCTCGCGTCTCCCGATGGTTCCAAGTTCATCACGCGCCACGAAACGCCCACCGATCCGCCGAATTATTTTTTGCGTACTGCCGGCAATGATTCTCCCCAGGCGCTAACGCATTATGCTGACCCCGCGCCGCAGTTGCGCGGCATCCGCAAAGAGCTGGTCAATTACAAGCGCGCGGATGGCGTGTCGCTATCCATGACCGTCTATCTTCCCGCCGATTACAAAGAAGGCGAGCGCCGCCCCGCCGTGATTTGGGCTTACCCGCGCGAATTCACTAACGCGCGCGTCGCTGCGGAGGTCGCTGGCTCGCCGAATCGTTTCACTGAATTCACGGGCCTGTCGCCGCTCTGGTTTTTGCTCGATGGCTATGTGGTTCTTGACGGTCCCACGATGCCCGTCATCGGTCCGCCGCGAACGGCCAACGACAAATATGTCGAGCAAATCGTCGCCAGCGCGAAAGCAGCCATCGACAAAGCGACCGACATGGGCGTAATCGATCCGCATCGCGTCGGCGTCGGTGGCCACAGCTACGGCGCATTTATGACCGCCAATCTCCTCGCGCACTCCGATCTTTTCCGTGCCGGCGTAGCTCGCAGCGGCGCATATAACCGCACGCTTACTCCTTTCGGCTTTCAAAATGAGCGCCGTACGCTATGGGAAGCTCCGCAGGTCTACCTCAGAATGTCGCCATTCATGTACGCGAATCAGTTTCACGCACCAATTTTGTTGATTCACGGAATGGCCGACAACAACTCCGGCACGTTTCCAATTCAATCCGAGCGCTTGTATATGGCCCTCAAAGGCAACGGTGCGTCAGTGCGTTACGTTCAATTGCCCGATGAAGCCCACGGCTATCAAGCGCGCGAATCCATCGAGCACATGATTTGGGAAATGCTCCGCTGGTTCGATAAATACGTGAAACCGGAGACGCAGCAATAAGCGAGGCCCTTTTCCTATAGCGAGCCTCGGACTTGCTTAGTTTCTCTCGCTGCGGTACCCCCCAGCTGTACCGAAACGGCGTACGGACTCTCCTGTATGCTTATGGGGAGTTGTCCCTATATCTTTTCCCCGCGCCGTGCCCCACGATAATTGATGTGGTCCGCTGTCAGGCCCCAGGAAGCTCGTGTCCGAGCTGGCGTTCAGACCGGATTTACCACAGGTTCACACCGGCCACGTATCGAGCCGTACTCGTAACCAGCCGCCGAGAATTTACAGGAGAGATCAATGAACGCAAAGAGAGGCTACATTTATACCAGGATCAAGAAAGCGGCCGTAGGAACCGCAACGGCTGGCGCTCTGCTTCTGTTCATCGGAGCCGCCGCTCCGCAGCTTGCGCACGCCCAGGATCGCGACGACCAGCATCAGTCCCAAGAGCGCGACCGCAAGGGCATGCAAAAGTGTCAGGAGCGCACTCAGAAAGCCGAAGCCAAGCTCACGGAAGAAATGCGCGAACACGGGAACCGCAGCCCTCAGGCGGACCATGCGTGGATGGCGCTTCGTGCGCAGCGCCAGCGCTGCTACACCGCGTACCACCAGTGGTGGAACGGACGCGATCAGCAATGGCGTTCGGACAGCGACTGGAATCACGACCCGCGCGGCGACCGTGATGACCATGATAGAGATCGCGGCCCCGGTGGTTCTGGCTCGCACCACCAGTAACGTTCCATGTGGCTTCTTCCCGCCTGAGCCTTCGCAATAATTCGGGGCTCAGGCCGGGGCGAAGTTCAATCGCACCTCGTAAGTCATTCAGTAGTCGCGCAAGCGCAATTTTGGTACCCGGGGTGGGAGTCGAACCCCTCAACGCGATTGATACTGCGTAACTTCAGAGCTCCTGACATGGTTGTTCGGGAACTTGTCCGCTTTTTGCTTCAAGACAGGGGTACGACCCCATAGTGCATTTGAAGTCGGGTGCCCGGGAACAGCGTGTTTGTTTTGTTGAGTGCATCGCAAAGGGATT
>DATLSS010000054.1:0-3975 GCA_035534035.1 Candidatus Acidiferrales bacterium | reverse complement strand
CACATGGCTGCGGTGTTTGTTGCGTTTGCGGAGATCGGCGCGATTCGCACGAATAGCAGCGCCGGAAAGGAAATGAAGCTGCCTCCTCCCGCGACCGAGTTCAGCGCGCCCGCGACAAGAGCAGCACTAAAGAGGAATCCCGCCTCACCCAAAGACACGCGCAAGAATATAACTTATTTCCTTCGCGCCGTGTCACTTCCGTTTTCGCAACGCGTTTGGCCGACACGCTGGCCCGAGATGTTCGCGCGCCTTATTAACCTTGCGGTTCAGAAACTCAGGCGGGCGCCGATTTGCGCGGCGAAGGGGATGCCGACCGTTGTGCCGGGGCCGAAGAAGTCGCCGAGCGCGCCGGCGGGTACGCGTAACTGATTGAGGCTGGTAATCGGTTGCATGTTGGTACAGGCAGGCGGATCCATGCAGAGGGCAGTTGCGTTCGCCAGGCTATTTACCGGCGTGGGCAGCGCGGCCAGGTTGGTGACGTAATTGGCGCCGGGATTGTTGCGGTTGAAAACGTTGAATAATTCGATGAACGGCGCGGCCGTGAAGCGTTCGCCGATTTTGAATGGGCGGGCTATGCGCATATCGATTTGAATGTACGGAGTGCCGCGAAATTGATCGAGCGTGGTTTGCACGCCGTTGATGACGGCGCGGTCGTTGACCGGGTCGCCGAAACCGTTGACGTCCACCGGCGTGGTGATGGTGAACGGGCGCGCGGTTTCGAATTGCGAAAGCGTGCTGAGCTCGAATCCGCCGGGAGCATGGAAAATTCCCGCGACGACCGCGCGATGCCGGACGTCTTCGCCGGATGGTCCGTAATCGCCCGGACCAAACGGATTCAGCGGATTGCAAACTCCGTTGACGTAATCAAACAGCTCGGCCAGCACACAGCCCCATGTGTCGGCGCTCGATAGCGTGTAATTCGCGATCAAACTGAACCGGCGCGTGACGTTGCCTTGGAGGTGGATGGACAGCGCGTCGTAGCGCGAACGATTGTCGCTGCGAAAGACTTGCAGGTTTGGGACAACGGCTTGCTGGTCGGCGCGGTAATTGGGATCGGAAGTTGGAATCAGCGGAGTAAATAGAGTGTAGCCAGCTTCATATTGATAGCGGCGAAATCCGTGATTGCCTTCTTCGTGCGTCCAATCGGCGCTGATGAGCCAGTTTTTATTGAATGCGTGCTCGATGCCCGCGCTGGCATGCAGCGCGTAGGGCGTTTTGTAGCCCGGAGCGATGATCGAGCCTTCGGAATTGCCGGGAATGCAACCGGCGTCGTTGGGATTGCTGCGAGTTGGGTCGGCGACCGGATTCGTGCACGGATCGGGGACCGTGTTCACGGCCTGCAGGGCAGTGACCCAGCCATTTTGCGCGAGGTCGTTGTAGTAAAGGCCGATGCCCGCGCGAATCACGGTGTTTTCGGACGTTCCGGGCGAATAGGCGATGCCGAGCCGCGGCGCAATCTGCCCGCGATAGTCGTGAGGGGCGCTGGTAATCAGCGGAATTTGCAGCGCCTTCAAGGTGAGAAACGCGGGATTCTGCAGCTGCGATTGGCCCGAGCCGGTAAAGAGGCCGAAGGTCGTGTCGTAGCGAATGCCGGGGTCGATAGTGAGATGCGCCGTCACGCGCCAGAAATCCTCCACGTAAAATCCGAGGCGCTGAACATCTTGCGAAAAGCTGCCGTTGCCCGCGGGCGTGAACGTGCAAGTGATTCCGGAACCGGCCGGGGGAGGGGTGGCGCACTGCGGGCTGAAATAAAATTGCGATGGGTTGGCGGAGTAAAAATCCGGGTCGCTCGGATAACTCACCAGAGTTTCGGCGGTCCCTGAGAGAGCGCCGCTGAGGACCGGTTCATGGATGAAATCAATTCCAAAGTGCGGGGCGTGCCTTCCCGAAGCGTGGCTCACGTCATACTTGAATTGATACTTTTCCTGATTGCGCAAAACGGGAAACGCCGTGATGGGCGTGACGAATTGATTGTCGCCGAAGGTTTCAAATCCCGAGATGGTCTGAAACGTGGAGCTGAATGGAAACGCCAGCGCGAAACCAAGATTCGAATTGCGAACTTCGGTCAAATGCAAGCCGCTGGCGGTGAAGGTGAATGAGCCGAGCCAAGTGGGACTGAACGTGAACTGATTGCCGATGACCATGTTGAGATAGTTGCTGTGCCAAGTCGCGCCGGTGGAAGGGAGGGTCGCCTGCTGGACGGCGAAATTGTCGGTGGTGTAATTGTCCTCGGAGGCGCGGAGGAACCATTGCGAACGATTTGCCTGCGTCCAGTCGAGACGAAGAGAGCCCAGCGCGTCGCGGAACGGCACGGGGACGCTGTTCGGTACGGCGATGGAGCTGACGCCGGGGATCAGGCCTTGCGAAGCAATCGAAGCGAGCGCGTTGAATTGCGTGAGGCTCGCGGGACTATACGCGACGCTGGCGTTTTCGTGCGTGTATTCGAACGATCCGAAAAACCAGAGCTTGTTTTTTACGATGGGACCGCCAAGCGTGGCGTTGTAAGTCTGGGCGGAGAAGGGCTGCTTCGGGAGGGGGGCGGGATTTTCAATGGGGTAGCGCGCGTCGAGAGCAGCGGCGCGTTCGTCAAAAGCCGCGTCGCCGTGCCATTGATTGGCGCCGCGCTTGGTGGTGATGATGACGGCGCCGCCGACGGTGCGGCCCGTATCCGCATTTTCCTGCGAAGTTTCGACGGCGAATTCCTGGATCACGTCGGGCGAGAAATTTTGGAGGAAGCCTCCGATGTAGTCGTCGGAATCGTCGCCGCCATCGACGGAAAGCACGTCATTCAATCCCGAGCTGCCGCCAAAAGAAACAGCAGTGATACGCGCTTTGCTGGGATCGGAAGGCTCGACGGGTTCGGTGCCGGGAACGAGAAAAGCAATGTTCGCGAACGTGCGGTGAGCCAGGGGAATGTTTTCGAGGTCTTGCGCCGAGACGGCGCCACCATGAACGGCGCTGGTGATATCGATCGGCTCGGTGGTAATGGAAGAGGCCTGGCCTTGAACCGTGACGCTCTGTTGGATGGGCGCGGGTTTTAGCGTGACTCTGACGTCCTGAACGGAGCTGACGACGGCGGAGACCTCGGCGGTGGCATCGGCAAAACCTGGGGCAGAGACGGTCAAGCGGTAGGGACCCGGCGGAAGGCCACCGATACGAAATTCACCCTCCGCGTCGGCAGTAGCCTGGCGCTCGAAGGAAGTCTGCAGCGAGCGAGCAACGATCTTCGCGGACGGGATACGTGCCCCGGTTGCGTCGGCGACTTCGCCAACGACGCTGCCGTGAAAATCCTGGGAGCGTGATACCGGCGAAAATAGGAGCGGTACAAAGACACAAATAGCCGCGCGTAATATTTTGAACGCGAACGGCTCAAGCGAGCGTGTGGAGGAGGGGGTTCTCACTTCACCGGGGAGAAGACGCTGCGCGGCCCAGGACGAATTGCGGCGGAGATTCGCCGGGGTCATCGGAGATGGTCCAATCTTTCAGCATTCCGATCATCATCTCATCATCCGCGCACGGGCATTCTATTCCCATTCGCGGCGAAATTGGAATTCCCAAATTTTCGGTGCCGGCGAGCCACCGGTCTGGAATTTTTGTCCGTGGCTTGGCGCCCCCAGCCGGGCGCGGACGCCCGATTCTCCGTTCGGCGAGACAAAAACGCCGTTCAGCACTGATTTTCCGCAGGTTGCTGCTTGACCGGTTAGCGGCGATCCCGACCCGCGCGATCCTAGTTTAACTGTATGGCAACATGGGATTTACTCAAATTTTTCCGCTTGACAACCTTAGGGCTTAGGTTCTAATATCAATATGCGACTCATAGAGTCGTATATCTCGTCATGCTGAAGCTATCGAAAAAGTCGGATTACGCGCTGATCGCCTTGAAGCATCTGGCGACGCATCCCGATGACGGCTCGTGCAGCGCCGCGGAGATCGCTGAAATATACGGCATTTCCGCGCCGCTGATGGCCAAGGTGC
>DATLSS010000053.1:0-4597 GCA_035534035.1 Candidatus Acidiferrales bacterium | reverse complement strand
CGGCGCAAGGGAATGCAGGAGGAAATGTCCGCGATATACAAGGAAGAAGGAGCAAATCCCGTCGGAGGATGCCTGCCACAACTAATCCAAATGCCGATCTGGTTCGCGCTGTATCGCATGCTGCAATATTCGATCGAGTTGCGGCATGCGCCGTGGATCGGATGGATCCATGACTTATCGGCGCGCGATCCGTATTTCATTTTGCCGATCTTGATGACTGTGGCGATGTATTACATGACGAAAATGACGCCGCAGACGGTGACCGATCCGGCGCAACAGAAGATGATGATGCTGATGCCGCTGGCGTTTGGGATTTTCCTGTTCATGTATTCGAGCGGACTGGTGCTCTATATTTTCACGAGCAGCATGGTTGGAATTGCGCAGCAATTGTATTTGAATCGCAACGATCCTCTTCCTACGAATAGTCCGTTCAAGAATAAGCCTCCGAAAACGTGACCGGCACACCGCTGTAAAACAAAAAGCAGATTCCTCGCTCCGCTCGGAATGACGATTAAGATTAGGGAAGGTCGAGCAAGTAGCCGGCTTTGCCAACGTTGAAGCAGGGCGTGCGGCCGATGTGATCTGTTTTGCCCGCGCATTCGTGGATGTGGCCGCAGAAAAGCATTTCGGGTTGCTCGCGCTCGACCCACGCGCGCAGCGCAGGGCTGCCTGCATGCTTGCCGGGCGCAAATTCGTCGAGTTTGGTGCCGTACGGCGGGAAATGAACGACTAGATACAGCCGCGCGAGGCCATTGAAGGCAGCGAGGGCTTCGGCGATTTGCTCCTCCGTGTATTCGCCGGGCGTGTTGAATGGAGTGGGATTGCTGTAGCCGAGGCCGGCCCAGTTGGTTGAACCCAGTTGGTGAATCTGGCGATGAAAATCGGTGAGGCCGAAACGCGCGCAGAGTTCGCGCGTGTCATCGGCGGTTTCGTGATTGCCGGGTAGCACCCAGACGCGTTCCGCGTGTTTTTGGAGTGCCGCACCGCAGCGGTCGAGGCCACGGCGGAAGGTCGAGAGATCGCCCGCGACGATATAAATATCAGCAGGCTGGCTGATGGCGCGTTCGAGGGATTTCATGTCGCCGTGAATGTCACTGAAGATTTGGATTTTCATCGCGGCCGCCCGGAGAGATCTGGAGGAGCAATGCTTCCTAAAGGATTCGGGCCGCGCACCCAGCCGTAATGAAGTAGTCTACCTTGCGAATCGAAAATGACGGCGAAAGTGAAAGGCATCGGCCCTTTACGCGCGTTGCCCTCGAAAAAGCGAGGATCGGCGTATTCAACGATATTTCGGCCGCCAGCCGCCATGAAGCGTACTACGGGGAAACGCGCGAACCAAAGATAGGTGCGAACCGGTTCGAGGCGCGCCGCCTCTTCCGTGAAGAGGTTGGGCGAAGAATCCGGGACGAAGCGGAAATTGGGACGGCTCGCGTCGCGAAGCGAAAAACCGGCCTGATAGACCCCGTCGGGCGTGAGCACCATACCGTTCCAGTCGAGGAAAGAAGGTGGTAGCGGCATGGCGCCGATTTTCTCGACATTAAGGTCGTGCGTCGCCGCGAATGCGCGGACGCGCGACATCGCGGCGTGGTGCGCGAAGCCACAAAGAAGGATGTAGGCGCAGGCGACGTAGAAGCCTGTGCGGCACCAACTGGCGCGCGAGATGATGCGGCTGCCCCAGCCATTGAGAGCGGGGAGAAAAAACAACGCCACGAAAAATGCGGCGGCCAGGATTACGATCGAAAGAGAAAAAGGAAATTCCGCGGCGCGCGCGAGAGACCACACGCCGAGAGTGAGAATCGTGCAAAAGCCCCACGCTTTGGCGGCGCGGTTCGTCGCGCCTTCGCGGCGCTGATGCACCCAGGCGGCGAGTTGAGGCAGAAGAATGAGCGCAGTGAAAACGAAGTCGATGATGAAAAGAAAATCCCAGGCGACGCGATCCTTTGAGAACGGATTCAACATGCGCGTGCCGAAAGACGTGAAGCCATCGAGGATGATATGGCTGGCGATTCCGGCGGCATAAATCAGGAAGAGCATGTAGAAAGAGGGGCAGCGGAGGTCGTCGCGATGGGTGCGCTTGGCGTACCACCGCACAGAGACGCGTGTGAGCCAGGCGAGAGCCGCGGCAAAGATCGGCAGGCCGACGAAGGAATGCGTGAAGCCGCGATGATAACGTGCGATGGCCAGGGGATCGTGCGAGAACGCTTCGACGAAAATATCCACGTCAGGGAAAACGGCCCCGAGAGTGGCGGCGAAGACAGCAACGCGGGCGGTCGATGAAGATCCCTTCTTGAACAGCAGCCGATTCGTGGACGAGGAGCGATGCGCGAAAAATCCCTTGCCGATCAGCGCGCCAGCGATGCCATGTGTAACGGGGTCCATGAGGAGACAAGATTATCAGTTTATAGCAAATGGTCGGCGGAAGTTTACGAACGAAAATCTGTGTTCGACGACTAGGTGTAGTTCAAAGGATTTCAATGGGGGAGGAACGCTTTAAGAGGGTTTCGCCGATTTGCACGGCCGGAATTTGGCGGCGCTGAAGCTCGGCGCAAAGAGCGGCGGCGTGTTCTGGGTCGATGGCGATGAGGAGGCCGCCGGAAGTTTGCGGATCGAACAGAAGAGCGCGGGAATCTCCGTCGACGTTGGCCGAAAATTCAACGCAGCTTGCGACGAATTCGCGATTGCTTTTGAGGCCGCCCGCGAGAAAGCCGCCGTGGGCTGCTTCGCGCGCGCCGAGAAGAAGCGGGACTTTCGCGTGGTCGATGCGCAGGGAAACGGCGCTGCCCGCGGCCATTTCGCGCGCATGGCCAAGGAGGCCGAAGCCGGTCACGTCAGTGACGGCGTGGATGGGCGAATCCTTGTGCGTGGATTTTTCAATTTCATGCAACCCTTCGGCGGCGTCGCGATTCAGGCGCGCCATTGAGGCGATGGCGGCTTCGACGGAGGCGGCCGAAGCCTTCCCTGCCTTGAGCGCCGTGGCGATAACGCCGGTGCCGATGGGCTTGGTGAGAATTAAAACATCGCCGGGCCGCGCGCCCACGTTGCGCCAGATATTTTTTGGATTGACGACGCCCGTAACGGCGTAGCCGAACTTCAGATCATCGTCGCGAACCGAATGTCCGCCGACAATCGTGCAACTGGCTTCATCCATTTTCGAAAGGCCGCCGCGGAGAATCTGTTCGAGAACGCCAGGGCTGCCGTTCTCGGGAAATCCGACAATCGAGAGCGCGGAGACGGGGCGGCCGCCCATGGCGTAGACGTCGCTGAGGGAATTCGCGGCGGCGATTTGGCCGAAAGTGAACGGATCGTCCGCGATAGGCGTCAGGAAATCGACGGTCTGGACGAGGGCGAGATCGGCGGTGAGTTGATACACCCCTGCGTCGTCGCTGGTATCGAAACCAACGAGCAGATTCGGATCAGTCGGCCGCGGCAAACGGCGAAGAACGGAGTCCAAAAGACCTGGACTCAGCTTGGCCGCTCAACCAGCGGCCTTGGCGGCGGACGTCAGACGCACGGGATCGGCCAAGGCGCTTCTCTCCTCACGATTCGAGCCGGATGATTATACGCTGGCCGGCGTGCGAAAAAATAATCGTGCTCGACATGGCGCGCTGGAAAAAGGGGCGCAGGCTGCGCTCTGTATAAATCGGACACGAACAATGGGAACGTGATTTTCTTTGCGGCGGGCGTCGCGTAGCATGAATACGCACATGAAGCCCAAGACAAAGTGGAAAATTGGCGCCGTGGTGGTTTTTGCAGCTCTGGCGATACTGCTTCCGGAGACGGTCTCCGCAGTCTGGCACGTGGTTCACGGCAGATCAGTTCAATTTCGGGCGTGGAAGATCACCGTGCCGTTCGAATGGTATGCGGTGCGGCGCGGCGAAGGAATGAGCCTGGAACGAATGTCGCGGTTGTCGTGGCAAAAAAATCCGGTGGCGACTTTTTTGCCTGTGCATTTTGGGCCGCGATACAAATTCGACTACAACGTCTTTGACGGGGTGCAGGAGAAACTCCTGCACGCCCAAGGATATTCTTCCACCGGGCCGCAGCGGGATATACATCTGGGCGGTCAAGACGGGCGCTGCTGGACATTTACTTCGAAGGCGGACCGTGAACAACTTTGGATTAGTTGCGTGGTGCCGAAAGATTTGACGTCGGTCGACTACATCGGCCCTGAGGCGTACGCAAATGATTTTTTCTCGCTGCTCGGCAATATTGAGCGGGTTGCGCCTGGGAGCTGACTCCTTCTGGTCTTACCCCAGTCCGAAACGAGCGAATCACCATTCCACGAATCGCAGGCCGAAAACCTCAGGCGGGTTGCGCTTCGACGTTGGAACGAATCGGAATAGCTAGGGATTCTGATTCGTTTGCGCGCGAAAGCATGTGGCAATGGCCGTCCAGGATTCCCCCGGGCTGAATTACCAGACACGGCGAATGGATTTCTCCGGTGACGACACCCTTCGACTGAATTTCGACGCGTTCCTTGGCGAAAATATGGCCATCGAACCGGCCCGCAATGGTCACATCGTTCGCGTCGATTTGGCCTTCAACATGGGCGTTTTCGCCAAGAAGCAGACCATGTTCGGACGCGATGCTGCCTTTC
>DATLSS010000052.1:0-13833 GCA_035534035.1 Candidatus Acidiferrales bacterium | reverse complement strand
CGGGAGGACGTGGCGTTTGACCGCGTTGCGTTTTTCTTGCTTCCTTGCTCCGGCACTTGGTCACACTTCCCGTCCTGCGTTGCTCCGCTCGCAACGCCAATGAACAAGCAGAGCACTGCCAGCAAAGCAAGGAACTTTCTTGCGGATTTCATCGCATGCTCCTTCACGAACTTTACCCGCTTTACCCGTTCCCTGTCCCAAAAAATCGAATGAGAGGTCATGTCCGAATCTGTATTGCCAGTTTCCTTCGTCCCTAAGGCAGCTTTCTGAAGGCACAAACCACGGACCCGAGGGTAAAAGCATGATCCAACGGATTCTCCGCTCGCGCGGTTTTGTCTCGGCCCTGCTGGCGATGGGCACGGGGGCCTTCCTCTATTACACGCACCCGTTTCTCGCAGACCAGATCTTCCTGCGCGTGATTGCCATGCGGGCACCCCATGCTTTCCTGAGCTTCCAGTACCTCTACAACACCATGCTTTTCACAACGCCCTTTATGGTCTTTTCGACCGTGCTTTCGGGCCTCTACATCTTCACGCTGAAAGTCCGTCGGCGCATCTCGCGTGGCCGTCTCCCTCGCTATTCCGACCCGTGCAAGAGGAACAACCTTTGTCTCGTGGTCGGCGAGGTCCACAACCCTCGCAAACCGGGACCCTCCGCGACCCCGCGATGGCTCACCATTCCCGAACGCGGATTGTTCACCGGGATTGCGATTTTCGGTGCCGTGGGAACCGGCAAAACAAGCTGCTGCATGTACCCGTTTGCCGAGCAGGTTCTTGCCTACAAAGCGGGCGACAAAGCGAAGCGAATCGGCGGCCTGATCCTCGAAGTCAAAGGTGACTTTTGCCGCAAGGTGAAGGGCATTCTCGACCGCCACGAACGGGGCGAGGATTACGTCGAAATCAGTCTCGATTCCGAATACCGCTACAATCCCCTCCACAACGACTTGGACGCCTACGCGCTGGCCTTCAGCATCGCCTCTCTGTTGAACAACCTGTTTGGCCGTGGCAAGGAACCCTTCTGGCAGCAGGCGTACACGAATCTGGTCAAGTTCATCATCCTTCTTCACAAGGTCGCCTACGACTACGTGACCCTTTTCGATGTCTACCAGTGCGCCATCTCACCAACGATTCTTGAAGCCCGGATTCGCGAGGCCGAAGAGATCGTCATGGGCCGCCATTACATTGCCGTCAAGCCAGAGATCTACGGGCAGCGCACGGCGGACCTCGCTGGCCTTGGTTTTGTTCACGATCCGAAAGAAGACCGCTATCTTGCCCCAGCCACACCTCAACTCCGCGAAACGCTAAAAAACAGGGGAATCGGCTGCGAGTCCAAGAGTGTCCTCGACCCCGCGCAAGCCGACCAGGAAAAGCTCGCACAACTGGAAGCGGTTAAGCGCTGGTTTAATGACGACTGGAAACGCATCGAATCCAAGCTGCACCGCCAAGCGCGTGCGCCGCGGACTTGAAGGGCTTCTTCGGCGCGGCTGCATACAGGGGGCCGTTGTTTTGGTTATCGCAGCCGGAAGGATGCCGATGGCACGCGGCTCGAGATCCACGAACCGGAAGCCGAAACCGTACGGCGGATTTTTCAGACGTATGCGGACGGCCACAGTCTGAAAGCGGTCGCGAAGAAGCTCAACGTGGACCACGTCCCATCACCGCAACCGCAAAAGGGCCAGGTACTCTGCGAGCTGGTGTCCCTCCGCGATCCGAGGCATTCTCGGCAACGAGCGATATCTCGGCAAAGTCATTTGGAGCCGGAAGCACAAAGTGCGCGACCCGAAGACCGGCCGGCGAGTGTTTCGCACACGCGCGGGCGACCAGCCGATTCATGCAGCCGACGCGCCGCACTTGCGCATCGTTTCCGATGAGCCTTGGAACGCTGTGCGCGCCAGGCAGGAACTCGTCAAGCGTGTTTACGAGGACGCAGGAAAACGCGCCGGGCTGCTGCGCTCTTCGGCGATGAATTCGCCCTACCTGTTCTCGGGGCTCCTGCGATGTAAGGGCTGTGGAGCAAACCTGCAGATCGTCGCTGGCCGCGGCCGGAATCATTCGACGCAGACTTACGGGTGCCCGATGAACTTTCATCGCGGCGATTCAGTGTGCTCGAACCATCTGCGCGTTCGCCGCGACGTGCTCGAAGGGGAACTGCTGGCCGGATTGCAGGAGAAGGTCTTGCGCGAAGAAGTCGTGAACTACATCCTCGACCGTTTCGAATCCGAGCTGCTTGAGGAACTCAAAAGCATCGGCGGCGAAATGGATGCGATGCGCAAGCGCAAAGCGGAGCCGCATGCCGAGGTCACGAATCTGGCAACCGTCGTCGCTAGCGGCGTTCACTCGCCGACGATCATTGCCGAGATTGCCGAGCGGGAGCGCAAAATTTCCGACATCTCCGATCCGTTGCTCTCGTCCGATCCTGATTCGGTTCGCTCGCGAGTGAAGAATCTCAGGGCCAAGGCACTCGTGCGAATGCAGGATTTGCGCTCCTGCTTGAATGGCGATACATCAGCGGCGCGCGCTTATCTCGCGCGACACGTCGAAAAGATTCTGATGGATCCGGCCGGCGGCCGGTACGTTGCTTCGGTAGGTTGGAATCTGCTCGGTGAAGGACGCTGGGATGGTGCCGAGGGGCAGAGTTGAACTGCCTACGCCGGCCTTTTCAGGGCCGCGCTCTACCGGTGAGCTACCTCGGCACGGGAACAATCAGCGATTTTACGGGTGCCGCGCAGACGTGTCAATCCGCATCGGATGGGCGTACAATCGGCGCCGTCGAAACCACAGAAGGAGGTGTTCGTGCGCCGGTTCGTCATTGCGCTCGTCTTGGTGCTCGTGCCACTGGTTCTGGCGTCGCAGAACGCTCCGCAGACTGCGCGGATTCGCGTTGCGACCCGGCTGGTTGAGATCGGCGTTATTGTTCGCGACAAGAACGGACCCGTTGCTAACTTAACAAAAGACGATTTCGTTGTACTCGACCGCGGCAAGCCGCAGAAAATCAGCATCTTTTCTGCCGATGCTGCTGCCTTCGCACAACAACCGCCGCAGCAGCCTCTGCCGCAAAACACTTTCTCCGACTTGCCGCAGTATGGGGCGACCGCGCCGAGAAGCGTCACCGTCGTTCTCCTCGACAACCTGAACACGCTGTACGGTTCCGCAGCCGCGTCCAGGTATGAGACCACGCCCTACTGGCTCGAGGATCTTGCGCTTCGAAACGCGAAATCGCACTTGATCGAATTTATAAAGCAGCTTCAGCCGCAGGATCGCGTTGCGATTTACGGGCTTGGTCATTCGCTGCATGTCTTGTGCGATTTCACCAGCGACCGGGAGCAGCTCCTCGCGATTGTGAAAAACTACGACACCAGGTCGATTACGAATCGCGAAGTCGTCGAGCCGGGCCACATGCACATCGACTTGCCCGGACATGAAAATCCCGGCAACGATGTCTTTCGGCCCGGAGGAAAATTCGAGAACGAAGCGGCGGGGAATCTGGCAGGCGCGGCCAACGCGGATCGCTCTGCACAAACAATGGCTGCGTTGCAGGCGATTGCCGCGCACGTCGCGAACATCCCGGGACGTAAGAACCTGGTCTGGCTGACTGCGAATCTGCCTTTTTCGGGCGCCGCAATGGCGCATGTGCTGAGCCCTGCGAATATCGCTGTCTATCCGGTAGACGCGCGCGGGTTGCTCGCCCGTTCCCCTATGGTAATGTCGGGCATTCCCGGCACCGCCGACGCCGACGACGTTTCCGGGGCCAGCGGCCACATGGATAATATGCCGGCTCAGTCCTCTCAGCCTATCGGCATCGCCACCATGGAGAAGCTCGCTGACGAAACCGGCGGGCAGGCCTTCGTCAACACCAACGACATCACCGGTGCGATTCGCAAAGCAGTGGAAGATTCAGCTGTCACTTACACTCTGGGCTTTTATATAAATGGTAACGCGCTCGATGGAAAATTCCACGAGGTTAAAGTAAACGTCAAACGCAAAGGTCTGACCATACACTATCCGAAGGGCTATTTCGCGTTTGCGGACACGGAGGCCACGAAGAACGAAGATCAGTTTAGGCTGGTCAGCGCTGTGCTGAGCCCCATCGAATCTTCGTCAATCCTGCTGAAAGCCACAGTGGAACGCGTGAATCAGCCTCCGCACTCGCTCAAAGTTTTGTGCTCCATCGATGCTCACAATCTTCGCCTGGTGCAAAGCGGCGGCCTGCGCAAAGGTTCCGTCGAAGTCTACATCGTCGAACAGGATCAAACGGGGAAAGTGGTTTTGCAGTCTGGCAAGACCTTCACTCTGCAGTTCCCGGAGAAGCAATACGACGCACTTCTGAAATCGGGCATCCTGTTTCACGAATTTGTGCCACCGCACGCTGGCGTAACCACGTTGCGCGTGCTCGTGGAGGACCCGAGCACCACTGAACTTGGCAGCGTGATCATTCCGCTATCTCAAGTCAACTGAATCGAACCGTTGCTAAACGCTAAAAACGCTAAGCGCTCGCGGGTGTGTCAGTTCGGATTGAAGGTTACAAATGTGAACGGCGAGTCAGTGCGGCTTCGGATCGTAGGCGTCGCCGAAAATCCAGCGGTCCCAGCTTTTTGGCGCGATGTGAAGTTTGGCCGCGAACCACGCGAGGCGACGAACTCGAAAGGCGAAATAAGCAACGAGGGCCACGGCGAAAACGAGAGGATTCATGACTTTGTCGATGTTCGTCATTTTGGGCTCACCTGAAGGGCATTCTATAATAGCACTGCTAAAGACGCGCGTAAACGCGGGCCGAACCTATTTTACCGATTCGTCGAACTCGCGCATCCAGTCTTTTTTCTTTAGCACTTCGCGCGGACGCGAGCCATCGGGCGGGCCAACGATTCCGTCTTTCTCCATCAAGTCGATCAGCCGCGCGGCGCGGCCATAGCCGACGCGCAGCCGCCGCTGCAAAGTGGAAGTGGAAGCGCGGCCCATTTCGCAGACCACGCGTATGGCATCCTGGTAGAGCGCGTCGTCAACTTCCTCGCCGCCCGCCTCGCCCGAGCCGTCGGCGTTCGCCGCGTTCTCGTCGCGTGGCGGCTTGAGCAATTCCTCGTTGTAAATCGCTTTGGCCTGGTCGCGCCAGAACTCGCACACGGCGGCGACTTCCTGTTCGGTGACCAGCGGCCCGTGAATGCGATGAATGCGCGAAGAGCCTGCCGGCAAATAAAGCATGTCGCCGCGCCCGAGGAGCGATTCGGCGCCATTGGTGTCGAGAATCGTGCGCGAGTCGACTTTGCTGGCCACGCGGAAGGAAATGCGTGCGGGGAAATTCGCCTTGATCAAACCAGTGATCACGTCCACGGAGGGCCGTTGCGTCGCCAAAATCAAATGGATGCCCACCGCGCGCGCCATTTGCGCGAGGCGCGTGATGGATTCCTCGACGTTCGTTGTATCGACCATCATCAAATCGGCGAGCTCGTCGATGACAATCACAATGTAGGGCAGGGGCTTGTGTTCGGTTTCTTCGACGTCGTCGAAAAGCGACATCGGCTGGCCCTTCTCGAAAGTGCGATTGTACTGGTCAATGTTGCGCACGCCGCGCTGCGCCAGCAGCTTCAAGCGCCGCTCCATTTCCTTCGTCGCATTGCGCAGCACGTTCGACGCGACTTTCGGATCGGTGACGACCGGCGTGTACAAATGGGGAATGTCTTCATACAGTCCCAGCTCGATGCGCTTGGGATCGATCAGCACCACTTTCAATTCATCGGGCGTCGATTTATACAGCATGCCCATCAACATCGAGTTGATGAACACGCTTTTGCCCGTGCCCGTCGCGCCCGCGATCAGCAAATGCGGCATCTGCGCCAGATCGGCGGCGCGAATATGTCCGACGAGATCCTTGCCAAGCGGCAGCGCCATCTTCGTCGAGGAATGCGAGAACTCCGGCGACTCGATCACTTCGCGCAACGCGATCGTTTCGCGATGCGGATTCGGCACTTCGATTCCGACGGTCGATTTCCCCGGAATGCGCTCGATCAAAATGGATTCGGCTTTCAATGCGAGGCAAAGGTCGTCCGCGAGGCCCGTGATGCGGCTGTATTTGATCCCCGCTTCAGGCTTCAACTCGAATGTCGTGACCACGGGACCCGGATTGATTTGCGTCACGTGTCCCACCACGTCGAATTCCGCGCATTTCTGCTCGATCGCGCGCGCGTATTCCTTTAGTTCCGGCTCGGTCATGCGCTCGCTGCGCTCCGCTCCGCGCAGTAAAGTCGGCGAAGGCAGCCGGTACGTTGTTTTCCCCTTGGCGATTTTGGGCTCGATGCCAGACGATTTTCGCGTCGCCTGCGCGGCTTCGACTGGTTCGCTGAACGCGATCACGGGCGCTACGCGGCGCATCTCGCCTTTCGCGCGCTCCTCGTGCTCGTCTTCCGCTGCGATTTCCTGCGCGTCCCTTATCGTCGTCGCTACTTTCGTTTTCTGTTGCGCGGGCACCGCGGGCCTGCCGGCAATCTTGATTTCTTCGACGCGTTTGCGCAACTTTTCCGATTCGCGCGCTTCGCGCCAGTCCTTCACGCGGTCGACGAGCGCCAGGATTCGTTTGCCGATGAAGCCCTCGGCGCCCAGCGGCCCGCGCATCCATTTTGCCGTGCCAGCGAAAGTGAATTGTGTGGTCAGCAGCAATGCCGCAAAAATGCACGCCAGCGCCACCACGTGCGCGCCAATCGAATTAAACGCCGAGCGCAGCGCGTGCGCCATCAGCTCGCCAAACATTCCGCCGGGCGGCAACGCACCGCGCACGTCGGGAACTCCCAGCAGCGAAAGCTCCGCCGGCAGCGAAAACACGAACGCCACGCAGCCAATCACTTTCGCGATCGGCGCGTTGACCTTCTGGCTGCGAAACCGCCGGAACGCCACCAGAAACAGTCCAACAGGGAAGAGAAATGCGGCGTACCCGATGCCCTGGAAAAATAAATCGGCCACATGCGCGCCGACGGGTCCAATCCAGTTGTGCGAAGGCCCTGCCGCAGGTGCAGCGGCGGAGACATTAAATGAGGCGTCTTGCGGCGAATACGAGAGCAGGCTTAGCGCCAGCAACACGGCCAGCGTGATGCCCACAAAGCCGATGAGTTCATTGAAGCGGCGATTTTCCGTCAGTTCAAATATGCGCACAATTTCTCCTGGGCTGTGGGGAAGGCCTCAGCATCGCACGGGACGCGTGGGCGCTAGCGCGCGTGGCCCATGTGGAGGAACACCAGCAACAGGATCACTATACCGAGCAGAATCCGGTAGTAAATGAATATTTTCAACGTGCGTACTTGCAGATAACGCAGAAAAAACGCGATCGCGGCCAAGCCCACCACTGCAGATACTGCAATGCTGATGGCAATCATTGAGAAAGGGAGCGGCAGCGTTCCCGCGTGGTGCATCTTCATCAGCTTCGGCAGCTCGATCACGGCCGCGCCCGCGATGATGGGCGTCGACAGCAAGAATGAAAAGCGTGCCGCAGCCTCGCGCGTCAGCCCGCGGAAGAGCCCGGCGGTGATTGTCGCTCCGGAACGCGACACGCCCGGAAATAATGCGAAAGCCTGGGCGATGCCGATGGCCATCGCGTCCACAAAAGTTACGCGTTCCATAGGACGGTCCAGGCGCCCTGCGTATTCGCCGTACCACATCACCAGCCCCACCACGATCATCGCCGCGGCGATGGCCAGGATGTACCAACTCTCTCCCTGCCGGTCTTCAATCCTGTGCTGAAACAGAAATCCCACTACGGCGCCCGGAATCGTGGCCGCGACGATATACCAGAACATTTTCCGCTGATGCTCCACGTATTCGTAGCTTGCGTTGCGCGGATAGTGCAGGCCGATTCCCGCCGCGATCAGTTGGATCCAGTCACGCATAAAATACAGAACCACCGCGATCAGCGTGCCGGTGTGCAGAGCCACGTCGAACGCCAATCCGGGGTCGGGCCATCCCGCCAGCCAGGGGAACAAAATCAGGTGCGCGGTCGAGCTGATGGGAAGAAATTCCGTGATGCCCTGGATGATCGCGAGAATAATCGCCTGGTAGAGGTGCATGTGCATTGGTACTCAATCCTCCTGACCTGTGACCCTGGCGAGCGGCTTCGACATTGAGAACGCGTCGAGCCCGCCAGGATAGTAATTGCGAATCCGGCCGCGCGTACGATATCCGTGCTTTTGCCAGAAGGCAATCGCCGATTCGTTGTGGGTTGCTGTTTCCAGCCACATCTCGCGCGCGCCGCGTTTTCGCAAACGCGCCTCCGCACGGCGGAGAAGGGAAGCGCCCACGCCGGCGCGGCGGTGCGCTTCGACGACGTCGATGGTCACAATGTGGCCGTGACGTTTCTGTTGCGCGGCGATAATGAAACCGGCGATTCGTTTGCCGTGCGCTTTGGGACGGCTACTGGCGCTGGCATTGTCGGGAATTTCCGCGCTCAGCTTGCTTGATGTTATGGCCACTTTGCCTTTGCCAGAGCGCGCGCTGCTTTGCGCGACTAGACACTCCGCCCCCGGCAGGCTCAGGTACCGTCGCAACTCCGCGCGCGAATACGCAATGTCCGCCGTGTAGCAGCGCTGGTCGATGTCGTAAATCGCATCGAAATCCGCCGCGCGATATTCTCGAATAGAAAACGTCACAGTTCACAATATACCCGCGAACGCCAATCGACCGTAAGCGTTCGCATCGCCGCGCGTCTTTCAGCCGAAAGGGGAGCGGGGACGGGAAGCGTCGCGAATTCCTACTTGCCGAGGCGCTTGCGCTTGCGTTTCTGCTTCTCGACGTACCGCGCAAAGCCCGCCAGCGCGTCTTCCCACATCGCGTCGAAATACGTACGCAAATCGAGCAGCGCCTCGGGATTCAAATTGAAATAATGACGCGTGCCCTCGCGCCGCTCCATCACCAGGCGCGCCTGCTTCAAAATTTTCAAATGCTGCGAAACGGCCGGCCGCGTCACGGGCAGGCGGGAGGCCAGTTCGCCCACGGTCATCGGCCTCCGCCGCAGACGCTGCAGCATCCGTTGCCGCGTAGGATCGCCCAACGCCGTAAGTATATAATTACCGTTAGCCACAACTAACTATTATCACGGAGCCGCAACCGGGTCAACGAACGGTTTTCTCATTTCGCAAGTCGGGAAGCAATTGTGCGTGGCCTGTATTAGGGAGGAAGAACTGCGCGCTTCAGACTTCGAGAATGACCGGCAAAATCATGGGACGTTTCGACGTTTTCTTGTTGAGGAAGCGCTTCAGATCGGTGCGGATTTTTTCCTTGATGACGCTCCAGTCCGTCTTTTCCTCGGAATTCGATTGCTCAACGGTCCTCACGATCACCTCGCGCGCCTGGGCCATCAGTTCCTGGCCGTCGTCGGAGGGCAAAAAGCCGCGGCTTACAATTTCCGGCGGCGTTTCCATTCGCCCGCTGTGTTTATTGATGGCGATGATCGGCACGACCACCCCATCCTCCGCCAAATGGCGTCGGTCGCGAATCACAAATTCTTCGAGCTCCTCGAGGGAGCCAGAATCGACGCACACGCGCCCAACGGTGACCGGCTCGCGCCGGAACGCTCCGCCATCGGCGGTGAACTCGATCGGCTGTCCCGATTCCACCAGCATGATTTGGCCGGACACGGATCCCACCTGATGCGCCAGAGCCGCATGCTGAAACAATTGCCGGTACTCGCCGTGAATCGGAACGAAATGTTTCGGCCGCACCAGATTCAGAAGCAGCTTCATTTCTTCCTGACTGCCGTGGCCGGAGACGTGTATCGGCGCCGAGCGCCCGCTCTCGTAATAAACGAGCACGCGGCGCCGGAACAGATGATCAATCATGCGCGAAATGGCTTTTTCGTTCCCGGGAATGATGCGCGCCGACACGATGACCGTGTCGTTCTCCTCAATGGCCATCAGGCGATGATTGTCAACGGCGATGCGCGAGAGCGCCGACATCGGCTCCGCCTGGCTGCCGGAAGCGAGCACCACGATTTTTTTCGGGTCAAATGATTTGATGTCCTGCGAGCGCACCACGGAACCATCCGGGATGCGCAATTTTTTCATCGAGTGCGCGATTTCGATGTTGTCCACCATGCTGCGCCCGATGAAACCGACTTTGCGCCCTTGTTCCGTCGCGATGTCGATCACTTGCTGGATGCGATGCACGGAGCTCGAGAAGCACGAAAGGATGACGCGTTGCGGCGCCGCGCGAAATAGCTCTTCGAGGCGCGGCCGCACGGCGCGCTCCGAAGGCGTGTAGCCCGGCCGCTCCGCGTTCGTCGAATCGGCAAAAAGCGCCAGCACGCCTTCCTGGCCGTAACGCGCGAAGCGGTGCAGATCGAATGGGATGTTGTCGACCGGCGTGGGATCGATTTTGAAATCGCCCGTGTGCAGCACAATCCCAAGCGGCGTGCGAATCGCGAGCGCCACGCATTCGATGGTGCTGTGCGTCACGTGGACGAATTCGACTTGAAACGGCCCGAGCGTCACCGTCATCCCTGGCGCGATTTCGTGCAGTTCCGCCGAATCCAGCAGCCCGTGCTCTTCGAGTTTTTTGCGGACCAGCGCCAGCGTGAAGCGCGTCCCGTAAATCGGGCACTTCAGCTCCGGCAGCAGGTACGGCACCGCGCCAATGTGATCTTCATGCGCGTGCGTCAAAATCAACGCGCGCAGGCCGGCGCGGTTTTGCTTCAGGTAGGAAATGTCCGGAATGACGACGTCGACGCCGAGCAATTCGGTTTCGGGGAACATCAGGCCGGCGTCGATGGCGAGAATATCGTCGCCATAGCGGAGGGCCATCATGTTCATTCCAAATTCGCCCAACCCGCCAAGCGGGATCATCCACAGGGAAGTTTTACTCAAGTGCGGTTCTTACGCCTCTTTTCTTGAAGTCCCATGGTATCACAGCGCGCGGCTCGCGGGCTTATGAGAGGAAATACGTAAGCGGATTACCAACTATTCGAAGCGCAGGGCTTCGATCACGTCGAGCTGCGAGGCTTTCTGCGCCGGGTAATAGCCGAAGAAAAGTCCCACAAACAACGCGAACGCCGCCGCCGCGATGATCGCGACGGGCGGAATCTGCATCGTCCATTCCAGCGTGGTCGCCAGCAAATGCGAAGCAAACACGCCAAAGACGACGCCGAATACGCCGCCCAACAAACTGACAATCATCGCTTCGATCAGGAATTGCAATTGGATGTCGCGTTCCGTCGCGCCCACCGCCATGCGGACGCCGATTTCGCGTGTCCGCTCGGTCACCGAGACGAGCATGATGTTCATGATTCCGATTCCCCCCACCAGCAGCGCCACCGAAGCGATGCTCGCCAACATCAGCGTGAATGTGTGGCTGGCCTGTTCCTGCGCTTGCAGGAATTGCGTGGGCGTACGAATATTGAAATCGTCCGGCTCGTTCGGTCGCAAATGATGGCGTTGGCGCAACAGGCGCGAAGCCAGATCCTGCGCGGGGCCTATCGCTTCGGGGCTGACCGCCGAACAGAATATATCGTCCACCCAGTTTTGCCCCGTGAGTTTCCGCTGCGCCGTGGTATACGGCATTCCGAGCGTATCGTCTTGATCCCATCCGTAGGGCGTCATGCCCTTTGGCGCAAGGACCCCGACGACTTTGAAAGGCAGGCCGCCGATACGGATGGACTTGCCGACAGGATCTTCGCCGGGGCGGAAAAGTTGATCCACGACGGTCTTGCCGAGGATGGCCACTTGGGCCTCCGTTTCAACGTCTTTGTCCGTGAAATTAGCCCCCGACTCCATGGGCCAGTTGCGAATATCAAGAAATTGCGGCGCGGTGCCGCGGAAGTGCGTCCACCAATTCTTGTTGCCGTAGATGACCTGAATGTGGCCATCCGAATTCGGCGAGCAGGACTTCAGAAGAGGGATTTCTGCCGGCAGAGCTTGCGCGTCGCCATTGGTCAGCGACTTCGTGTTGTCGTTTCCCGTGCGAGCGCCGTTCACCGTGCGCCCGCCCGCTTCCACCCACACCATGTTGTCACCCAGCGCGGAAATCTGATCGCGAATCTGCTGCGAACCGCCTTCGCCAATCGCCACCGTGCAAATCACCGCGCCAATGCCGATGGTAATTCCCAGCATGGTCAGTGCGCTGCGCATTTTGTTCCGCGCCAGCACGCGAAAAGTGATGTGCATTAGATCGATCAATCGCGTTTTATACGCGGACTGTCGCGATGAACTCAATGGAAAACTCCCCAGATAAAATGGAATTCATTCGAACCGCAGTGCTTCAATCGGATCCAGTTGCGAGGCTTTCTGCGCCGGATAATAGCCGAAGAAAAGCCCCATGAAGAGCGCGAAGGCCGCCGCCACGACGATTGCCAGCACCGGAATCTGCATCGTCCAGTGCAACGTCGTTGCGAGCACGTGCGACGCCAGAACGCCAAAAACAACACCAAATATTCCCCCGAGCACGCTCACGATGATGGCCTCGATCAGAAATTGCATTTGGATGTCGCCGCCCGTCGCGCCCACGGCCATGCGCACGCCGATTTCACGTGTCCGCTCGGTCACGGAGACGAGCATGATGTTCATGATTCCGATTCCCCCCACCAGCAGCGCGACGGACGCGATGCTTGCCAGCATCAGCGTGAAGGTGTGGCTCGCCTGCTCCTGCGCCTCCAGAAATTGCGTTGGTGTTCGAATATTGAAATCGTCCGGTTCGTTCGGCCGCAAATGGTGGCGCTCGCGCATCAGCCGCGAGATCTGCTCCTGCGCCGGATCAATCGCCTCCGGCGAAACGGCGGAGCAGAAAATGTCATCCAGCCAGTTTGTTCCAGCCACTTTGTGCTGTGCGGTGGTGTAGGGCATCATCAGCGTATCGTCCTGATCGTGTCCGAATCCGGACGCGCCCTTGGCTGAAAGAACGCCGATCACCTGAAAAGGAAGCCCACCGATGCGAATCGTCTTGCCCACCGGATCATTGCCGTTGAAGAGCGTGTCGGCCACTGTTTTCCCGAGCACGGTCACCTGCGCGCGCGACACGACGTCCTGCTCGGTAAACGGCGTCCCTTCCGCGACCGGCCAATTGCGAATGGTCAAAAAACTCGGCGCCACTCCGCGATACTGCGTCGACCAGTTCTGATTTCCGTAGACCACTTGCACGTGCCCGTCGACATTAGGCGAACATGCTTTAATCAACGAACTGGCCGCAGGGATGGCGTCCGAGTCGCCGTTGACCAGCGATTTGGTATTGTCGTTTCCCGTGTGCGCCCCGTTGACGGTGCGCCCGCCCGCTTCCACCCAAACCATGTTGTCGCCCAGCGAGGAAATCTGGTCGCGAATCTGCTGCGAACCGCCTTCGCCAATCGCCACGGTGCAAATGACCGCGCCGATGCCAATCATGATCCCCAGCATGGTCAACGCCGTGCGCATTTTATTGCGCGCCAGCACGCGCAGTGTGATTCGCGCTAGATCGGCTAGCGAAGTGCTATACGCGGCATTCTTTGGCGACGCCAACGGCGCAAACCTCTACAAACTTAGACGTACGGCGTTGCCCTGCGGTTTTAGGATTTTGCGCCGAGCGTGACGGAAGCCGTGCGATGCGATTTCCCGTCTGGCGTCAGCCGTATACGCGATTCCGCGTTGTCTCAGTCTCTGCTGCCCGCGAACAGGCGCGCGATTGCCACCAGGATCACCGCTCCCACGAACGCGGCCGCCAGGCTTCCCAGAAAGCCGAAAGCCCTGATTCCGAGCTTGAAGAAAATCCATCCGCCGATCAGCGCGCCCACCATTCCCAGAATCGTATCAGCGAAGCACCCAAAGCCTCGCCCGCGCGTCACCGTACCCGACAGCCATCCTGCGATCAACCCAATGATGATCCATGCCAGCAGCCCGTG
>DATLSS010000051.1:0-25448 GCA_035534035.1 Candidatus Acidiferrales bacterium | reverse complement strand
TTAGTCGCCCAAATTAAAGATGACCGTTATGTTCGTATCAACTTTGACGGGTTGGTTATTCAGCAGCGTTGGCTGATAGCGCCACTGCTTGACCGCGTCCATTGCGGCGTGCATCAGCAAGGGCGGGCCGGAAATGAATTGCAGTTCTTGAATGGTACCGTCCTTGGCGATGATAGCATGGAGAACGACGGAGCCAGAGATATGGGCGGTCTTCGCAATTTGCGGATACACCGGCGTCACCTGGCGGACGAGCTTCGCTGCCATCACGTTTCCGCCGACCCGCATGATTTCGACGGGCTTTGGCGGCGGGGGAAGACCTCCGGGCGCGCCTCCTATGATGCCGCCAAGGACGCCGCCGGCTGAACCGCCGGGAACGCCACCGGGGACGCCGCCGGTCATGCCAACATCAGGCTGGGCTTCTTCCTTGATCATTTGAATTTTCTTGGGGATGACCGTCGGGGCCACCAGTTTGCCCTGCTGGATGAACTTCGGCTGGGGCTTGACAATTACTTTGACTGCGGGCGGAGGCGGAGGTGGCGGCGGCGGTGGCGCAACGAGGAACGTGGTCATCATCGCTGAGGGCAGCGCGCTGGTATAGATGAGCGGAATCAGAATCAAGATGCCGAGAATTAAAGCCTGAATGAGCGCCGAAAGCCAGACGGTCCAGACTTTATGCGTCGTGCTCTTGTTCGTAGATTCCACGAGTTGGTCAAACATAACTACCTCCTAGCTGCCGCGAGCCTCTTCTCGGCGCGTTTATCCGCCGAGGAAGGAGCCGGGGCTGTGGCCAAACGGCCACCACGCCATTTATTCCAAATCAATACAATCGGGGCCGCAATACCGAAACTGGAATAGGTACCTACCACAACTCCCACGACCATGGCAAAGGAGAAACTGCGGAGCACCTGTCCGCCGAAGACGAACAAAAGGAAGACGGTCAGGAAGGTGAGGCCGCTGGTGAGAATGGTGCGCGAAAGCGTTTGGTTAATGGAGCGATTGATGATGTCGGTTAGGGATTCGCGGCGCATCAGGCGGAGATTTTCGCGCACGCGGTCGAAGATCACGATGGTGTCGTTCATCGAATAGCCGACGAGGGTGAGAAGCGCGGCAATGACGGTCAGCGAGATTTCAAATTTGTTATAGAACAGGCAGAAGAAGCCGAGGGTGATAAGCACGTCGTGAAAGACGGCGATGACGGCTGCCGCGCCGTAAATCCACTCAAAGCGGAAGGCCACATAGACAAGCATGCCGGCGAGGGCGTAAAGCGTGGCGAGAAGGGCCTGGCGGCGCAACTGCGCGCCCACCGTGGGACCGACGACCTGCGCATTGAGAATCGCGAAGCTGTTCAGAGAAAAACCATCTTTCAAGCTGTTGATTACCGCTGCGTTGACGCCACTGACATTGCTCAACTGATCGAAACTTGTGAGGATTCCCGCGTGTTCTTTGTCGCGAGCGTTAATCAGATTCTGAGCGATTTGAGTGTAGCGATCTCCCGCGGAAGTGCCGAGAGCCAGAGGGTCGCGGTGGGTGAGAAACACCGCTAGGTCTGGAGTGGCAATGGCGTTGAAATCAGGCTTTGAGCTGCTGGGGGAGCCAAAATCTTTTTGGAGCGCGGCAAGGATGGTTGACTTAGCAGCCTCGAGGGAATCTTCGCCCTGGTTTCCCTGTTCGATGCGGATCATGACGTCGTTTTTGGAATTGGGATTGGAGATGTCGCTGCTGCTGGTGACTTCATTGTTCTTCAGTCCCGCGGAATCGAGGGCGCTGCGAATCTTGCCGATGGGAGGGGCGGAAGCGAAGCGAACGATGACGAGGGTGCCACCCTTGAAATCAATGCCGTAGTGCAGGCCACCGTGGCGGATCCAGGCAATGCCGCCAATCAGCAAGAGGCCTAAGGAAAGAGCGACGAAATACTTCGTCTTAGCCATCCAGTTGATATTGGGTTGGTGAAAAAATTCCATAGTCGACTCTTATCCTTGCTGGATTAGACACCAGCGGTTAAAAAAATGTTCCCGAAACGGGACGGCGGTCGCGCAATTGCGGCAGCGGCTCCAAGTACTTAAAAAGAAAGAGTATATTGGAATCCACTACCCCCGACACCGTCTATTTCCTGCTTCAGGGGCTAAAACCTCCTGATCTTACGGCATTTATGTCAAAGCTGAGGAGCTGTGTGGCAAACTCACAACGGACCTCAGCGGGCTGAAGCCACGCTCGTGTGGTGCGTTTACGGCACGCCTGAAGCCGTGCCCTGACAAAAGCCGAACTAGCGCAGAGTCTCAAACCTTCCTGCACAGCCAAGGTCCGGCTTCCTCAAACCATTTACCGGGATGGCTTCTAGATGCTCAATTCTGCTTCACGGCCCATGCGCGAGAGATGCCAATCGAATATGACACGCGAGACGTAAACCGACGTGAAGAGGTTGGCGAGTAAGCCGATCACTAGGGTGATGGCAAAACCCTTCACAGGGCCCGAACCGAACAGGAAAAGGAACGCGGCGGAAACCAGGGTGGTGACGTGCGTGTCGATGATGGTGACGAAGGCTTTGTCGAATCCAATATCGACGGCCGATGCGTTGGCCTTGCCGGCGCGAAGCTCTTCCCTGATGCGCTCGAAAATGAGAACGTTGGAGTCAACGCCCATGCCAATGGTTAAAACAACGCCAGCAATGCCCGGGAGGGTGAGAGTGGCCCCGGACATGGCCATAAACGCGATGAGAATGATCAAGTTAAGAAGCAGGGCCACCACGGCGTTGATGCCGCTCAAGCGGTAATAAACGACCAGGAAAATCAGGACAGCAATGAGGCTGGCGATGGAGGCCTGAACGCCTTCACGGATGGAATCCGCGCCGAGGGAAGGGCCAATGGTGCGCTCCTCGAGATACTTGACGGAGGCGGGAAGAGCGCCGGCATTCAAAATCAATGAGAGGTCTTTGGCGGAATCCTGTGTGAAATTGCCTTCAATCTCGCCCTGATCGTCGATGCGTCCCTGAATTACGGGTGCACTTTGAACTTGATTGTCGAGGACGATGGCCATGCGGTGGCCGAGATTGGTCTGAGTAAATGGACCGAAGCGCTTCGCGGCTGCGGTGTGCAGGGAAAAATGAACCTCGTAGAAACCGGGCTGATTGGGATCGGGGCCGGGATTGGCATTGGCCAGGTCCGTACCGGTGACGATGGGAGAGCGATTGAGCAAGTACCAGACTGGCCCGCCGGACTGATCGGGAGTGTCAGCCTTTCCGGGAACGAGCTCGCTCCCGGGAGGCAGAACACCGCCATGCGCGGCGAGGGCGGCGGCTTGGGAGGGATATGCCGTGTCGTCGAGAACCAACTGGAGCTTCAACTGGCCGCCAGCCTGAATCACCTGCTTGGCGCGAGTGGGATCGCCTTCGCCGGGAAGCTCGACGAGGATTTCGTTCTGGCCGCGGCCCGTGAATTGGACGTTGGGTTCCTTCAAGCCGAGACCGTTGATGCGGCGGCGGATCGTTTCGAGCGACTGATCCATCGTTTGCTGCTGAATGCCAGAAACGACGGTGGGTTTCATGGTCATCAGGAAGCCGCTTTGCTCACCTGCTGCAGGAGTGAGATCCCATTCGGGGAACTGGTCTTGAACGAGGGCTTGTAGCGAGCCGGTGGAAGCAGGGGCCACATTGCGGAGGAGAATCTGGGTATCGCTGACACGGCGAACTTCGCCGACGGTGATGTTCTGCTTGTGGAGCGCGTCCTTGAGCGCGTCAATTGCCTGATCGCAATGATTGCCGACGGCTTCCTGGACTTGCACCTGCAAGACGAGGTGGCTGCCGCCGCGAAGGTCGAGGCCGAGCTGCATGCGATTTGAAAAATTGCTGCTTGCCTGTGCCCAGGACGTGGGAAACGAGGGCACGCCAAAGAGGCCGTAAAAGCAAATCAGGACAACAGCAAGGATGAAAAGCGCTTTCCACCTGAGATTCGAATTCATTTCGGGCCGCTAACTCTCCTTATTCGGTTCGGGCTGGAGCCCGGCAATGGCGCTGCGCGCTACGCGGATCTTGACTTGTTCGGCGATGCGAAGCTGGACAGACTCAGGGTCGAGGCCGACTACGGTGCCGTAAATGCCGCCGTTGGTGATGACTTTGTCGCCATTTTTCAGCGCGGCGATCATGGCAGTGAGCTTTTTCTGGCGGCGCTGCGCGGGAAGAATCATCAGGACATACAAAATGATGAGGATGAGGATAAACGGGAGAATGGCCACAACGCCGCCGGCGGATTGCGCCGCCAGAGATGGGTCAAACCAAGGGCCGTGAAGCATTATCGTTCACTCCGTCGTGCACTGGCGCTGCGAACTCACTTGAAACATTCCCGCGTATTCAATCATGCCGTTGGGGAATGGGTCAAAAAAATTTCTTCGAGACTTATGCCGGTAAAAACTCGCCGGCTATCTGCCGGTGAGCCGCTGGTCATCCGTTCAATTTCGCGCCCGATGCCGCACCCGACTCGGGCACATTGTTTTCTAGACGAGCCTGAAGGTCTGAACAGAATGCCGCGAGGTTCCCAAAACGGATAGACTTGCGGATTTCCGCCATGATGTCAAGGTAAAAGTAGACGTTGTGGAGGGTGGCCAGAGTTGCGCCGAGAATTTCATTGGAGAGAAAAAGATGGCGCAGATACGCACGCGAATAGCGGCGGCACGCGGGGCAGAGGCACTCCGGATCGATGGGGCGGGGGTCTTTTGCATAGCAAGCGTTCTTGATGAGGATGCGGCCGTGCCAAGTGAACAGGCAAGCGTGACGCGCGCTGCGCGTGGGAAGAACGCAATCCATCATGTCTACGCCGCGCGCGACGTAGTCGGCGATTTGTTCGGGGCGGCCCACGCCCATGAGGTAACGCGGCTTTTCAGCGGGAAGGAGCGACGTGACCGCGGCGGTCATTTCACAGGTGACGTTGTGAGGCTCGCCGACAGCGAGGCCGCCGATGGCGTAGCCGGGAAAATCGAGAGCGACGAGGTCATGGGCGGATTTGCGGCGGAGATTCGAATGCGCGCCGCCCTGAACGACGCCGAACATCATTTGGCGCTGCGCGTCTCCGTGCTTGCTGAAATATTCGAGCGAGCGGCCGGCCCATGCGAGCGTGCGCACGGCAGCGGCGGCGGCGCGGTCTTCGGTGGAAGAAGATTCGATGCATTCGTCGAGGACCATGACGATGTCCGAGCCGAGGGCGAGTTCGATTTCGATGGCGCGTTCAGGCGAGAGGAAATGCTCGGAGCCATCGAGGTGCGAGCGGAACGTGACGCCTTCATCGGTGACTTTGCGAAGATCGGAGAGGCTGAAGACTTGATAGCCGCCGGAATCGGTGATGATGGGATGCGGCCAGGACATGAATTTGTGTAGGCCGCCCAGCTCGCGAATCAATGCGGCGCCGGGACGCAGATACAAATGGTAGGTGTTGGCAAGGATGATCTGCGCGCCGAGGGCTTCGAGGGATTCCTGCGTGAGGCCCTTAACCGTGCCGAGCGTGCCGACGGGCATGAACGCGGGCGTGTCGATGACGCCGTGCGGAGTTTCGAGGCGGCCGAGGCGCGCGCCGGTTGGGTCGGTGCCCAGAACTTCAAAACGAAAAGGCATTCACCGAGTGTATCAGGAGAACATCGCGGCGATGCCGACCTTGACGAGAACGAAGGCCAGCCAAATTCCGCCGATCCATGTGAGCGCGCTGCCGAACTTGATTTTCTTGGGGCGCACGGCGGAGTACCCGAAGGCCATCAATCCCAGCACCCAGAACGTGAACAAGTCGAGCGAGGTGCAAAGCGACAGGAGCCACTTAGGCGCGTCGCTCGAGAGAAATGTGCCGGCGTTGGAGGCGACCAGATTTTGAAGGTCAATTTGATCGGGCGGTTTCAAATATAAGATGAGGACTCCCAGAAGGCTGGCGATTACGAACGGCATGTAGGAATGCGTGACGACGCCGAAAGAGGTCTTGAAATCGAGCGCCGCGCTGGATGTGGCGTTGAAAATGCCCATGAAAATGGCGGCGACCACCAGCGTAATGATGGGGAAGCCGATGACGCCAAAAGCGTAGCCGAAAATCGGGGCGAACTTCACCTGCTGGTTGACCAGATTTTCGCGCTGTTCCGGAGTCATTTGCTGGACGCGAGAATTTTGAGCGAGCTGCTTCTCCATAAAGGCGCGCCAGCCAACGCGCTTCCCGAAGAGCGCGGTGATCGAAAGGCTGAGGATAATCAGCAGCAATAACGGGAGGAGCCAGCTGGGCTTGCGGGCGATGTCCTCGAAAGTTGGGCGCGGATTTATGATCGCGCCGATGACTCTGCCGAATGCGCCAATGTGTTGCTGAGGGGCCTCGGGCACCGCCGCTGTTGTTGTCGCCATGATTGATTCCTCCCACCAAGGAATTTTGCCGAGCTTGCGTACACCAGATTACGCGGGAGCGGCTCTAGAGTTTCGCGTGGCGGGAGTCTAGCGCAAAACGCCGCGCCGGAGTAGCGGTTTTGCGCAATGCCGCAGTGACGCCAAAGAGAAAGGCGTCACGTCAGTCGCGGAGAGACTTCCGCAACGGGACGTGAGCTACAACGTCAAGACAAGCGAGGAACGGCGGCGAGGAGAGTTTGCGTGTACGGATGCTCGGGCGCGGAGAGGACTTCGGCGGCCGAGCCTGTCTCGACGAAGCGGCCCGCCTGCATGACGGCAACGCGCGAAGCGAGTTGCGCGACTACCGGAAGATTGTGCGAGATCAGGAGCAGCGTGAGGGAGAATTCGCGCTGGAGTTTTTCGAGGAGCTCGAGGATTTGCGCGCCGATGGAAACGTCGAGCGCGGAGACGGGCTCGTCGGCGACGATAAGCTCGGGGCGGAGAATGATGGCGCGCGCGATGCCGATGCGCTGGCGCTGGCCGCCGGAAAATTCGTGGGGGAAGCGGCGAAGGACGTCTGTGTCGAGGCCGACGGCGTCGAGGGTTTCGGCGATGCGCGTGCGACGGGCGATGCGGGTTAGTTGCGGCTCGTGGATTTCGAGCGGTTCGCCGACAATCGCTTCGACGCGCATGCGCGGGTCGAGCGAGGCCATGGGGTCCTGAAACACGATTTGCATGCGGCGGCGAAACGCGCGCATTTGCGCGCCGCGCGCGGCGAGCCAGTCTTCGCCAGCGAAGCGAATCGCGCCAGCGTCAGGCTCGATCAAGCGCAGGAGCATGCGCGCGAGAGTCGTCTTGCCGCAGCCGGATTCGCCGACGATGCCGAAGGTTTCGCCACGGAGAATTTCAAGGCTGACGCCGTCGACGGCTTGCGTGCGGCCTTTGGTATTTTCCCAGGCGGCGCCAGAGACAGTGAAAGCTTTGCGCAAATTGCGGGCTTCGAGAAGTGGCGTGACGTCGGTCATGCGATGCCGTTTTGGTCGACGGGGAAATTCGGGCGCAATTTACGTTTCTCGAACGCCGATGCGGCGTGGTCGAGAATGCTTGCGGGCGGATGCATTTTCATTCCGCGGTGCATGAACCGCCCCTCAGGGGCTAAAGCCCCTTGCGAGTGCTGGACTTTTGGCGCGGCTGAAGGCGTGCCCTGACGAAGACTGAGCCGCGGCAGGCCTACAAAACGAAGCCTCGGCGCTTCGCGCCGACGGGCGGGGATTAACCCCGTCCCTACGAAAACAAGAGCGACGCCAATAGGTCGCCGAGCCTGCCGGCGCGAGCAGGCCGTGCCCTGACGATTCGTCATTGTTCGTAGCGTCGTTCCTCGCGCGCCGACTTCACGGCGGGCGGCCCGATAAATCCGATCGGGCCCTACAAAGGACAAAGACGGCCTGCTTCGTGCCTGGGGATAAAGTGAACCGGCGTGTTGAATCACCCAGATCGGCAAAGCGCAACGCCTCAGGTCAGTCCCGATGAAAAACATCGGAACGGGACCTGAGCTACAAGATACGCTTGCCATCATTGCTTTTGGGCCACGATGAAGGCGGCGGTGTGGAGCAATTCCATGTCCGGGCGCGCGTCGGCTGCCGCGGCGATTTCTTGTGGCGAAGGCGGCGCTAGAATTTTGGGGCGAAAGCCGGCCGTGTCGCCAGGGATGGAAGATTCGAGAAGGCGGCGAACGTCTTCGTAGACAGCGTCGCCGCGTTTCCAACCGGCGGTGCGCATCCACACTTCGAGCGAGCGCGGATGATCCTCAGTGCCGCGTGCGAGAATGCGAAAACCGCATGAGGCGAGCAGGCGCTCGAATTCGCTGACGGGCAAAGCGTGCGTGTGCGACGCATCGCGAACCCGTTCAATATGGTTGCAGGCAGCGGCGCGCGAAGCGTCTTCGGGAACGACCATGTCGAGAAGCCCGAATTTGCCGCCCGGCTTCAGGATGCGAGCAATCTCGCGAATCGCGGCGACAGCGTCGGGAAGATGATGGACGCTGTAGCTGGTGACGACGATGTCGAAGGTGGCGTCGCGAAACGGCATGCTGAGAGCATTGCCGCGCAGCGGGCGAAAATTATCGAGATGATTTGCGATGGCGTCTTTTCGCGCGCGTTCGAGCATGGCGGGAGTGAGATCAAGGCCACCCATCCAGGCGACATGTTTTGCGAAGGTCCGCGCAAGCGTTCCGGGGCCGCAGGCGACATCGAGGGCGCGCTCGTTGCCGGATGGCGCGATGAGGTTGAGCAAATGCTCGGCTTCGGCGACGCGATCAACCAGAGCGAAATCGGCGAAGGCGGCGGCAGTGCGCGTGAAGCGGTCGCGCACCAGGTCCATTTGCTTTTGCTCGTTTTGTTCTCGCTGCTCCATATTTTGATCGCGTGTCGTCATGAGACGAGAATACAACGAGCGCGATGTTCCGGCGAAGCAACTCGCAAGTCGGGGACCGCGACGTCGCATTCGGCACGATGATACGGGCAGCGCGGAGCGAAGGCGCATCCGGGCGGAAGTTCGTCAAGACGAGGGACGGCGCCGGGAATCGGGACGAGTTTGCCGCGCTCGAGGCGTGGCGCGGCGCGCAGCAGGCCTTCGGTATAAGGATGGCGCGGACTGGTGAGGACTTCGCGCGTGGGGCCGGTTTCGACGATGCGTCCTGCGTACATCACAGCGATGCGATTTGCGATCTGGCCGACGACGCCGAGATCGTGCGTGATGAAAAGCAGAGTGAGGTGCAATTCCTGGCGAAGGCGCATGAGAAGTTCGAGAATTTGTTTTTGCACGGTGACGTCGAGCGCGGTGGTGGGCTCGTCGGCAATGAGAAGGCGCGGGCGCATCGCGAGGGCCATCGCAATCATTGCGCGCTGCCGGAGACCTCCTGAAAGCTGGTGCGGGAACTGACGCGCGCGCTGGGCAGGCTCGGGAACGGAGGCGCGTTCGAGCGATTCGATGGCGCGGCGGCGAATTTCGGGTCGCGTGAGTGAAGGCTCGTGCGCGCGAATGGCTTCCTCGATTTGCGCGCCAATGCGCATCACGGGATCGAGTGCCGTCATCGGCTCCTGAAAAATCATGGCGATTTCGCGGCCGCGCAGTTTGCGCATTTCTTCCGGTATGAGTCCGGCAAGATTCATGCGCCCGCTGATTCCATTCTTCGAAATTTCCAGCCAGGCGCGTCCGGCGCGGCGCGCGCCATGCGGCTCAAGGCCCATCAGGCCGAGCGAGAGCATCGTCTTGCCGCAACCGGATTCGCCGACCAGTCCGAGCGCTTCGCCTTCGTCGATGCGCAGCGAGACTTCGTTAACCGGGCGCACCCAGGCGCGGGGGGTGGGCAGCTCCACGGTAAAATTTTCGAGATCGAGAAGCACGCCCATGGAAGAATGATAAATCCGAACCGGAATCGGCGGAATGATTAAGGGATATACTAGCGCGTAGAACGCACAGGCTCGTTTTCAGGCCGTGGGTGACGGAATGCTTGAACTGTTTCCGGCGCGCCAGACAGAGCGATCCAAAGTGGGCCGAACAAAAGATGAGCCCAGAGTAGACGTTCCAAGCGCCGACGAGATTTTGGCGAGACGCCGGAATCTTTTGCTGAACATGCCGCAGCCACGGCCGGTTCGACTAAGAAAATCGGGGCGTTATCTGCCTTGGGCCGTTTACGGCTTGCTGGTCGTGTACATTATCGTCACGTTCTGGACCTTGCTTCCTGTTTTGCAAAATGATGAAGCGCCTACATCAACGCAAACTTGGATTATTTTGATCCAGCTCGTGGGGGTCGCGATTTTCACGTGGGCCACGTTTCATGGGAGAGCTGCAGAGAAAAATCTGCTCAGCAGCGGTGCGATTGGATTAGCAATTATAAATCATCAATTCAACGCCGAGGATGCCGGACATTCCTACATTGATTACGAATTCAGCGACTCCCATGGTCATGTATGGCAGAAACGCACGATGGATAATTTTGGCGGATATTCCGCAGGAATGACTGTTGTTGTGTTTTACGACGTGGATCATCCGGAGCGGCAAATAGCGGATTGCTCGACGCAGTACTGCGAGATTGTCCTGCCTGAGGGATCGTAGATCGCGTTCCTATGGAATTTTAGAAACCAAATGGCGCAAATTATGTGTCCGAAGTGCGGGGCCGCGGCGGAGCGGGCGATGAGCTGGCCGTATTGCGCGAAGTGCGGGTGGAACCGCGATGCGGCAGCGCGGCAGTTGGAGCGCATGAGTTGGCTTTTGCCGGCGCTGATGGTTGTTTTCGACGCGACCGGAATCATCGGCATCGGTTTCGTGATGAAAAATTGGCCGGGCGCGATTCTGTTTGCGACGCTGCCAACGCTTGTGCTGGGATTTGTCTATGCGAGCGCGAGACAAGGGCTGGCGAAAATGCGCGCGCCAGCGGTGGAGGTGTGGGCAAGTGAATCGGCAGGCGAATTGAACAGCGCTGCTTCCGTGGCAGCCGGCACGCAAGATTCATCCGCGCAAAAGAGGGCGGAGCAGTACCACTTTCTGGTTTCATTGCCGCCGCCGCGTCCCGTGCGGCTCGGCGGGCGAGGGCAGGTATTGATGATGGGCAGCCTGCTGCTTGCGTTTGGCCTTGAGGCGCTTTTGATTTCGAATTTGTACGGGACGTGGGAGCTTACGCGTTCCTTCGCAGACTTTCACGGGCAGGAAATTTTTCTGACGTGCTTGGCAGTGGCCGTTGCGAGCGTTCCGTTTTTTGTGCGGGGCGGAATGGCCCGCGATCAGGACCTGGTGGAAAATGGAGCGGTGACAATCGCGCGCGTAACTGGACAGCGGACTTTCAAGATGAATTCAACGATCACTTACGAATTCAAAGATGCGACAGAGAAAACGGTTTCTCGTTCCGCAAATGATTTCACGCGTTCCTTCTATGAAGGAATGACCGTGCCGGTTTTTTACGATCCGCAGAATCCGAAGCGGCATGTGGCTGCGTGCTCGTCGTTTTTCGAGGTGACGAATCCCAGCAAGGACTGAAACACTGGCTAGGAAAACAGTGTGGAAATGAAACCAAGATTAACCAAGCCGAACAAAGGGGAAGGGCGTGGGTCGGATAAAGCCAAAGACATTCCCAGAATTCCGTATGGCGCAAGTTAGGTGTTCGAGGTGCGGGACGGCGGATGGGGCCGTGGGCACGCCGGATTGCGCGAAGCGTGCGTGGAATCGCGACGCGGCGTGCGGAAGCTGCCCACATGGACGGGGCTTTGCCGACCCCTGACGAGGATCAGACAAGACACGCAACGGCATCGCCGACAACAATGGTGAGTTAATATTAAAAAGCATGCGGGAGAAACGCGGCGACAATAGGAACGTGGCGACAACATGAAAAAACTCGCACAGAAAGTTCTGCTCCTCGAAAACGTCCACGCCGGCGCCGCCGCGAAATTCCGCGAAGTCGGCTGCGCTGTCGCGGAGTTTTCCCAGGGCGTGGAAGAAGAGGACGTCTTATCGAGCAAGCTCGCGGGAATTTCGATCGTGGGCATTCGTTCGAAGACCAGAGTGACCTCGCGCATTGTCGCGCGCGCCAGCCGGCTGGACGCGATTGGCGCGTTCTGCATCGGCACGGATCAAATCGATCTCGAAGCGTGCACGAAAAAAGGAATCGTGGTTTTCAACGCGCCGTACAGCAGCACGCGCAGCGTGGTCGAACTCGTCCTTGGCGAAATTATTTTGCTCGCGCGCGGCGTGTTCGGTAAAAGCCAAAAACTTCATCACGGCGTCTGGGACAAGTCCGCGGCGGGAAGCAACGAGATTCGCGGCAAGAAACTGGGCATCGTCGGCTACGGGAAAATCGGTTCGCAGCTTTCCGTGCTCGCGGAAACGCTGGGCATGGAAGTTTATTTTTATGACGTCGAGGAAAAATTGGTCTTGGGGAATGCGAAAAAGGCCGCGTCGATCGAGCAACTCTTCAAAACCGTGGACGTGATTACCTTGCACGTCGACGGGCGCTCTGAAAACCGCAATTTAATCGGCAAGAAGGAATTTGCCCAGATGAGGCGCGGCGCGATCTTTTTGAATGCCAGCCGCGGTTTCGTGGTGGACGATCAAGCTCTAGCCGAATCGCTTAAAAGCGGAAAATTACGCGCAGCGGCCATTGACGTATTTCCGCGTGAGCCTCGCGGCAACTCCGACCCGTTCAGTTCGCCGCTGCAGGGCATGGAGCAGGCGATTCTGACGCCGCACGTCGCGGGCAGCACCGAAGAGGCGCAAAAAGATATCGGCGCGTTCGTCTCCGAAAGAATCATCGAGTATTTTCAAACCGGCAGCACCCTGTACAGCGTGAATTTTCCCAACATCCAGTTGCCCAAAGTTATCAACGCCCACCGCATGATTCACATCCACGAAAACATTCCCGGCATGCTGGCGCAGATCAATAAAGTCTTCGCCCGCCATAAAGCCAACATCCTGGGGCAATTCTTGAAAACCTCGGAAACGATTGGCTACGCCATCACGGACATCAGCACGGCCTACAAGCCGAAAATCGTGGACGATCTGAAGGCGATTCCGCACACGATTAAATTCCGAGTGCTGTACTAGAACAGGAAAATGTTTTCGGTCTGGCAGTTCGCGCGAAAGGATTACAGCAGCGGCTCGCCTGCGCCGCGAGCAATAATTTCGCGCGTCTCGTCGCGCAGGCGGACGATTTCGCGCCAGCCATTTTCACGCGAGCTATTGTCACGCGAACCGTTTTCGCGCGCTTCGCTTTCGGGCAATTCGTTTTCGCGCGGAGCATTTGTGTGCCGCGCGTCGCCGCTTGCTTGCGCCCCTGCTTGCGAACCAACCAGAGGCCCAAATGTCAACGTGATGCGTCCCGGCTTCGGCAGCAGCGTTTGGTCGCGCAGTAATTCCCGCGCCCCGCGCACAGCCACAGGGCAAATCAGCCGCCCCGTATCGACCGCAGCTTTGAATGCGCCCAACTGAAACGGACGCACTCCCCGCGCGGCGGTAAAAGTTCCCTCCGGATAAATCACCACGGATTCGCGGCGCCGCAAAGCCTGCTCGATTTCCCTCGACTGCGCGATGCGCGCCTCCGGATCCGCGCGGTCAAACGCAAAATACCCGCATCGTTTTGCCATCATGCCCACCAGCGGCATGGAATTGATTTCGCCCTTGGCCACATAGCGCACGTTCGCGGGAAGGAACGCGAGCAGCACAAGAATATCCAGATAGCTCGAATGGTTCGGCGCGAAAATCCACGGAGCGTCTGTTTTCCACTGCGCGAACGTATCGCCGCCTTCCACGGCGACGCGAATCGCAGCGAGAAAAAGCAAAACGCGCGCCGCGTTGTGGACCAATGCCGCGGAAAGCCGCTCACTGCGCATGGGCAGGAGCACCAGCCAAACCGACGCCGCCGCGACGCCAAAGAGCGCAAGCGCGTACGCGCCGTAAATAATTTCCGCGGTGCGACGCAAACCTTTCGTTGCGCTCGAAAACAATCGCGGCGCAAATCCGCGCGCGGCCAGTTTGCCGAATTGCATCCACGCGGGTGCCTGCCTTTTGCCCAATTTCCCTTCGAGGTACAGACGGCGCGTCTCCGTGCGGCGCAGTTTCCCGCTCGAAGTTTTTGGAATGGAATGCATGGGAAGAATTTTGACAACGTCAGGCGGCAGACCGAGAGAACCGCTGATCTGCTGCGTAATTTCCTGCGCGATCCGATCGCGCTGCGTCAAATCGCGCGCTTCCGCCGTCACCACCAGCCGCTCGGTGCCACTCGCTTCATCGGGTACGCCAAACGCGACAACGCACCCGTTGCGAACTCCCTCGACGCGACCCGCGATTTCCTCGATCTCCTGCGGATGGAGATTTCGCCCGCCCTTGATGATCACGTCTTTCGCGCGGCCGGTGATGTAGAGCTCGCCTTCGGCGATATAAGCCAGGTCGCCCGAATCGAGCCAGCCATCTTCGCGAACCAGCTCGCGCGTAGCCTCGAGATTGCGATAATAGCCGGAAGTTGCCGAAGGCCCGCGAAACAGAAGCTGGCCGGCTACGCGTTCAGGCGCGTCGCGACCTTTCACGTCGACGACGCGAATTTCCATACGCGGCAGCGGCTGGCCCGCAGAAACAAATTCCAGAACATTTGTTTCATTCGGCGTTGCGGGAATCGCGCGATTTTCATTTTCGAATTTCGCGCGTTCGACTCGATCCACGCGCGCGCCGGCGCCCATCGCGGGCGCCGCGACTCCAAGTGACGCTTCTGCAAGGCCATAAACAGGAAGCAACGCTTCGCGGCGAAAACCGCAGCGCGCAAATTTCTCGACGAAGCGCTTGAGCGTCTCGGGACGAACCGGTTCCGCGCCATTCAAAGCGGCACGCCACGAACTCAGATCGAGATTTTCCATTTCGCGGTCGGACACTTTTCGCACGCACAATTCGTATGCAAAATTCGGCGCGGGACTCAGCGTGCCGCGATGCTCATGAATCGCGCGCAGCCAACGCTCCGGCCGGCTCAAAAACGCGAGCGGAGACATCACGACAAGCGGAATACCGGTCATTAACGGAACGAACCATGCGCCAATCAAACCCATGTCGTGATAGAGCGGCAGCCAACTCACCACCACGTCGTCATCGTGCATGCCAACGTATTCGGCAATCGAGCGAACATTTGCCACCAGATTGGCGTGTGTCAACACCACACCTTTCGGATTTCCAGTGGAGCCCGAGGTGTATTGCAGAAACGCGATGTCTTCGGGCCGTGCGCGATGCGCGGCGTCCTCGACGGGACGAATTTCCGTGGCGGGCGGCTGCGGCGCTCCGCCCGACGCGGCGAGACGCTCGGCGGTCGCCACTCCACGAAGCGATTTCACCTGTGGCTGGAGCAACTTCGCCACCGCTTCCGCTTGACGAAACGTGACGAGTAATCGCGCTTCGGCGTTGCGCAAAATCGCGGCTTGCCGGGTGGCGTATTCCTCGATGCGGTCGGCGCGAAACGGCGGATAAATCGGCACGGGAACCGCTCCCGCAAGCAATATTCCGGCAAAGGTCCAGAAAAACTCGGCGCAGGTGGGAAGCATGATCGCGACCGTGTCGCCGGGAGAAATTCCGCGGCGCGCAAGCTCGGCCGCAACAGCGGATGCGCGCGCAAAAAGCTCGCCGCAGGTGATCGTGCGGATCTTGCCATCTTCTTCGTACAAATAAATGTGCGCGGTCGCGGGGTCGATGCGTGCGCGAATGCGAAAAACATCCGTCAGCGTTTCGGCCCGGGCGAGCTCCTCGCGCAAAGTTCGTCGCATTTGGCAGGGAATTGCCGGATGAAAATCTCGAATCCGCGTACTGGGCGAGACGCGCGAATCGTCTGTGGACGCGTCATTTGGCGCGCTAGAAAGTTGCTGCAGAACAGCTTCGAGCAAATCGGCGGGAGTGTCGGCTTCCGCAACCACCTTTTCCGGCAGGTGAATCGAGAAGACATTATCGAGGCGCAACATCAGCTCGACGCGCTCGAGGCTGCCCAGCCCCAGATGGCGTTCCAGGTGCGCGTTAGCTCCGTGGCGCGCAAATTCATCGAGCGCGCGCGGATTTCCCAACTCGCGCAAGAGTTCCGTTAGGATTTCCCGGACGGTTTGTTCGAGATTCGTGCGTTCGAGTTTGGCGGCGGCAGTGCCCACGATAAAATTTCCGCGTCGCGGCGGGCGCCCCAAGAAATTGCGTCGCGCAACAAACTCCGTGAATGGTTCGAGGCTACCACGCTCGCGCACCCTCTTCAACTTTACAGTCAGCGCGCCAGGTTTCTCAGATTAAATACCAAGGAAGAGTTGCATTTTGCGCTATTCGAAGGCACTCTTTTGCCGCAATCGTATCAGCCAACCGCGTCCGGACGTCATTGCCGTTGCCGCCACGATCTCGGATGGACACGGTCTTAATAAGGATCGTTTGCCAGCCGCTCGCGGCGGCTGCTTCTGAAAAAATTGGTGGAGCTTTCATGAATCATGTTCAACAAGCACGCCGGACAGCCGCGATTGTGTTGTTACTCGGCTCTATTTTCTTCGCCAGCCAGTCCGGGCGGAGTACGCGTACCGCACAAAGTGCCGCCGGCCACAATCCCCGCGTAACTTCGCCGGTCGCTTTTCGCGGCATTCACCTGGCGGCGGAGCCTGTCTCTTCGCCCGTCGTGGGCCCAGCCGCGATTCATCCCGCGATGGCGTTCGACGTCTCACTGCCGCTTGGCGGCGCGCGCATACCGTTCGCAGAGCCGGAAATGCGCCCTGCCGAATGCGGCAGCGCAACATGCGGCGCATCTCCAAACGCTCAAGACGCGGCGCAAAAACGCGATGAACCGCCGCCGGCCCCAACGATCACGGCGGCAGGCGCAGCGGTCGAGCAAATATCACAGGGAGAGCGGCCAGCAGCGCCGTTGCTTGAAAGTTTCGACGGGCTCGGCACCGGCTTCACAGGTCCGCAGCCGTCCGCTGGGTTTCGCGGCATCTACCGCAACCCGTCGGATAACAGTCTTGCGGTCGGACCGAATAATATTGTGCAAATCGTGAATGCGCGCCTGGCGGTCTACACCAAGAAAGGCGCGCGGTACGACAAGAGCGGAACCGTGCTGTACGGACCGGTGCCGACGAATACCATTTTCTCGGGCTTCGGCGGTGTTTGCGAAGCGCGCGACAATGGCGACGCCGTCGTCCGCTACGACCAGTTAGCCGGACGCTGGCTGATTGTGATGCCTATCTTCAGCCGCATCGCGCCGGGCGAGTTCGAAAGCCGCGGTGCACCGGCGGCGCAGGGCGCGGCAGCGCTTCACGGCCAGGCCGCCCATCCGGGCCAGGCGTCCGATCCAGGCCCGCCCGCCGCGCCGCCTGCAAATCCGGGAGAAGGCCAGGGAACCTACGCGATGTGCTACGCCGTGAGCACCAGCGGCGATCCGCTCGGCACGTATTATCGCTACGCGTTTGAACGGACGCTGTTCCCCGATTATCCGCGTCCCGCCATCTGGCCCGATGGCTATTACGTTCCCACAAGCACCGGAGACACCGTGATTCAGAAACATGTTTGCATCGCGGATCGCAACAAGATGCTGAAAGGACGGCCCGCCACCGAGCAGTGCATCGTCATCGATGGCGTCAACTTCCTGAATAACGCGGACATCGATGGAAAGCAGCTGCCTCCGCGCGGCGCACCGAACATCATGATGGCAACGGGCGGCACGCAACTCAAAAAAATCTTCGACGATGATGGAATTTATTTCTGGAAGGTCCACGTCGACTGGGACAATCCCGCGAATACGAAGGCCAGCGGCCCGGTAAAAATCGATGTGGCTCCCTATCACTATCTGTGCAACGGCCAATTGTCGAACTGCGTTCCGCAGCCCGGCACCGACCAGCGGCTCGACGCGCAGGGCGACAAAATCATGCAACGGCTGGTCTACCGCAGGATAGGTGACCGCGAATCGATCGTCGCTGCCCATTCGATTGCGACGCAGGCAGGCGGCGGAGGCGTGCGCTGGTACGAGTTCCGGCTCGACAAGAAACGCGATCCCTTCCTCTATCAACAAGGGACTTACGCCCCAGATGGTTTCTACCGTTGGATGCCCAGCATCGCCATGGATAAGAACGGAAACATCGGCGTCGGCTATTCGTTCGGTGGAACCCCAAATTTCGCGGGGCAACGATTCGCCGCAAGGCTCAATGGCGATACAAAAGGCTTTCTAACGCTTCACGAGACAGTGCTGGTCGATGGCGAGGCCGCGCAAACGAACAGCCTCCGATGGGAAGACTACACGACGACCGCGATCGATCCCAGCGACGACTGCACGTTTTGGTACGTTGGCGACTACTTGAAAAAAGACAGCACGAGTTACAGCACAAGGATCGGCGCGTTCCGGCTGCCCGGCTGCACGTAAATGGTCGCCGGGCCACCCCTCTAACGGCGCGCCGAAAAGACGCCCAAAAAGGAAAAGGAAATGGCCCGGACCTTGTCATAAGTCCAGGCCATTTCCAGTACGGACTTCCATCATTGTAGCGGAGCAAAATCAGTGGCTGTTTCGCGCACGCTTCTATTTCGCTTAACGGCCGCCGTTATCAGGGCGCGCACGCGATCGAAGGCGACGGCAATAAGCTCTCGTTCGCGTAACTGTATGCTCCGTCAATGGCACTCGAAGGCGTCTCGCGCGTGAACCATTCCAGCAGCGCCAGCGTTTGTGGATGATATTGGTACCCGTCAACTACGACGGGGAAGGCAGGATTGGGGAAAATTTCCACGGGATCTCCCACTTCCAGCAGATTGCCTCCGCAGGATCCTGAGCCGTCCGGCTCCTGCCAGGGTGGAACGATGTTGTTCGTGAAGGGATCATTCGCCCACTCGCCGATCTCGTGGCTGAGCGGGAGGATGTCCTCAAAGCCGCCTCCGAAATTGTCAGCCGGGGATAGCCACGAGGCCCACGCAAACGTCTGCGCGGGGTTTCCGACCACGCCGAGGACTGGGCCGGCGGAGTGGAAACCGATGACGCAGCAATTAAAAATGTTGGTGCCTTCGAACAATACGACGTCTTTGGTCAGCACGATGGGCAGTTGCTTGGGGTCGACGTCTTCTAGCTCGAGGATCGTCTCCAATTGCCCGGCAAAATAATCAATGTTCACGTCGGCGAATGGCTGTCCTGTGGGCGGAAAGTACACGCACGCGGAATCTTCTGGCGGAACTTCCATCGTCACGGGCTCGAGAATCTGCGGCGTGTTCAACAGGGTGTGCCAGTCATCCTTCATCACTGAGTGAAACTCGGCGCGTTGCACCGCGTCGGTGTACTGCGTATATCCAGTCGAGAAGCTCGCGGATTCGAATTCGGGAGAGTTGAAGGTATTTTTCAAAGTGGCATGGTCAATGTTGAAGGCGACAGGGTTTCCACTCGCATCCACGCAACCGTCAAGCACCATGTTTATCGGAATAACCTGCGTGCCGATGCTTGTGGCATCGCCTCGCCGAGGGTTATGTCCAGCCATGATGTATGGGTACACGATCCCCTGGTAGATGAAGGCACCGTGCCAATGAGGGATGGTCTTCGTGCCCGCGTTGTTTCCTCCGCCGTTTCCGTTGGAATCGCCGTCGGTCTGAAGCATGGCATTGGTCGCCGCCGAAAGCTTGTTCATGGTCTTGAACTTCATCTTTACGCTTGTGGATTGCATGGCTTGAGCGTTGATGGGCGCTCCGGCAGAGCCGGTTTGCGCGAACACACCCTGCGCAGAGCACGCCGCAAATAGGACGGCTACTGCACATAGAAACAGAATATTTCGCATCGGTCCTCCTTGAAGGAATTTCTGTGTGCGTCTGTATAGCACGAAGAAAGAGTACAAGAAACAATTAAATGACTCTTCGAGGCGCGCCCCTTGCGCGGGAATGGTCGTGCTAGGACTCACCCGCCCAACGCGTCCCTCCGCAGTAACTGTCATGAGTTCTTAAAGAGTTCAGGCATCGCCAATTCCGCGCGGAAGAACGCCAGCCACTGAGGCGCGACGAAACGTGCTGAGCTTGCAGTGCGTCTGTAGGACCATACGGGGTGATTCACTCTGCGAGCTTTGCGTTGTAATTCGGACGGCGCGGCGATTTTGTCTTTGGTTGATCCTTCGCGACGGCTGGTGCCCGTGAGGTTGTGGCGCGATTTCCAAGAAAATATTTTTGCGAGGTGAGTTCGATGATGCAATTCCATATGCGATCGATTCGGCTACGAAGTGTGCTTTCGGTTGCGATGTTGGCGGTGCTCGGATTCGCGTGCGTGATAGTCGCCACCGTCGCCACGGCGCAGGAGCGGGCCGCTGGGTCAGCGGAGCAAGTCACGCCGCCGACGATTGAATCGGCGACTACAAATCTAAAGATGCGCGCGATTGGGCCGGCGATCATGGGCGGGCGCATCGACGATTTCGCGGTGGCGGAAACGGATCCGAAGACGATCTATCTGGGCGCAGCGGCGGGCGGCGTGTGGAAATCGGTGGACGGAGGGATGACGTGGAAATCGGTGTGGGATAGCGAACCGAATCCGTCGATTGGCGCGCTGGCGGTGGCGCCGTCGAATCCGTCGATTGTGTATGTGGGGACGGGCGAGGCGAACAACCGGCAGAGCGCTTCCTGGGGCGACGGCGTTTACAAGTCGAGCGATGGCGGGGAAACGTGGACGCACATCGGCCTCGATGACACGCAAGCGATTGGGAGAATCGTCGTCGACCCGAGGAATTCGGACGTGGTGTACGTTGCGGCGGTGGGCCATCTGTGGGGACCGAATCCCGAACGCGGGCTTTTCAAGACTACCGATGGCGGAAAGACCTGGAGCAAATTGCTTTTCATCAACGACGACACGGGCGTGACGGACGTGGCGATCGATCCGCAGAGTCCGACAACTCTTTACGCGGCAGCGTATGAACGGCGGCGCACCGCGTGGGGCTTCAATGGCGGAGGGCCGGGCAGCGCGATTTACAAAACGACGGATGGCGGCGCGACGTGGAACAAGTTGACGAAAGGCCTGCCGGACAACGGAAATACGGGAAGAATCGGCCTTTCGGTTTACCGGCGAAATCCGAGCATCGTCTACGCGCTGGTGCAAAACGCCAAAGGCGGCGTGTTCCGCAGCGAGGACAGCGGCGCGACGTGGAAGAAAATGAGCGCGATGAATCCGCGGCCGTCGTATTTCAGCCAGATTCGCGTCGACCCCAATAACGACCTGCGCATCTGGATGGGCGGCGTACAACTTTATTATTCCGAGGATGGCGGAAAAACTTTTGCGACCACGCGAGGACGCGGAGTCCACAGCGATTTCCACGGCATCTGGATCGACCCGGAAAATTCGAACTTCATGCTGGCGGGCTGCGATGGCGGCGTGTATGAAAGCCGCGACGCGGGACGCGACTGGGATCATTTGAACGTGATGCCGCTGGGGCAGGCGTATGAAGTGGGCTACGACAATCAGCAGCCATATCACGTTTGCGCGGGATATCAGGACAATGCGGAATGGTGCGGGCCGAGCAGGACTTTTTTTGCGGGCGGGATACCTAACAGCGCATGGTTCATGGTGGGCGGCGGCGACGGATTTTATGTGAAGCCCGATCCGGCGGATCCGCAGACGATTTACACCGAGTCGCAGGACGGCAATTTGAGCCGGCGCGATTTGCGAACGAATGAGGCGCTGAATATCCGTCCCGTGCCGCCGGAGGAACAGCCGCCGTATCGTTTCAATTGGAATTCTCCGCTGCTGGTTTCGACGAGGGATCACAACACGATTTATTACGGCGGGAATTTTTTGTTCAAGTCCACGGATCGGGGAGACACGTGGAAAAGGCTCGGAGGCGATTTAACGACTGGAGTGGACCGCAACACGCTGCCGATTCTGGGGCAGCTTCCGTCGAAGGATACGCAGTCGCTGTATGACGGAGTGGAATGGTATCCCACGATCACGACGATTGACGAGTCGCCGACGAACAGCTCCGTGCTGTGGGTGGGAACGGACGATGGGAATTTGCAGGTGTCGCGCGATGGCGGACAGAATTGGAAGAACGTGGCGGATCGCGTTCCCGGCGTGCCCAAGGGGACTTACGTGACGCGGGTGGTCGCCTCGAAATTCAATGAAGGGACAGCGTACGTGACGTTCGACGGGCACCGGTCGAATGATTTTCACGTTTATTTGTTCAAGACGATGAATTACGGACAGACTTGGAAATCGATTTCGGCGGGATTGCCGGAAAGCACGGGCACGGTGCACGTGATACGCGAACATCCGAGCGACGCGAACATGCTTTTCGCCGGAATGGAATTCGGCGCGTATTTTTCTCTGGACGGCGGCAGCCACTGGAACAAGCTGGGCATGGGCCTGCCGACAGTTCCGGTCGATGATATTCAAATTCAGCCGCGCGAAAATGATTTGATATTGGCCACGCACGGGCGCTCGATTTACATTTTGGATGACATCACCTTTCTGCAGCATTTGAACGATAAAACGCTGGGCGAAGATCTGCATCTGTTCCCGATTCGCAATACGATCGCGTGGCGGATTTATCAGAATCGATGGTTCGACGGGCAGCAGGTTTTTCTGGGTCCGAATCCTCCGGAGGGAGCTTCGGTTGATTTCTACTTGAAAGCAAAGCCGGCGAAGGGCAAGAAAGTGAAAATTACCGTGCTCGATTCGTCGGGCAAAACGATTCGCGAGATGGACGACAAAAAAGCCGGCGCGGGAATCAACCGCGTGGACTGGGATTTACGGTACGACCCGCCGGTGAAGCCAACTCCTCAGCAACTTGCGGCGCAAGCGCAAGGGTTTTTCGGTGGCGGCGCGCGAGGACCGATGGTCGAGCCGGGGACGTACACGGTGAAAGTGGCGCTCGGTGATAATTCGCAGACGCAGACAGTGAAAGTGGAGGAGGACCCGCGCATCCAGATCAGTGCGGCCGATCGCGCGGCGCGGCACGACGCCTTAATGCAGCTCTATGATCTCTACAAGCGGGCCGACAAAGGTGCAAAGACAATCGGGGGACTGAAGAAGTCGCTCGCTGACACGCTGGCGGCGTGGAAGAAGCCGGACGCGCCCAAGATTCCCGAAAACATTCAAAAACAGGCCGAAGCGCTGGCAAAGAAAGTGGACGGCCTAAGCGGGAAATTTGTTTCGGCCGGAGGGTTTGGCGCGGGCGGACCTTTGCATTACACCCCTCCGCCACTGCCCCAGCGCATTGGGCGGCTGATGTTCCAGATTGAGGGCTACAGCGCCGCGCCGACGCAGGCCGAAAGGAACGAAATGGCAGGAGTTTCTCAAGAGCTGGGCACGGCGCTGGATTCCGTACACGAGGTCGTGAATACAGACCTCGCTAATCTGAACAAAGCTCTTCGAGACGCCAATGTTCCTTATATAACGATAGGGCCGCCCGAGCCTCCCCCTATGCGAGGGGAATAGGCTGCGATATTTCGGCGCCCGTGGCGTCGGCCGTTAGGAGTGTCGCGGAGCCAGGCCGTGCTTAGCAGTACCTCGGTACCAGAACGAATTGAACCTTGTGGCCTATCGACCCTGCGGGCACCGGAAGGCAGAATAACGAGGTGTTCGAGGCTCGGTGTTGCGCCCCCCGCGATGCGGGGCCTCGAAATCAGTGCACCTCCATCACCCATGCCCACAGCGGCCGGCACCCCCACCGGCCGCTTTTTTTTGCCCCGAAACCTCCGGTCCCTGTCGAATGGAAGCGAACCGCCCCCTTTCTGGTCGCGTTTTCTGCGAAGGGCGGTGGAGCCCGCCTGCCGCAGGCAGGGATGTGCTTTTCGTTGGACTCTAAATTCCACTTTGTGGAGGGAAATACGGTTTCGAGTATTTTCCCGGCTGCTTGCGCAAAAGGAAGTCCACACGGACCGTGAATCAATTTGCTTCTTTTGTTCGCTTTAGCTTCTCGTTGAACGAAAAACCGAATTATGGTAAACCGCTTGCAAAATCGGACGGCAATTATGGGTGTAGCTGTGTAGCCCGGGGGAAATATCCTAGGGGTCATCTCATCAAGGTGCACGGCGTTGGCGACGGGGGTTCTCTGTCGCGGCCGTGCATCCGCAAACCTAGTCCAAACAATCCGCGGGGGTGGACTGTGAAGCGAGCCTGGTTGCTATACGTGCTGGCGATTTTGGTTGCTGCATTCTTCATTTCGAACAAAACCGCCCGAGCGCAAGAAGCGACGGCCTCATTGCGGGGCGTAGTGACCGATCCGTCGGGTGCGGTGATCGTCGGTGCTAACGTAACTCTCACGAATACCGGGACAAACGTTGTGCTCACGACCGAAACCAATGCCACGGGCAACTACGTATTCCCGGTCGTTCCGGTGGGAACCTACACGCTTAAAGTCGACAAGTCAGGTTTTGTCACGTTCCAGCAAAAGGGCATTGCTCTCGAGTTGAATCAGCAGGGACGCCTCGATGTTTCGCTAAAACTGGGCGAAGCAACGCAAACCGTTGAGGTGACTGGCAACGTGGCCCAGGTGGATACAACCAGCGCGGTCCTCGGCAAGGTCGAAAATCAGCGGGCCATCAATGATCTGCCGCTGGTGGGCCGCGACACGCTGCAACTCGGTCTGCTCCAAGCGGGTGTCTTCGCCACGGACCCCGGCGACGGTTCCGGCAATCCATTTTCTGTAAGCGGACAGCGTTCGGAGTCCATGACTTTCCTTGTGAATGGGGCGGACAATACGGACTTTCTCGACAACAACATTGCCGTCAGTCCAAATCCGGATGCCGTACAGGAATTCAGAATCCTTACAAACAATTATGACGCGGAATATGGCCGCACGTCCGGCGGCATCGTCAACCAAATTACCAAGTCAGGAACGAACAAGTTCCATGGAGACGTGTTTGAATTCCTGCGCAATGACGCGTTGAATGCCAACGATTTCTTCCTCAACGCTGCGGGGGCACCGCGGAGCCCCTTCAAACGGAACGTCTTTGGCGGCACACTCGGAGGCCCGATTAAGCATGATAAAACTTTCTTTTTTGCCGCCTACCAGGGAGCACGCCGGGTCGAAGGCGAAACTTCCCCGCTCTTGAACGTGCTGGATACCGCGGAACGAGGAGGGAATTTCGGCGAGCTTTGCCCCGCGGCGTCGGGATCCTCGAGTGGCTTTGATTCCAGCGGCAACTGCATAAACCCAGGCGGCACCCAATTATTTAACCCGGTAACAGGCAACCCTTACCCGAACGACCAAGTCCCGGTGAATCCGGTGTCCGCCAACTACATTGCTAAGTACCTTCCGCCGCCGAACGGGCCGAACAATACTTTTATTTCATCGCCGTCGGCAACGACAAACGAGGACCAGGGAATTCTGCGGGTCGATCAACTCCTGACGTCGCGCGATACACTCTCATTCAACTATCTGGTGGACAATAGCCGACAGATTTTTCCGTTCCAAGTCATCAACGGAGCCTCGACAGGCGGGGACGTTCCTAGCGGCTCGGGTTTTTCGACGAACACTCAAGACCAGGTCGGGTCGCTTGCGTGGACGCACGTGTTTGCTAACGGATGGACGAACGAGCTTCGAGGCAGTATCAATCGCACGGCGACATTGCAGGCCGTCCCAAGCGACAAAACCACGCCTGCGCAACTCGGCTTCAGCAACGTCAGCCC